>JACNJN010000187.1 GCA_014382535.1 Candidatus Desulfolinea nitratireducens | reverse complement strand
TGTGGATTGAGCGCACCCACCCATGAATCAAAGAGTTGCACGACTTGCGCCCCCGCACTGATTTGCGCTGTTAGATAGTCAATCAAAACAGCAGTCAACTTCTCCATAAATGCGTGCCAAACTTCAGGCGTGTTATACATCATGGATTTTGCCATTTTATAATCTTTCGAAGGACCGCCTTCTATCATATAGGATGCGACAGTGAAGGGTGCACCGCAAAAGCCGATTAGAGGGACATCTGTCAGTTCGCCACGCAAAATGCGAATCGCTTCCAAAACGTGACCCAAACTTGCTTCCACTTCGACGGGCTTCAGTGCGGCAACATCCGCTGCTGTGCGAACAGGGTTTTCAATAATAGGACCCTTGCCAGGCACAAACTCGAAGTTCACACCCATTGGCTGGAGGGGCAGGAGAATATCAGCGAAGAGAATTGCTGCATCCATGCCAAAAGCTTTGATCGGTTGAAGGGTTACTTCGGCAGCGATCTCCGGTTGTGCAACCATCTCCAGCAGACTATATTTCTCGCGAATTTTGCGATATTCGGGCATATAACGCCCCGCCTGACGCATAAACCAGACAGGGGTTTGGTCTACAGGCTCAAGACGGCAAGCCTTCATGAAATTGGAGTTATCAGATGTATTTGTCATTTCTTTATTTTCCGTTTTCAGCTGCATTTGCGACCAGAATACAACCTGGGTCGCTTTCCATATAATCGCCAGTTACGCCGTAAGCGCGTCCACGTTGTCCACCACAGACTTCACGATATTCACAATCTCGGCAAACGCCTTTCAGTTTGGAATAATCACGCAAATTCTTGAAGATCTCATGGTTTCTATAAACGTCGACCACATCGTCTTCACGTACCATTCCTGCTGTTAGAGGGAGGAAGCCCGAAGGTTGGATTTCGCCGATATGTGAGATGAAGAGGAATCCATTCCCATCGTTAACACCCTTTTTGGGGCGATGCAATCCGTCTTCATATTGGAAACCTGCTCCCTGAAAAGCGACAGGTTTGCCATCGCTCTGCTCGGCACGTTTGCGTTCAATTGCTACGCGCCTGTACATCTGTGCGGCTGTGGCTTTGATGTCAAAAGGAGCGACTTTTGAAAGGTCATAGAGCCAATTGAAGGTACGCTCATGTTCTTCGGCAGAGATCATTTGGTTGATCATCGCGCGCCCGGTTGGGACGAGGAAGAAAACCGACCACTGGACTGCGTTGACTTCTTCGATGAAAGGAACCATTTCTTCCAAAATGTCAATATTATGCTTGGCAACGGTCGTGTTGACCTGTACGCTGATACCAACTTCCTGCGCACGGTGGAGAATATCCATTGTGCGTTTCCAGGAGCCTGACACTTTGCGAAAATCATCGTGGACTTCGGCGCGAGGAGCGTCGAGGCTGAGGGCAATGCGTCGGATTCCGGCATCACGTACTTCTTCGAGGCGTTTTTTAGTGGGCAATGCTGTGGCTGTAGGCGTTAATGAACAACGGAGGCCTTTTTGGGACGCGTATGTGATCAGCTCAGCCAAATCCGGGCGCACCATCGGGTCACCACCAGTAAAGATCAATATTGGAGAACCGAAGTCAGCCAGTCTATCAATAAGAGTAAAAGCTTCTTCTGTTGAAAGCTCATTTACATCACGTTTATGCTGTGCATCCGCACGACAATGGACGCAGGCATAGGCACAGGCTCGGCTTACTTCCCAAGCGATCGTGAATGGGGATTGATCAAAATCTGCGATAACCATCCGTTGATCCCGCTGCCCGCGCTCGGCTGCTGCACGTTCACTCAAATTTCTAGCTTCTGTCATAAATTACTCCTGGTCTTTATATTTTTTTGTTACTCAGTCGTGTCTTTGCGAGGTAGTTTTATCGCCAACGCAATCTCCCGAACGGTATAGGAAACCGCCACGTCGCAAAAGCACGCTCCTCGCAGAAATATTTCGGAAAGATTGATTACTTCAGCCACTTGGCTGCATCTTTAGCATGATAGGTGATGATCAGGTCTGCGCCTGCACGTTTCATCGACAGCAATGTTTCAAGCGTGACCTTCTCTTCATCAATCCAATTATTGGCTGCGGCGGCTTTGACCATTGCATACTCGCCACTGACGTTATAAGCCGCCATGGGGAATTCAGGAAACGCGTTTTTGACCGTGCGGATAATATCGAGATAAGCTAACGCGGGTTTGACCATCAGCATATCCGCACCTTCACCCACATCCAGGGCGGCTTCACGCAGCGCTTCGTTGACATTTGCAGGGTCCATCTGATGAGATTTTCGGTCACCGAATTTAGGTGCGCCATCTGCCGCATCACGGAATGGACCGTAAAAGCCAGATGCATATTTAACCGCGTAAGACATAATAGGCAAATTTTCAAATTTCGCAGCGTCTAAAGCCGAACGAATGGCAGAAACCATCCCGTCCATCATCCCGGATGGAGCAACAATATCCGCTCCACATTCGGCGTGAGAAATAGCGACCTTGCCAAGAATATCCAGAGATGGATCGTTCAGCACATAGCTCTCGGGAAAAGATGCCTGAAAGTGTTCGCCCGTATTCAAAATCCCACAATGCCCATGATCGGTATACTCGCAAAGGCAAACATCCGTTGCCACAACCATCTCTGGGATTTCACGTTTTATCGCTCGAATTGCCTGCTGAACAATGCCATTTTCGGCAAAATTTTCCAACCCAATCGGGTCTTTTTCAGCGGGTAATCCAAATAAGATTACAGCAGGAATACCCAGTTTTGCCGCTGTCTCTACTTCGCGCACAGCTTCATCAACAGAGAGTTGGTCTACGCCAGGCATGGAAACGATCGGTGTTCGTCCACTACCATGTCGCACAAAAAGCGGATAAATGAAATCGCTGGCGTTCAGTTCGGTTTCACGCACCATCGCACGCAAGGCTTCGCTCTGTCGCAAGCGGCGCGGGCGAGCTATAGGAAATTGAGCATTTTTATTCATAAATAATATTTTGGTTTATCAAACTTTCAACCAATCCTTCAACAGTATATTTTTTTGGCATCACCGCTACAGAGAATCCCTCTCTTTCAGCAGCTTCTTTTGTAACGGATCCTATACAAGCAAAAACAGGCTTGCCTGCCAAATCAAAAGGATCAAGGCCAGCATCTTTCGTCAGGCGAATGAAATTTTGCACCGTAGATGGGCTTGTAAAAGTGACCACATCTACGCCTTCACGCAAAACGGATATTCCTTCTTTTTCAGGTTGAGTTGGCAATGTCTGGTAAATAGCAATTTCGTGGACAATCCCCCCAGCAGCTAAAATTTCTTGTGGCAAAACTTCTCGTGCGATCTCGGCTCGTGGAAGCAAAATCCATTTGTCGTTTAGATCGCCTAAGCCGGGCAGGATGGCTTTACTCACATATTCTTCCGGGACGAAATCCACCGCCACGCCACGTGACCTGAGGCTTGCTTCCGTTTTTGAGCCGACGGCGGCTACCTTAGGCAGTTGTAGCGTCTCCCCCACAGCATCGAAAAACACATCCACAGCATTGGATGACGAGAAAATCACCCACGCATATTTCTCTATATCTTTCACCGCATCTTCCAAGGGAGAAAGATCATCCATTGGGCGAATCTGAATAACAGGGAAGAAGATTGGCTCGAATCCTGCTGCTTCTAGCGCATCGGCAAAAGCTTCTGCCTGTTTACGAGGACGAGTGATCAGAACTTTAGGCATATTCTAGCTTTAGCCTTGCAGGATTTCTGCTGCACCTTGTGCGAGAGCTTCTTCGGCAAGTTTTTTGCCGAGTTCTATAGCATCGTTTCCTTCGCCAGAGACTTTGATCACTTTTTTACCGTCCAGCGAAGAAACCAAGCCCGTTAAGCTAACAGTCGATGTCTGATGATTAACTTTTGCGTACGCGGCAACAGGAACAGCGCATCCGCCGCCGAGACCTGCCAAAAAGACGCGTTCGGCGGTAACGGCCAAACGAGTAGGCAGATGATCAACCGCAGCCAGCAAGTCCAGGGTCGCGTTTGCGTCGGTTCGACATTGAACGGACATCGCTCCTTGTCCGGGTGCTGGGAGCATCTCATCGAAGGAAAGTATCTGCATTTTCTCGCCAAGTTCTGCATCCAAGCCAAGGCGAATTAATCCAGCAGCGGCGAAGACGACGGCATCGTATTGTCCTTCGAGCAGTTTACGAAGACGAGTATCTATATTGCCGCGAATATCAGCGATTTTAAGATCGGGGCGAAGAGCAAGAAGTTGCGCCGCTCGCCTCGGGCTGGATGTTCCAACTTTTGCATTCTCAGGGAGCGTTTCGAGGGTGTAGCCTGCTTCGGAAACAAGGGCGTCACGAACATCAGCTCGCGATGGGATTGCGCCCAGCATGAGCCCCGTTGGGTTTTCTGTGGGCAAATCTTTTAAGGAGTGAACGGCAGCATCTACGCGTCCATCGAGGAGCGCAGCTTCGAGTTCCTGGGTGAAGAGACCTTTACCGCCGATCATGGGAAGAGGCTTATCAAGAACTTTGTCGCCTTGGGTGACGAAAACTTCTTCTGTGCAGCTAAGGTTTGAATGAGCAGCATGCAAGGCGGTTATGACCCAGGTGGTTTGCCAGCGAGCAAGTTTGGAGGGGCGGGTTGCAAAAATTAAATTCATGATGATCTTGGGGTTTCCGGAATATCAAAAAGGGCTCGGGCTACTGTCGCATATTGTGGGGCTTGCTCGTTGCTTGCTTCAGAGCGTAATCGTCGAATAGGGGCATCAACCAGTTTTTTGACCAGTGCCTGTGTGAGCGCTTCAATCCGCTTGCGATCTCTGTCTTCCAGATCGGGTAGACGGCGCAGGGTTTTGGAGAGCTCAAGCTGCCGAATGCTTTCAGCCTGTTCACGCAGATTTGCGATTAGGGGCAGCATATCGAGTGATGCGAGATAATCATTATAATGTGCTTTTTCTTCAAAGAGGATGCTTTCTACATGCGGCACTTCTGCGCTGCGTTTTGCAAGAGAATCTTCGAGCTGTGTATTTAGCCCATCCATATTAAAGAGGTTGACGCCAGGGAGGTCTCCTACATCAGCGTCAATATCTCGTGGAACAGCAATATCTATCATCACGAGTGGACGCTCTGCACGATCTTTTAGCGTTTTCTCAACTTGGGGAACATGGATAATTGTATGAGGCGCACCAGTGGATGCTATCAAAATATCAGCACGTGTGAGGGCTGTAGCAAGCTGCTCAAAGGTAGAGGTCTCTGCCCCCCAACGTTCAGCCAAAGCCAATGCGCGATCTAGTGTGCGATTGACGACAAGAATTTTCATCGCTCCGCGTTTACGCAATGCTTCGACAGCAAGCTCTGCCATTTCTCCAGCACCAAGAACAACGATTTGTGCTTTCTCTATCGCAATAACGGTTTTCTCAGCAACAGAGGCTGCCAGCGATGAAACAGATGAGGGGTTACGTCCGATCAGAGTTTCTGTGCGGGCTCTCTTCCCTGCGTGGATAGCGGTTTGGAATAAACGAGAAAGGATAGGGCCAACCGTGTTTTGTCCGCGAGCAAGTTGAAGCGCGTGCGTCACCTGTCCGAGAATTTGGGGCTCCCCAAGAACCAGTGAATTTAATCCGGCTGCAACGCGCAAGAGATGTTCAATTGCATCCTGATCGAGATGATGATAAAGATGAGGGGCTAATTCTTCTCTGGGAATGTCGTGGATATCTGAAAGAAAAATTTCCAGCTCAACTGAAGATGTTGAACTGGAAATTACATAAATCTCTACCCTATTACAAGTGGAGAGAATGATCATTTCAGTGCTTATGGACATTCCAATGCCACATCCTTGGCGGGCGAGGGCTGATTGAATTTGGTCATCGTTGAACGCTAGTTTTTCTCGAAGGCTAACGCTTGCTGTGTGGTGATTAATACCTAAACAATGAATGTGCATACGCCTCTCAATACCTTTCAGGATAATTCTAGATACTATAGCGCCAAAATGCACAATTACGGTGTAGATTTGTAGAGAATTTGCTTAAGAGTCTTATGAGAATAAAGCAGCCTAAGGTGGCTTTGAAATAGAAATTCTAAGATAGTTCAAGAAATCAACAGATTTCACCACCTCTCCCAACCATTTATAGAAGCCTGTTTTTTACTATTTTCGTATTTCGGACTCTATCTTTATATTGCTAAAGAAGTGTATGGGTAATGACCACTCTGATACCAATGCCTAACAAAATCAGGCCACCTAGAACTTCTCTTTTCTTTCCAAATTATTTTCCAAGATATAGCCCGGCAAATAAGCCTACTGCAGATAAGAGCAAAGCAACCAAACCGATCATAACTACAGATAATAATATTGGAACATTGAGAAGAGCAATACTCAATCCAACAGCAAATGCATCAATACTTGTAACAAAAGAGAGGACTACTAGAACATACCCCGTAGAAGGATCCTGCTCAAAAGCTTTGCCATTTCCATTCAGCCCAGAAAGGATAAAATTAATCCCAACATACCAAAGCAATACAAGGGCGATCCAATAATCAAATTCTTTAACATAATGAACGATTGTTTCTCCGGCCAACCAACCTAAAGCTGTCATGCCTGCCTGAAAAATGCCGAAGTGAGCAGCTAATCTGATTTTGCCACGCAGGCTGGTAATTTGCCCTGACTCAGCAGCACATCCGCTTCTCGCAGTTTTTAATTATCTGTTCAATTGAATAGCATCGTTTTCTTGGCATTGTCTGTCTCCTTTTTCCTGATCTGTAACATTCTACTTGGATCAGGTTTCGGGGGGCAGGTCACCCACCCATTCAAGGACATTTCCTACCATATCATACAATCCATAGCCAAGCTACTTACCGCAACCGTACGACCACTACACTCATGGACCTGAGTGCTATTTTCCGCTCCAATCTGGCAACTTGGATTCTGATCCCCTCAAGGATATTTTTTACCTTCAAATCCACTGCGAGCTGCCTTCTCCCATTGCGCTTCAGTTGGCATTCTCATATTTACCCAAGAACAATACGCTTGTGTACCGTGCCAACTTACTTCCACAACCGGGTGATTCCGATAATCGTTCTGCGACTGCCATTTCTCGCCGCTCTGGAGGATCAACACGTCACTATCTTCAGCATCCAACCACGTGATTCCATCTATACACTGGAAGTGGATCGCCGACTGTTATGCGCCCTACAAAACTTGATATCCTTCTTGAACTCCACTCTCATTTCTTCTCACCGGTGCAATAAATTGTATGATTTGTGTTTTCAGTTCATCTCGCAAGAAACGATACGCGGCTGAAAGGTAATTAATATTGGCCGCATAACAGCTGTTAAAAATCCGACATCCAAAAGGCATCTAATTACATTTTTCTCTTCTGAGCAATCTGTAACTCAAGTTAGTGACTTCCATCATTTGACTTATCTATATAGTTAGTACTAAAATAAAACTAGTGAAAACTTACACAATATGCTTGATCGGTTTAGATTCACAGCAAACTGTAGTTATCGGAGGAGGGCACGTCGCAGCTCGAAAAGTGGAGGGTCTATTAGTCGCTGATGCTCAGGTAAAGGTGATTAGCCCAGTGCTAGTGCCAGAACTACAATCGATGGTTGATATGAACACGATCACTTTTATCCAACGTTCGTATCAAAACAGCGACTTGGAAGGGGCTTACCTGGCTGTTGCAGCAACCGACGATTTAACTGTAAATCAAGCCATATGGGCTGAGGCGAAACAGCGCGGCTGCCTGATCAATGTGGTGGATGATCCTGAACATAGCAATTTCATCCTACCGGCAATCGTCCAACGAGGCGAGATGAGCATTGCGATTTCGACGGGAGGAGGCAGCCCGGCATTAGCGCGACGGATGCGCGAGCGCCTGGAAGGAATTATTGGACCCGAATATGGCACTCTGGTCGAGGTGTTAGCTGAACTGCGCCCAGAGCTCCTTACCAAGCACTCCCCTGGCAGGGCTCGTCTGCAAGCAGCTTTACGTATCATAGATTCAGAAATTCTGCACATTATCCAAATTCAAGGGAAAGACGCGGCACTAATCTATGCTAGAGAACAACTACACCAACAATACTGACAACTCTTCCAGTGGAATCGTTTATCTTGTCGGAGCAGGCCCCGGCGATCCCGGGCTTTTGACCTTGCGTGGGCTAGAGTGTTTGCAAAAAGCAGATTTGGTCGTGCACGACCGGCTTGCAAACCAACAACTACTGGCACATGCACCCCAAGCAGAGATCATCGATGTCGGTAAAAAGCCCGATCATCATCCAACTCCTCAGGAACGAATAAACGCCATTCTTGTAGAAGAGGCGCAAAAGGGAAAAGTTATCGTAAGACTCAAAGGCGGCGATCCGTTTGTCTTTGGGCGCGGTGGAGAGGAAGCGCTATCTCTGGCCAAGGCGGGTATTCCATTTGAAATTATTCCCGGAGTGACGAGCGCGATATCAGTTCCGGCTTATGCTGGCATTCCGGTCACGCAACGAGGCGTGGCCTGTAGTGTGGCATTCATCACCGGGCATTGTGCAGGCTCAAAACCCTTGGACGTAGATTGGCAAGCACTTTCTCAGGGGGTTGACACGCTTGTATTTCTAATGGGCGTGCACAGCCTAAAGCTGATCGTTACCTCGCTGCTGAAAGTGGGTCGTTCACCAGAAACCCCCATTGCTCTGATCGAACGGGGAACTCTACCGGAACAAAAGGTGGTCACGGGAACGCTAGATAACATTCTCGAAGAAGCTGCTGATATCGAACCGCCTGCAATCATCATCATCGGCAAAGTGGTCAGCCTGCATCCAACTTTGGAATGGTTCAAGTCGACTTTAGAAATTTCCTTAATGGGATAAGGGCAAGGTAATTCAAAGATGACACGCGCGCTGGTTACCGGCGGAACGGGGTTTATTGGATCAAATATCGCCCTGCGTTTAATTGAACGCCACTGGGATGTGCGCATTCTGGAGCGTTCGGAATCATCTCGAGAACTTTTGGAAGGTGGTCCATTTGAATTTGTCATCGGTAATGTGCTGGAGCCTGACAGCTTGCTCCCGGCAATGGAAGGTATTGATGTAGTTTTCCATGCAGCAGGAGTAGTCGATTATTGGAATCAGGGTGAAGAGCACATGTACAAAGTCAACGTAGACGGTACACGCAATGTAATGGAAGCAGCCCTAAAGTCCGGTATTGATCGGGTGGTACACATCAGTTCGACCGCAGCCATGGGAATTCATCCCAATGAAATCGTTGACGAAAGTTACACGTTCAATGTCGAACCCGAACGTTTTATTTATGGACATAGCAAGTACCTCGCAGAAGAGATCGCTTTTGAATATATAGAAAAAGGATTGCCCGTTGTTCTCGTCAATCCAACGACCGTAATAGGACCACGTGATGTACGCAAGGTATCAAGCGGGATGGTTGTAGAGGTTGGGAATCACCACGTACCGCCATTCATTCCTCCTGGCGGGATCAACATCATTCCCATTTGCGACGCAGCACAGGGAGCTATTGAGGCAGTTGAAAAAGGACATGTAGGGGAGCGTTATATTCTGGGCGGCGAGAATATTTCACATTTACAACTATATAAGACGATAACGAATGTGGTTGGATGCGGCATGAAGCTCAAAGCCATGCCACGCTGGCAGGTATCCATTATCGCCAGCTTGACAGACATGCTACAACCCCAGACCAGCGGCCCGGTTCCACTAACAGGTGATCGATTACGCCTTGAAGCGCAGTTCTTCTTTTATGAAACGACCAAAGCTCGTACAGCTTTTGATATGCCCCAAACACCTTTGCGCATTACCATCGGGAGAACTTATGAGTGGTATGACCTAATGGGCGAATTTGAAGGAACTTATGAGAGCTTGGAGGAGAATGGCACCTGCAAGTATTGCAAACGCTCTCGTTACTGCGAATGGCCGCCTCAACCCGAAAAACTCAAGGGGCAGGGGTAAGTTATGGCAAAGCTCCTAGATCTTTTCCGTACTAGTTGGAAACGTTTCTACCAAAAGTGGTTAGAGTACGTTCTGACAAGAAAGTGGTTTGATGTTGGCTTGCGCAGCAAGATGTCGCTCTTGGTCACAGTTGGCCTAATAGGGTTGATTTCCATTTTTGCTTTCATTGCCATTTCTACTTTTCGCCAGGCAACGCAACAGCAACTCTCCGAGCATGTATTACGAGCACGCATACTTGCAGAAAGCTTGGACTCAAGTCTTAGCCACGTCGCAGGTATGCTCACCATCCTATCATCACAAATCAATATGGACAGCTCTCAGACAAACCTTGAAGAGTGGGAAGTTGTTTTTGAACGGGATTTCCGTCCAGTTCAAGGAGTCTACCTATTTGACTCAAACAATCATTTGCTTGCTGCTACGGCGACAGCGCCAAACATCAAATGGGAAGATATGTCACTGGCTCAAACTATGGATAGCAATCTAACGCGAAATATAATAATTGATGGGATACCACGCCCTTACGCAGTTGTTGCTGTGCCAGTTACTCATCCAAATAGCACCCATCCTGAAGGAACCCTGGCTGCCATAATAGATCTCTCTAATCCGGATATTTTCATTTCAAGTAGCTCGTTAGATACGGAGCTAGATGGGACGTTGCAAATATTGGATTCTCAAGGGCAGGTATTAGTTAGCACCCATCCGGATCGAACACTTACAGAAAACACAATAGAAAAAATTACTAATCAACTATTTACAGAAGACAAACCAAGATTCGAAGCCTGTCTGGGTTGCACAACAAATGAACTAAATACAGGGACTGTAATAGCCTTTGCTTCACTTTCGCAAGCCCCCTGGATGGTAGTGATTTGGCACGACTCTCAAGAGTTGTTTGCCCCTGTAAGAATGATGGGATTTCAAACCATAGTTCTTGGCCTGGTTGCCATATTAGGGGCCCTAGGCCTTGTCATGATGACCACACGCAGCGTAATCGCTCCGATTCAAATGCTTACAGATGCTACAGAAAAGATCGGCGAGGTTCAATTCGATACAACGACGCTAAAGTCTATTGAGTACTCTCTTGCCACGACACTGGCAAATAAAACCATTCGACGTCGGGATGAGATTGGTGTTCTTGCAAATAGTTTCATTACCATGTGTACACGCTTGCAGCAATCCATGGAAGAAATCCAATCATGGAATCGTGAGTTGGATGCCCGCGTACAGGCTCGCACCCAACAATTATCCATCCTGAACACAGTTGCATTGACCGTTAATCAATCCCTTAACCTTGACGATATCCTGGATCGAGCTTTAGACGACGTATTGAAACTCAAAGGGATCGATGTAATCGCCATCTATCTCCATGATTCCGTTAGTGGCCAATTGGCACTAAAAGCTCATCGTGGACTTTCCGAGAAAGCTGCCCGCACAGCTTATAAGGTCGGCATGCTTGATGGAGATTGTGGCGGGGTTTTGGAACTTGGTCGAATAATCGTTGTGCCAGATATTTCTTCATACCGTGGAAGAGGCGCAAGATCATTGCAACGGGAGAAAGTTAAATCCCTCGTACACGTCCCCCTGATGACCAAAGGCTGGGCTCTGGGAAGTATGTGTGTCGGCACCCATGATACAACTCAATTTGGTGAATCTGAACAAAGCCTACTCAGTGCTATTGGAAATCAAATCGCCATCGCAGTTGAAAACGCGCGTTTATATGCTGATGTGCAACGCAAGGAACGCGTACGGGGCGAATTATTTAAGAAAACACTAGCTGCCCAGGAAGATGAACGTAAACGCATCGCACGCGAATTACATGATGAAGTTAGCCAATCCCTGACAGCTTTACTTTACGACGCCGAAAACGGATTGGAACTGGATGATCTCCCTGCAATTCGAGGGCGGTTGCAAAGTATTTGCGATCTAACCCAACACACATTGGAGAATATCCATAAACTCATGTTCGATCTGCGTCCATCAATGCTTGACCAACTGGGCCTGATCCCAGCCTTACGCTGGCTGTCCGAAACAAGACTGGAGCCTAAAGGGATACGGGTCAAAGTGAATTCCAACCTGGCGGATAGTGAAATAAACACCCAGCGCCTATCACCTGAAATTGAAACGGCCCTCTATCGTGTCGTACAGGAAGCTATCAACAACATTGCTCGTCACTCGGCTGCACGAAATGTGGAAATTTTCCTGACCGTAAACAACGACGTAACGAATATCAGCATCACTGATGACGGGATTGGTTTTGATCTAACAGAATTAAGGATTGAAACTCTGGAAGAAATTGACAACAAGGATTTTCTCTTGCCCGAAAATACCCGCGGACTGGGGTTGCTTGGGATGCAAGAGCGCATTGAATTATTAGGAGGAGAATTGGATATCGATTCAACCCTTAGCAACGGAACCAAAATCCATATCCATGTTCCGATTGCCGAAAGGAGCCCTATCTATGATTAGGGTTCTGATCGTTGACGACCATGCTATTTTACGTGATGGGATTCGTTCGATTCTGGAAAGTCAGGATGACATTGTTGTCGTAGGAGAAGCAAGCAATGGGTCAGACGCGCTTGAATACATCAGTACCTTGTTACCGAATATTGTGCTTATGGACATATCCATGCCCAAAACGAACGGCCTAGAAGCCACACGCTTGGTAAAAGAACGCTTTCCCCATGTCAAAGTATTGATCCTGACACAACACGATAATCGTGAATATATTGCTCCAGCATTGGGAGCGGGTGCTTCAGGCTATGTCCTGAAACGTTCCGGCAGGAGTGAAATGCTGAATGCGATCAGGCAGGTTCATGAACAGGGAGCCTACCTGACTAACAAGATCACACAAAAAATATTGCAGGAGTATACCCAACCAGGTCATAGCAATAGTGATATCAAACAGAATCTGACAGATCGGGAATGTCAGGTTCTCGAGTTGATCGTAGAGGGCAAAAGCAATAAGGAGGTAGCTTTAGTTCTCAACATCAGCCACAAAACGGTTTCTGTGCATCGGACCAATATCATGTCCAAGCTAGACGTTCAGAACACGGTCGAATTGATCCGTGCAGCTTCCTCCCACCCTTTACGCAAATTCCCGGCCACCAACTAGATGACTGGGGAGCAAAAAAGTCAATCAATATCATACAAAAAGGAGAACGTCATGAACGACTTGAAATTAAATTTTGTCAAGATCCCTGCATCTGAGTTTACAATGGGTAGCAAACGGCCACATGATCGTGATGCAGACAACACTGAAATGCCTGCCCAAGTGTTGCACGTTAGTGATTATTACATTATGAAATTCCCGGTTACAAATGTACAATACAATCAGTTCGTCCAGGCAATTGGCTGCCGTCCTCCCCTATTTTGGCCAGATGGGGAGTATCCTGCTGAACTAGCCGATCATCCAGTCGTAGGCGTTTCTTATTTCGATGCGATGGCTTTCTGCGCCTGGGCTTCTGAGATGACCGGTCTTCCAGTCCGTTTGCCCACAGAGCCAGAATGGGAAAAAGCTGCACGTGGCCCTGAAATAAGGGTGTTTTCCTGGGGAGACGATTGGGATAAAGGAATTTGCAATACCAGCGAAGAAAAAAATAATGGAACATCCAAGGTAGGCCAATTCTCCCCTCAAGGAGATAGTCCTTATGGGATTGCTGATATGGGTGGCAACGTACAGGAATGGAGTTCTTCCTTATATGGATCTTACCCTTATAACCCAACAGACGGGCGGGAAGAACATGTCTATGATCTGCACAAAGAAGATATTTTGCCAAAATGGCTTGAGACGGGTTGCACATCTGTGCCCAATTCTGTAGAAGCCTCTATCGGGAAATCCGTCATTCGCGGAGGTTCATGGCGCGAGACAAAGTTCCGCGCACGTTGTGCTTATAGAAGCTGGGCAGCCCCTATGCACCGCAGTGATGATACAGGTTTCCGTTGTTGTCACGAGCCAAAAGAGTAGGACTTAAAAGAACAAGCTGGCAATTCCCCATCCAATTAGCGCAATCATAAACGTTGCCAGTCCAATTGCCTGCATATACAAAGTCATCAGTACAACACGACGTTGGTCGGGGCGCAATTTCAAGTAATATCGATCCAAAAACCACTTGATAATCTGGCGTCCCCGACCATTGTTTAATTCACTGTAGCGTTTAATATTGAACAGCCATTCACTAATAACACCACGAACTGTGGGGATGAAATTCTCCCCTCCTATATTTTCGTCGCAAAAAACCTCTTCATAGTTAATACGTGTACCAAGGGGGATGCTTTGAAATCGCCAGGTAATGATCGTTTTACAATCTTCGTCGAGATAATAGCTGAATTTATGCAATAGCTCGTGTTCTGTAACAAAATACTCTTGTCGGGCAGGCATCTCAAACTCCGGTTCCTGGTCGCTGGTCGCAATTATTTCTTTAGCGTCATCAGATATTAACTCTTTCGAATGACTTGTATCAGCCTGGGTCGATTTCAGGGACAGCATTTGAATCAGTCCGGATATTGCGCCTTGGGTAGCATTCAATGTTCCATAGGAGAGACCAAAGGGCATATCAGTCAATACCCGGACCCGGTAACTGCTCCCGGTTTGTGGATAATTTGGAGATACATCCAACAGTTGACTTAGCCCCCACAACGGACTAAGTTGCATACGCCGATCAATATCAACAACCGTATCAAAGACATCCTGACACGGTGCTTCAATATCGATCAGCTTCGTTATTTTTTGCATGAGTCCATTTTACCCCCTTTGGAATTCACTTGCTCACTTTCTAAGGAAAGTCTAATTCACTGACACTAACCAGTTACTATAAAAACCCGGGAACAAAAAAGGCTCATGGAAGTTAGATTGCTTCCATGAGCCTATGACCTTAGGCAATTTCTATTATTTCACTTGCCACTCCTTCCTGCGCAGGAAGAATTTCGTGATCTCTTCAGAGATCGCTGGCAGGAGCGCCAGCCCGATTACGACGAGCCATTCGTTCAAGTTCAGCCAGTGAGTATTGAATATCGGTTGCAGGAAGGGGACAGCAGCAACCAATATCAACAAGAATACTGAAAGCCCCACTGCGTATTGCATATATTTATTGGAAAAAACACCAATTGAGAATAGTGAAGCACGCTCCGAGCGAACGGTGTAAGAACGGAACAACTCACACAGCGAGAGGGTCAGGAAGGCCATTGTTTCGGCAGTTTGCACATCCACACCGAACCAGTCGTGCTGGATCAGGCCAACGATGGGGTTGACACCTACTGGGAGTGCCTGGTCAATATGCCAATACAAGCCCAGACCGAAAGCGGTCAACACCGCTGTAGTCTGTGTGATAGTCTGGATGATGATTCCCATTCCCATCGTCCGATTGATGATCGGCTCGTTTTTGGCGTGCGGCTTTTCCATCATAATGCCCGGATCGCCTTTTTCCATCGCCAGCGCCAGGGCAGGCGCCCCATCAGTAACTAGGTTCAGCCACAACAACTGGATCGCCGTGAGCGGCGCGGGGAGCCCCGCTAGCGTCGCCAGGAAGATGATCATGATCTCGGCCACATTGGAGGAAAGTAGGAAGAAGACAAATTTACGGATATTGCTGTAAATGATCCTGCCCTGCTCAACCGCTGAAACGATGCTGGCATAGTTGTCATCGGTCAACACCATATCTGCGGTTTCCTTGGCCACATCTGTGCCGGTAATGCCCATCGCCACACCGATGTCGGCACGCTTGATCGCCGGAGCATCGTTGACACCGTCACCGGTCATGGCAACGACTTCATCGTTGGCCTGCAGTGCATCCACGATCTTCATCTTATGTTCCGGTGATACTCGGGCGAACACATCCGTTTCTTTGATCTCGGCTCTGAGCGTATCAACATCCATTTTGTCTATGTCTGCACCGGTGGCTACTTTGTGTCCGGGCTTCAGCAGACCAATCGCCTCGGCAATGGCGCGCGCCGTGTTGGGGTAATCGCCTGTGATCATCACCGTGCGGATACCTGCATTGCCCCCCTCTACCAGCGCAGATTTGACCTCAGGGCGAGCCGGATCGATCATTCCCTGCAACCCGACGAAAACAAGATCCTGTTCGACTTCTTCTGCTTTGAGTTTGCCGTTTTCTCCAGGAGCTTCTTTTTCAATGCGGTAAGCCATACCCAGCACGCGCAAGGCATCTTTTGTCATTAAGTCATTTGCTTCAAGGACACGTTGGCGTTTCTCATCTGTCATTGGTTTGGACTGGTCATCCATAGTTTGGTAATGCGTACACAGATCAAGCACCATATCTGGAGCGCCTTTGATCGCAATAACAGACCAATCGCGCTTTTTATCGTCATAAAATGGGGATATATCTTCAGGACTCGGCTCACTGACCTCATGGACTGTGATCATGCGCTTACGCTCAGAGTCAAAAGGTACCTCGTTCTCACGTGGGTAAGCCTGCTTCACATCAATGGGCAGTGCCCCAGCTTTGGCTGCCGCTACCAACAACGCCCCTTCAGTCGGATCACCAACGATACGATAGGTTTCTTCGCTGTCAGTTTCCCCCGTGATCTCAAGCTCGGCATCATTATTGAGCACACCTAGCCAAAGAGTAGTCAATGCAGCCGGGTATTTGGTCACATCCACTGGTTTATCATCTACAGTGAAATCACCTTCAGGAACATAACCTGAACCCGTCACTCCGAAATACTGCCCGTCCACCCAAAGACGTGTAACCGTCATTTCATTCTGGGTCAGAGTACCGGTTTTATCGGAACAAATCACAGTAGCTGAACCAAGCGTTTCAACGGATGACAGCTTGCGGATGAGTGCGTGGCGTCTGATCATCTCGCGCATCCCAAGCGCCAGACTGATGGTCACCACTGCGGGCAATCCTTCCGGAACAGCCGCGATAGCCAAACTGATGGCAATAATGAACGCTTCTGTTATCACCTCAGCATAGTCCGTAAAGTATTGCACTGGGCCACTGAACAACTCGTTTATATTTGTATAGTTGATCAAGGCAACGATAAAGACGATTGCCACCAGAATCAACGATGCGATACTCAACGTTTTTCCCAATTCATCCAATCGGCGTTGAAGTGGTGTTTCTTCCGATTCTACTGTCTGCAACATGGTTGCGATCAGGCCCAATTGTGTGCGCATACCTGTACCAACCACAACTCCACGTCCACGTCCGTATGAGACCAACGTGCCCATGAAAGCAGTGTTCTTACGGTCACCTATGGGAACATCTTTATCCATGATGCTGGCAGCACTCTTTTGCACGGGCAAAGATTCTCCAGTCAGGGATGCTTCTTCAACCCGCAGATTGATGGCTTCCAATAAGCGTACGTCCGCTGGAACGTAATTCCCCGCCTCAAGAAAGACAATATCACCAGGTACCAGTTCGCGCGCAGGGACAACCTGTCGGCTACCATTACGCAGGACTTGCGCATCTGGAGCAGCAAGTTTTTTCAGAGCTGCTAGCGCTTCTTCGGCACGCTGCTCCTGGACAATGCCGAGCACCGCATTGAGAACCACAATCGCCATGATGGCGCCCGCTTCTATATATTCGCCCAATAAGGCTGAAACAATGGATGCAACTATTAGTAGGATCACAACAAAGTTGTTAAATTGGTCCCACAACATATGCCAGAATGTAGGACGCGGTGCTTCCTGCAATTCATTTTGACCATATTGAGCAATGCGCCGGGCAACCTGCTCATCACCCAGGCCAGCATCCTGAACTTCAAGATGCCTGAGTACATCTTCAGCCGTTAGTGCATGCCAGGCTTGCTCTTCGTTCTGCTCGGTTTTGACGGTGTCATTTAGTTTGTTGTTCTGCATCTGCGCTCCTCTTCGATTTAAAATTAGTTTAGCTCTGCACGCAAAGGTGCTTTAAATTCCCAACATTTTGTAACAGTGCTGACAAGCAATAGGCGGAGGTGATAATTCATTGTCACCAGAATCGCCTGCCAGATAGGAAAACATAGCTAATGGGCTTTTGCCCACATTGCGGCGTTTGAAAGCTGAAACGAATTTCTCTCGTTCAACACCGTCAAGTGCCACCGTAAAACCATCACAGACATTCCCAAAAGAAACCGTATCAAAGGGATGGGATTCTCCTTGATAAAAACGCGGGATCTGTCCGTCGAGGGTCAAGCCCAGATAGACACAGGGTGTCACTTCACCACGATGATTAACATACACAGTATTGACCGGATCCGAATCACAAACTGCTGTGTTCGGTTCCTCTTTTAGCGGGTAGATTCTCAAGGGGATGTTCAGTCGTTCGGCATTCATTTTTGCCTGATTGACGATCTCCATATCTTCGAGAAGTGGCTCTTCCCCAAACACGTGCTGGTGGTCTAAAGTGATGCTGGGGGAATAGGTGAGATTTGTTGCTACAACCTCATCCGCACCCAGTGAAGCTGCCAGTTCTACCAGCGAGGGGAATTCGGTCAGGTTAGTACGCGTCATCAAGAAGTGTAGTTCCAGCCAGGGATTTGTGACCCCATTTTTACGCTTCAGGTTGGCCAGATTCTCAAAGTTCCTGCATAGCTTGGTAAATTCAGATTTGGTGCGCAATGATTCATGAACGGAAGCAACCGTCCCCGCGAATGAAACGGAGATCAGATTCACGCCCATGTCCAGCAAGCGACGATTCTGGTCATCCTGCAGATAAGTGCCATTAGTGGTGAATCCGGTCTGGCAGCCCTGTTGCTGGGCCATCTCAAGCATTTCCCAGAGATGTGGATGCAGCATTGGCTCCCCCCAGCCTTGCAAATACACCAATTCAAATAAATTCAGATGAGGGGCGATACTCTCGCTATACAGGCCAAGCGGCAAATCCCCCTCCACCCAGCGGTCAGACAAGGCATCGTGCGGGCAAAAAACACATCCCGTACCACATCGGCTGGTGACTTCAATTTGAACAACGCCAAAGGGACGCTTCTTTATGGGCACCTTCTTTGATTGCGAACGCAGTTTTGGAAAGAAATTTCCGAGATTTGAAAAAGATGGAAGTTTCATTGAATACCGTATAGGTCCTGAACTAATTTAAGGTAAGTAGAAGGGTCTTCATCTGCCGATAATTCGCGGAGATGAACCGTCGGCTCATGTAATAGTTTTCCCACAATCGCTTTTCCCATAGCCTGTACCAGCTGCTCCTGATGCGGTGTCAGAGAGCCTAAACGACGCAGGGTTTTCTCAACCTCTGCCTGGTAGATGATTTCGGCTTTGCTGTGGAGTGCTTGGATAATCGGTACGCAACCACGAGCACCGTACCACTGATGAAAGCTGTCGAACTCCTGCTGAATGATTACTTCAACTTTCTGATAAATCGATCTTGTTACTGGATGGCTGGTTTTCACAACGATCCCCAGATCATCAATATTCGCTAGCTGCACACCAGGAATAGAGGTGATCTCCGGGTCAGCATCCCGCGGTACAGCCAAGTCTGCCACCAGAAGCGGGCGGCCATCACGAGCCTTCTGTGCTTTCTCCACAGCATCGGCGTGCAAAACAATATGTGGCGCACCTGTTGAGCAAATCACGATATCGGCCTGTTTCAAGGTTTCATTCAAGGCATCAAAATGGACAGCAGTTCCATGCAGATTTTGAGCCAGTTTCTCCGCCCGTTCATAAGTACGATTGGCAATCATGATGCAGCGTAGCCCAGCCTTGATTAAAGCCCGCGCAGTGATCGAGCTGATCTTTCCTGCGCCAATCAATAAGACTGTGCGGTTTTCCAATGGACCCAAAGCCTGCTGTGCCAATTCGACGACCACGCTTGCTACAGAAATATCTCCCCGTCCGATCTCTGTCTCGGCGCGGGCGCGCTTTCCAGCCTGGATAGCATAGCGAAATAACGCTGAAAGGATCGGGCCAGTCGCTCCTGCCACTTGAGCCGTCTCTGCTGCAGACCTCACCTGTCCCAGAATCTCATTCTCCCCTAAGACCAACGAATCCAACCCAGCCGAAACCTGCATCAGATGTTCGACCGCATCCTCACCTCGCAGGACGTACACCAAATGCTGCAAGTTCTCTACAGGCAATTTGGCATGAGATGCGAAAAACTCTTGAATTTTTTTTTCACTAACGGGCGAATTGCATGTACAAAGATAAATTTCGGTTCGATTACAGGTTGATAGCAAGACAACTTCGTTTATCTCGATAGTTTCGTCGCTCAGCAACTCTTTCAAGACAAAGGGGATACGCTCAGCTCCGAATGCCAAACGTTCGCGCACTTCCACTGGCGCGACCTTATGATTGAGCCCGATCATCAAAATTGGCATGGAAGTCATTGGCGTATCCATTAAGTTACCCGCCCCTGACGAGACTCACGATAAGTTCGGGCTCTATCTACCAAGCCCTTTGCCCAGTTTGGTGCTCCACCACTGTGCAAGTGAGTGTAAGCCGCCAGCACATTTCGATAAGTGATTCCATCTCGGCCATTCCCGAGACCATTCCCCCGTGATAAGCCATATACAGTAGAAAGAGAGCTTTTGCTACCGTTGACAGACATCGAAACCAAGCGCGAATTATGGAACTCATGTCCACGCAGGCTCGTACCAGAGGGGAAGAAGGGGTTCTCGTTTTCAACTTGTGCAATTACGTAGCCATGCCCCTGGGGTTTGTCAGTCATCTCGATCTCGCAAGGCAACGCACCGACCATCTCAGCAGATTTTTCACCCCAAATGATACGCTGAGAGAGGTACATCAATCCGCCACATTCCGCGTAGACAGGCAGGTCGTCTTCAATTGCCTGGCGGATTGCCGTACGAAGATGAACATTTGCAGATAATTCATCCATGAATATCTCAGGGAAACCACCGCCAATGTAGAGAGCATCTATCAAGGGCATGTCTGTGTCATGCAAGGCATTGATGAAGACTAGGTCAGCGTCTGCGTCTTCCAACGCTTCTAGACTGGCAGGATAATAGAAAGTAAAAGCTCTGTCTCGCAAAACCCCAATCTTGACGTGCGGGGATTGGGTAACCTGATCTGCAGCTTGATTCTGGTCTGGCACGGAAATGGCAGGAGCGGTACGGGCAATATCCAGAACTGTGTCTAAGTCAAGGTAATGTTCAATGGTCTGCTGGCAAGCCATGATGGCGGAGAGATTCGCATCTTCCTCCGCACGTGGGATTAATCCTAGATGACGATCCGGAATGGTTAAACTTTTATTTCTAGGTATCGCGCCAACTACTGGGATGTCACAATGATTTTCAATCGCCTGACGTAAGCGTGCTTCATGGCGGCTGCGGGCAACATTGTTGAGTACAACACCCGCAATATTTGTGCCCGGCTCGAAGGTCTGGCAACCATGTACGATTGCGGCCACACTGCGCCCAATCCGTGTTGCGCTAACCACTAGCAGGATGGGCGCATCCAATGTACGAGCAACTGCGGCCGTGCTGAACTCTCCCATTTCATCGAAAGAATCAAATAGACCGTGATTGCCTTCAATCAGGCTGATATCCGCCCCGCCTACAGAGTACACAAAGGCCCGAAGAAGTGCTTCGGGCTGCTCATAGAAAAACGGATCCAGAGTACGGCAGGGGTTTCCGGCTGCCTCACTCAACCAGGATGGATCAATATAATCAGGCCCCTTTTTGTAAGGTTGTACAATAAGATTACGTGCCTTAAATGCCGCACACAGCCCCAGTGTTACTGTAGTTTTCCCGCTTTGCCCCTGAGGGGCCGCAATAACTAAGCGAGGCGCAAGGCATTCTTGGTTAGACATCAAATATCTATATCAGGCTACCACCCTCTACAGGTGGAATACTGAATGAATTTAGTATTCTGTAACCGTTACTGCATCTTTCTCGCAGGAGGCCTCACAGGATAAGCACCCACTGCAAACATCAGGGTCACCTGTAAACATGGCGTATTTTTTACCGTCTTCTTCAACCATTGCGATCATCTGCTCAGGGCAGTTCTCAACGCAGTCGCCGCAAGCTTCGCATTTCTCAATATCGATTTCTACAATGAACATGGTGCCTCCAGATAAAACAATATTTTTAGAATGTAAATGACAGATCAGACTCGAATCCTCGTTTAATCAAAAAACTGGGTCCCACCAAAGTCTCGATCTCTTCAATGAGATCCTCCGAGGTCATATCACAGAGCGCGAGGGCTGTGTCACAGACAAAGAACTTGACACCCAGAGCCAACGCATCATCGATGAATTCACGGATTGTCCGTCCGCCTTCCTTGGAATGCAAAGCTTCCGCAACGCCCTCTTTCAAAATCTTCGGCGCTTGCAACACAAAGTGTATCTCAGCTTCTGCACCAGCTTTCACCGCTTCCCCAGCAAATACGAACGGGCCCGGACAGCGCTCGGGGTTATCAGAACCAAATGTTGCGACAATCAAAACTTTTTTGCCTGCATATTCTGCTGACATTAATTATCTCCTGATTTTCTTCTTTATTCTTTTTCTTCAGTTTTTTCTTCTTCGGCTTCCGGAGGGGTCGGCCATACAATTGCGTTGGCAACCAATTCGCTCAAGTTTTGGATCTTGACCTTGAGCTTGTAATGGCGCTTGATCTCATCCAATTGGTCGAGACAGTTATGGCAGGAGGTGGCAACGATCTCCGCACCTGTCGCTGAAATCTGGTCGGCTTTGGCTTTCCCAGCCTCTTTACGAGCATTGGAAAATTCGGTCATGGAGAGCATCCCGCCACCGCCGCCGCAACAGTAGTTTTCTACACCATGCGGCGTCATCTCGACAAAGTCTGTGACCACATTACGCAGGATATAACGCGGCTCATCCACAATGCCGCCATTGCGCGCCTGGTTACAGGGATCGTGAAAGGTAACCCGCTTCTGGTTGCGCGTTGGATCAAGCTTCAAGCGACCTTCTTTAATATACTGCGCCTGGAGTTCAACAAAACTGATAACTTCAAAGGGGTAGCTATGTCCAATCCAGTTTTCGGCCTCCCAACGTTGAGAACGGTAACCATGTCCGCATTCAGCCATAACCAGCGTTTCAGCACCCAGATGATTGACTGCCCCCTCCAGGTTGCTAGCCATCTGGGCAGCGGCAGCATCATCACCTGAGAATAGGCCATAGTTGGTGGCATCCCAGCTTTCAGTGCTAAGAGTCCAATCTTCACCTGCGGCGTTAAAAATCTTGGCCGCGGCCTGGATGAGATAGGGGAAATACTTAATCTCGCGCGGATTGAAGGTATAAACCACACGCGCATTTTTTTTGTTAAATGGGATGGTTATACTAGGATCACCCAGTTCAGCCTGGAGTTCCTCTAACATCCACTCAACGGTTTCAACATAGTCTTCTTCGTTGACGCCCATGTTGTTGCCTTTTTCGAGGTGGACGTTAACCGTAGCTTTGAGTCCCCCGGGCGTCATATCAATGGCCGTCAGCATGGCGCGGGCGGTGCGAACAATGTGACGCGTGTCCACACCCATCGGGCAGTTGATGACGCAACGTCCGCACATGGTGCAGGAACCAAAAGCTGTCATAATCAACTCGTCGACCATTTCCTGATCAAGTTCTGCGGCGCCTACCCAGCCGGGAGCTGCTTTGCCTACTGGATCAAAGAGCTTGCGATAAACTTTTCTCAGCTGTTCGGCGCGATACGCTGGAACATGCTCCGGTTTGGGATTCGAAACATAATAATGGCAAGAATCGGCACAGACGCCGCAGCGCACACACACTTCCAACGAGGCTTCCAGTTGGCGGTTTAGGCGCTGACGCAAAACGTCTATAGCGAGAGATTTTTTTTCGTCCGTAAGATTGAAGCGTTTGTCAGTGAATTTTTCGTTGGTCATGCTATACCTCTATTCCGCGTATTTTCCTTTTGATTGTCCAATCACACCCCGGTGTCCAAAACCCTTTCCGAAAAAGAATTTTGAGAAGAAGAAGTAAACGCAGTGGCGGATTTTACCGAGTGGGATGTAGACGCCCACAATCCCCGTCACTACATAGAAAACGGGTAGAGCCGAGGGCCAAAGCAGGGTCGCAAACCCCAATGCAATAAAAAACGATGAGAGAAAGACCGAGACATAATCATCCGGGACACTTAAGACGCGCTCGTTAGGTCCCGAAAGGCGCATGAAAATGCCAGCAAACCCGAAGAGTGCGCCAAACCCTGTAATTACTACCCCCAACCAGATGAGCCAATTCGGTAAGATTTCCAGCCAGGGGCTAACCAACAGCACTCCGAATGCTGTGAATATCCCGACATGGAAGAAGATGCCGCGCATATAGGATATCCAGTGGATACGCGTGGATTCCTTCTCCCAAGGGGCCATCCCCAGTGTGAAGGCAAACAAAAGGCCTCGCCCCGTCAAGCCACGCTCACGTGACAAGTCCTTTTTGAAGGGCCGGTTCATAATGGTTTTGAGTCGCAGGAGTATCCCCAGCAAACAAAGTGCCAAACCGACGATTGCAATAATGCGAGTGATTGCGATACTGTCCATTGTGTTCAGGTTCCTTATTGGAGTTGTTCGTTTATTTTGTAGAAATCAGTTGCGTTGCTTCGCAAGCCTGGACAAGAACGGCTTCTGCACTGGTTGTGTCCAACGCCCAAAGCGCATCTGCCAAATCAAGCAAGGCCTGGATTGGAGCAAGTGAGTCACCGCGTACACGTGCGGCCAGTGCCATGCCTTGCGCTCGTTCAATCAGTTCCTTATCGTGCGAGGCCGCAGTTACAGCACGTAAGACGATGGCCTTGTCCGCTTCACGGCTCATTTCATCGATCAAGGCTAATGCAGCCTGCGGGTCTTGATCCGCCATAGCTAGAGCCAATTCAACCAGCGGATAGGAATCGCCCAGATTGCCAGCCATCTGGCTTGCGGCTTCGTATTCATCGAGCGCGGTCAGTGCCTGAACTTTATAGTAAGTGGATGAAATGGAGTCGACCAATGCTGCATCTCCCGTTTTTCGGATAACATCACGCAAGGCCAGGTCGCGATATAGCGACTTCGCCGCCCGGACAGCGACGTCTGCATTTTTCCAAGCTACAGCGATGGTAGCCTGGGCACGAGCTTGCTCATAGGGATCAGCAATATCTGCGGCGGTCTCCAAGGCAGAACTGTATTCTCCCAGACGAAGTAGTGCGCTGACACGCGCATCGGGATACGCAAGATCAATCTTCTCAATCAGCGTTGTATCGCCAGAAGAGACAGCAAGATCGCTCAAAGCATAGGCAAGCGCCGCACCTTTTACAGAATTAAGTGCAGCAAGGGCTTCGTCGAATAGAGCGTTCTGACCAGAAGCCAGGCCAATTTCACGCAGAGAATACGCACGTTGAACGGGGTCTTCGATTTCACGGGCTGCTTCAGCGGCATGGCCAAAGAGGGTTTGATTGTTAGTAAGAGCTGCCAGTTCGCGGTAGGTCCAAGTGCGTAGTGCTGGATCGTCAATTTGTGCGGCGGTTGGAGCAGCCCTAGCCGAATCTACTTTTGCCCAGGCCAAAGCCAGTCCGCGTAATTGCAAATCGCGATAGAGACCTTGCTGACTTTCAAGATTTTCCTGCTCCGCATTCAAAATCGAAACTGCACGCCCTAAATCAATTTCATTCCATTCTAGGGCAATAAGCGGCAAAGCCCAGGTTCGACCACGAGCGGCATTCAAATCAGCGGCAATCAGATCAGCTGCTTCCATCTCTACTTTTTGCCCAGCCGTGGCCTCTTGCACCATCAAACTCTGTCCCCAAAGTGCTGTTCCATTTTTTCGGGCTATTTCCAGAGCTAGAAGGGATTCTTCCAGCAGAGTCTCTGCCTCTGCGGTATCCAATTGACTCCAAGCCGTTCCCACACGAGCCAGCATCCAAGCGCGTGCTTGAGCACGGTCAGCGGCATTGGCCGCTCGCTGGGCAACGTCAAGCGTGGCTTGCGCGTCCTGCTGCTCTTCTGTGGTTTCCATCACCTCAACCTCTGGTATGCGGAAAATAGGCAGGGCAAAGAAGATTAGCACAGCCAATACAAGCACAACTCGCCAAAATGTGGCCCAAGATTTACTAACTGTCCCCGCACGAACAGCATGTGTGTTGTAGAGGCCCCAGGCTAGTGAGCCGAGCAGAATCAACGTGACAATAGCAGCATAGAGAAGCACCGTGCGTTGTTTTGCAGCTTCCGCCATCTGGTTCAAGACGGCATAAGCTTTGTTCATCTGATAACGTGTGGTCTGTGCCTCGCTGACAAAGGCATCTAGGCTGGTGACAGGGGTATCCAGCATACGGCTGTAGCGCTGAGTATAGTTATCCAAACGGGATTGCGTTTTTTTAGGCAGAGTACCGACTGCCTCCTGAGCACGGTCGATCATGAGCAGCAATCGTTCGGTGTAGTACAACTCTTCATGGATGACTGTTGCTGCCGGGCAAGGGCTGTTGACTTCGCGGCCAATACCACCTTTCCATTCGGTGACGGTGGTGAGACGCTGGTCATCCGCCAGGTGACAAGAAATACAGTAATTGCCGGAGACAAGGGTTTGTCCTTCGGTTCCGGCTGGCAAGCCATGGGTGCGGGAAGAGGAGGAAGCTGAAGAGGCAGCCAGCGTCAATACTGCGAGAAAGATCAGAGTGGGAATCAAGATTCGTCGTTTCATGCGTCCATGCTCTCCGGTTGTTCTTCTGGAGTAGTCGGTTCATCCCGTTTTTCAGTCGCTACGATCCAGCGAGTTAGAAAATAATAAAAAATGCAGGCACCACCAACTATCAAGATGAAAAGAACGCTACCAGGACCAGCGTTATCGAAAAATGCGTGAACTAAAGCGCCAATATCCATGTAAAGCTCCTGAGTGCGTTAATCGCTAGATGCCGAGCTGGGCGCTGGCGACGTTTTCGTGGAATGGGCGTGACCGGGGAGTTCCTCTGCTGTTTCCCAAATAGGGATAATCGGAAAGAAACGAGTGAAAACCGCATACAGCAGAATCAATCCAGCAAAACAGGCTATCGTGATCAGTATCTCGGGCAAGGCAGGCAGGTAACTTCCCTGCCCCATTACGTGCAACATACGCGGGCTAATCTCGGTCGGGATGATGACGATATAGCGTTCCATCCACATACCGATATTGATCAGTACGGATGCAAACACCATCCAGCCGACACTGTTCTTGCCTTTGAAGATAAAGATTAGCAAGGGAATAACAAACACGAAAACGGTCATGCTCCAAAACATCGTCGCATAAGTACCGCTGAATTTATCGGTCAGGACGACCATCTCCTCGGTCATATTGCTGTAGCCAATGGTCAGGTATTCAGCAATCATCATATACAGCCATCCGAGGACAAAGGTGATCAAAAGTTTGCGCAGTGAATTGAAGAGCCCATTATGCAAAACTTTTTCCAAGCGATAGGCTTTACGCAACAGCGCCAGAACAATGACAACTGCTGCCGTTCCAGAAAGGATTGCGCCGAGAAGGAAGAACGGCCCGATTAAAGCCGTATGCCAGCCAGGTTGTACCGTCATGCCAAAGAGCCAAGAAACGACAGTGTGTACTGTGACAACTAGCATGGTCATGAAAACAGCCATACCATCCAGCACCTTCTCAAGTCGGTGGTACTGTTCAGAATCATGGTTCCATCCCAAGGCAAGGATCTCGTACATACGGTGCTGCCAATGCGGGACATTCGTCAAGCGGTCGCGGCACATGGCAATGTCCGGAAGTAGCGAAAGATAGAAAAAGACAACGCTGGAAAGCAAGTAAAGACTGACAGCAGTGACATCCCACAAGATCGGTGATTGATAACGGCCGTAAAACACAAGATTGAGTAATCGTTCTGGGCGGCCCATATCGATGATGATTGAGCCGGCGCCGAAAGGCAGGCTGAAAAGCGTGATCGCTTCAGCAGCGCGGGTCAGCGGGGCACGCCAACTCTGACCAGCTATGCGCAGGATGGCCGAGATAAAAGTGCCTGAGTGTGCCAGGCCAATGAAGAAAACAAAATTGGTGATGTACACGCCCCAGTAAACCGGACGATTCATCCCTGTAATGCCAAGACCTTCAATATATTGCCAGATCCATGCAACCAGACCAGATAGCAGCAACGCAGTTAACGCGCCCCATAGAAGGTAGTCTCCTTTGGAAACTTTTCGTATGGGAGCAAGGATCGTTTGTGTGTGTTGATTCTTTGGTTCCATTGCCATCACCCTTGTTTTAAGTAATAGACCTTCGGATGAGTCCCCAATTCTTCGAACATCCGGAAGGCACGCGGGCTGTGCGACAGCTTGGACACCAGGCTGTTGGGGTCATTCAGGTCGCCAAAGTAGCGGGCTCGTCCTGTACAGGTTTCCACGCAGGCCGGAGTGTAGTCCGTTGCGTTGAAGGTACGGCCTTCAGCCTCGGCTTCTTCGCGCGCCTTACGCAGGCGCTGTACACAGAATGTACATTTTTCGACCACACCTTTGGGACGCGGCGCCACTTCAGGATCAGGATTCAAATGTTCCTTTAGTGCATCCGGCCATTCTGGGGCATACCAGTTAAAATAACGCACAGCATATGGGCAGGCCACCGTGCACATACGACAGCCGATACAGCGGTCATAATTCACCAGCACAGTGCCCTCTTCGTTCATAAAGGTCGCCTGCACCGGACAGACTTTCACACAGCTTGGCTCATCACAGTGCATACAGGGACGCGGCAAGATCGTAGTATGCACGTTCGGATACTCACCTTCCACAAAAGGTAATACCTCGTTCCACAGGATAGCGCGTCCCATATCGGCCTGATCTTTACCGGCGACAGGCGTATTGTTTTCCATGCGACAGGCTGCGGTGCAGCTCTGGCAGGCAAAGCATTTATCGAGATCAATTACCATTCCCCAACGGAGCATGTGCTACCTCCAGAATAAAGTTCCACTCAAACCGGATAAATTCGGACGCGGGCAGGGCCGGCAACAGCCAGACCCGTCAGCGGTTCGCTATCAAACTTAGTTAGCATATTGGGGTTAGCCCCAACAATAGAATTTTCTTTGGATTTGCGACCCCAACGTACAAAGGTATGATGTCCCTGCCCGGGCGGCAGGTAGACCGCGTTCGGCCAAATGCCCGCATATACGCGGACCGTGGCTTGCACCCGATTAATCGGCGATTCCACCCAGACGCGTTCCCCGTCTTCTAAATGCAAGGCTTCGGCAGCTTTCTGACTAACCTCCACCCAGCTATCCCATTTGACGTTTCCTTGCAGGCCGTAACTCTCCTGCAAAGTTGGGACAATGCCCTGCCACTGCTGGGATTGCGTGATCAGCGGCTGCGTGACTAGCAGGAATGGGTATTCGATGGAATCTGCGGTACTGTCTGTCAGGGTGGTGGGAATCTCGAAGTGTGGCAAGCAAGATAAATCGGAGTCCGGGGCGAGCGTGGCAAAGAGTTCACGGGAGAAGAAGTCGAAGCGTCCATCTTTGGGCGCGTTCAGGCGGTCACGTCCGACCACATCATTCCAGGCTGGGCTGCCAGGTTCCGCGTTGAAGTACACCAATTCAGACCAATTTCCATTGGCCTCCAGCTTCTCCCAATCCAGCGTGGAGAGACGGTCTTCGATCAGTTCCTTATAGGAGTTCCAAGGGAAGGCCTTTCCTACAGATCCCCCCAAACGTTGTGCCAAATCAAGCAGCACATCCCCGGGAGCACGCGTGTCGTGAACAGGCTCAACCACTGGACGGCGCAGGGAAATACCGGGGTAACCCGTGCCTTCCAGATAATCATCACCCCAAACTTCCATAAAAGTGCTGGCAGGCAGGATTAAATCAGCGTGCGCGGCGCTTTCATCCAAGGTGGAAGCAAAACTAACCACGAAGGGTACCTTCATCAGCGCTTCCACACTCTGCCCGCCGTTGGGCACATCGTAAACCGGGTTGTCGTTCAGCAGGAAAAGCGCTTCAATTGGATAAGGCTTTCCCTTTAGGATTCTTTCCGGTACGTTCTGGTAAGCTGAAATCGCCAAAGGGAATTGTGTACCAGCCCCGTCAAGGCGTTCCTGCTTTTCACCCTTTCTGGCATCGCTGTCGAGGGCGTAGGCAGGCCACTCAGTCAATTCCGGGAAGCGCTGAAGGATGACGCCACCCTGCGCATCAATCGAACCAACCAGCGCATTCAGCGCATGTACCGCCAGCGCAGTATGGAGTGCATTGCCGCTCGAGAGCTCGCCCGGTTCGGTGGGCAATACAGCCACAGCAGGCCGGTTGGTTGCAAACTCGCCTGCCACGCGGGCGATGACATCTGTTGGCACCCCCGTGATGGCTGAAACTCTGTCAAGCGTGTAGGATTCGAGCACCAGAGACTTGAAGCCTTGATGCGAATTACTTTCTGCATCTTCGAAGTCTTCGAAGCCATAGGTAAAATCGCGCACAAAATCTTCATCGTACAACTTGCTGTTGATGATGACACTCGCCATGCCCAAGGCCAGAGCGCCATATGTGCCGGGCCGGATCGGCACCCATTCGTCGGCCTTGATACCAGTCAACGAAAGGCGCGGGTGAACTGCCACCAACTTGCCGCGCTGTGGGCGTCCGCGGCGCATAAAGGCTGTAGCGCTCAAATAGCCGATCAGGTTACGACTGGATTCGAGCAGGTTTCCACCAAAGGTGAGTACATAATTGGCATTATTGATGTCATAAACCGGGATCGTGTTCACACCCTGCGAAAGCCACATTGCCAGGCGGGCAGTGCCCTCCCCCAGGCTTTCGCGCGAGATCACATTTGGTGAGCCATAAGCACGCATGAAACGGTTGACCACCTGACGCATCTGTCCGCGTAGTTCTCCGTGCATAAGTGCCACACTGTGCGATTTCCCGTCCTCGCGTAATTCCGCAAGCTTATCCACTACCAAGTCAAGCGCCTCATCCCAGGAGATTTCTTTCCAATCACCTGAGCCACGCGCACCGGTCTGGATGCGCGGATGTTTGATTCGTTCCGGGCTATAGAGCACTTCCAAGGCAGTTTGCCCTTTTAGACAACAGACACCCTGATTGAGCGGATGTAGCGGGTTGCCTTCAACTTTCACGGCTTTACCATTCACTACACGTACGTCCAATCCGCAGCCTGAGGGGCATAGCGCACAGGTCGTTTTGATAATGGCTTCTTCCAAAGAACCACTCTGAGTAACAACTGGCTTTTTAGCAGATTGCACGACACTAACACCCGCACCAGCGACTACAGTTGCGGCCCCGATCTTAAGGAAATCTCGGCGGGATAATTTTGATTTCTGGGTCTGGGATTGGGAATTTTCCATGCAGGCTATCCTTTACCAATCAACGGATGTAGACTAATTTCCATCGTATCCACTTAACCAACGGTATAGAGGCTGTCCATGCTCGGAAATAGTCTTGAGCGCTTCGGCTTTTTGGACCTCGAGGTCTGTTACCGTGAAATAGGCCGGATCTACCGTCAATTCGACGCCCAGCAACTCCAGTGCCTGCAGCGTATCCGGTACGTAGCCAGGTTTTTCGGAGGCCACCCAAGCCTGTCCACGCGGCCCGCGCGGGCCACCACCTGAAGGGCTGACGTGACAACTGAAACACGGTTCACCTGTTTGTGCAGAGTATTCTGGCAAAGCCTGCACCGTTGAGACAAGGAACAACACCATAAACAACTCTATGACAAGAAGCAATGAGCCAAGAAGAATCAAGATTCGTTTCATTTCAGTCTCCGGTCTCAAATCTCACCTACAGTAACCATCTCGCCTTCGACGCTTATGGGGAACTGTTCCAACGGGATGGGTGGGGGGCCGGCAAGCACATCACCAAATTCATCGAAACGACCATCATGACAGGGACAATAGAATTCTTTTTTATCTTTCTCCCACGCTACGAGACATCCCAAGTGTGTACAAACCAGCGAAAACGCCCGCAGGCTTTCCCTTGTTCGTAAGACCACAACTGACACACCACCATAGGTGATGGTTTTCGTCCCGCCTACGGGCAGTTCGGACAGCGGGAACGAGACTGGTTTGGCTTCCTGGATTGTATTTGTCTGAGGAAACAGGCGCACCTGCAACCAGGTTCCCAGCCAGGCCGCACTTACAGTAGCCAGTCCAAGCTGAATGAACTGGCGGCGGCTGGTAAAGACAGATGGTTTAGGCGTTGGATCAGGTATGGTTTTCATAGTGTCGCTCACCTGTTAAGGTGCCAGGAGGATTGCGTCCACGCCAACGTAGGCATGGCAATTATTGCAGGAAGTGACAGGATCATGACATTGCAGGCAATCGGCCTTAACCAGATCGCCGCGATTGACAATATCCTTGTGATTGGCTTGCCACCAGTCCAAGGGGCTATGGTACTCGGGGGCTGGCAGGCTCGGGTCAAGATAAACCGCCAGCGGCCCTTCCCCATCCTTGACCGGCTTTTCCACATATTGTGGGTAAAAGGCAATGCTGAGGATGAGAATTCCAAGTGTGACAAGAGACAAAGCTACTTTACGCATAAGTGTCTCCTACTTCAGCTTCAGAGAATTTGCTAATAAATCGATTACGCCACCTACCTGAACGGGAACTTCCCAATACTTCATTAGCTCAGGCAATTGTGCTTTGCAAATTGCGCAAACTGTGGCAAGGTAGTTAGCTTGTGTATATTTGACTGCCTCTGCACGCGGCTTTCCGCCCGCCATTCGTATTGGCATCAACTCGTCGGTTAACAACCCCCCACCAGCGCCACAACAAAATGTATTTTCTCGAATCGTATTTCTCGGCATTTCTACAAAGCGATTACATGTATTGCGAATGATCTCGCGGGGCTCGTCGAGCAAATTTCCGGCACGGGCTGAGTTACAGGGGTCATGGTAGGTCACCAGGAATTCATCATTGGCTGATTTATCAATATGCCCTTCAAAGGCTCCCTTGCGAAACATATCGACGATATATTGGCTAATATGATAAGGATATGGGGGATCAAAGTCATCCATTGACCCACTTAAAGTAGGAGTTAGGATTCCAGCTCGCCAGGCATGTCCGCATTCCCCCCAGATAATTGTCTTGGCACCTAATTGTCGACCAGCTTCAAGCATTCGCTGATTAACCTTCTGAAGATTTTCAAAATTCAGGAAAAGGCCAAAATTACCCGCCTCATTGCAGTATGTACTTGTCGTCCAACTGACTCCGAGAAAGTGAAATAATTTGCCATAGCCGATCATCGTATCTGTATTGGCAAAATTATCTGCGGAAGGGGGAATAAGTAAAATATCTGCCCCCTCCTCATCCACCGGGAACTGGATCGGTAAACCTGTTATCTCCTCCATATCTTCTGCGAGAAATTCGCTGTTATCGATCCAGGCTAAGGGAGGGATGCCCAGGTTGTTACCCGTTTCATAAACCTTGGCAACAACCTCTGTGACATATTTCGTGGAGATACCGATCGAAGCCATGATCTCGCGGGCTGCTGCCGTTATCTCGGCTGTATCGATCCCGTAAGGGCAGAAGACCGAGCAACGCCGGCATTCCGAACACTGATAGAAGTAGGTGTACCACTTCTGGAGCATTTCCTCATCGAAATCAGCAGCATCTCCCAGACCTGGAACGAGACCCGCAGGTGTGAAATAGCGTCTATAGACTTTGCGCATCAGTTCTGCACGGGCGACCGGGAAATTCTGAGGGTCGCCCGTCCCCAGGAAGAATTGGCATTTATCGGTGCAGGCCCCACAACGCACGCAGGCATCCATATACACACGCAAAGCCTGGTTTTTATCCAGCAATTCACCAAATCTGGCAATTGCCCGCTCCTGCCAATCCGGTACAAGTTCCGAGGGCAAGTTTATCGCTGCTGTATCCTTTGGCTTACTGGGATGACATTTCACTTCCGCAGAAGCGTGTTCGCGGATCTTGGGCGGACGAAGTTCACCTTTTACCGCGGGATCCTTGATGATGGGGGTCTCGTCAAATTTTGCCATGGGTTTTCTCTAGACCAGTAGCTTAGTAGCGTTCAACAGGATTCTTGTATCTTTTGCCACGTACCTGTACCTGGAATGGTTGATGCCGTGACGGGCTGAAGATAATCCCGCCAGCGTGCATTAATTTGCTGAAGGGGAAGTAAATCATTAGGACCAGAATAAAGAATAAATGCAAAAGGAATAAGGGATGGCGAGGCACTTCGACCAGACGGAATGTCATCAATCCCAGAATGAAGCTCTTCACATCGACGATATTGACGTGCATCCAGTAGCTCACCATCAGTCCTGTAGCAGCAACCAGTCCAAGCAACACCAAGATGAAATAATCGGGAATGTTGGAGATATAGAGAGTACGCGGCAAGCCCAATCGTCTCCAGAACAGGAACAAGGCCGCAACCCCAAACAAGATGCCGAAAAACAGCGCTACAGGTTCCATATACAGAACGATGCCCGGCACAGGGTAGGTAAAATAACGCAGGTGACGAAACAGGACTGAAACCAAGGCGGCGTGAAAAATCCAGGCACCAGCCCACAGCCATTTATCAGCTTTGAATAAATTTGGAAAAAGAGTTACATCGCCAAGAACCCTCAGAACGGCGCCCCCTTCTGTTTTTGGCGCTGGTGTCAACGAATGTGGCAATGGCATAGGTGTACGCAAGTAGCCGTACAGCCTCCATAGCAAACCTGCAACGAAAGCGAATGTTGCAAAGTATGCCAATCCAATGAAGAATAACGAAAGCAGTGTCCACAAAATATCGCTTGTACTCATAGATCCTCAACGTAAACGACAAGGGATAGGGGTGGAGAATAGAGAAGATGGCTTTTGATGCACATCTACTCCCCCCCTATCCCTGGACTTTGACTTTGATATTACAGTTTTGTGCAGAGAGTAACTAGACACATCCAGTTGGTTTGGGCAAACCTGCGATCTTGCAGGCACCTTTTGCCGGACCGCTTGGGAACATCTCATAGATCGTTTTGAGATCGTACCCGGTCTCCTTGCAAAGCTTACGAATCATTGGAGCGATACCAAATTTCTTATAGTAATCTCGCAAATAGTTGACAATTTTCCAGTGATCTTCAGAAAGTTCTTCAACTTCCTCAGTCTTGGCAATTGCGGCTGCCAACTTTTCGCTCCATTCATCAGGATTTTCGATGAAGCCGTCTTCGTCAACTTCTAATTGGACACCATCCAAATCAATCATGGGCATAATGCTACCTCCTAAACCTAATAGCTTTTAGCTTTCCTGTAATGTGTGTTTAAATGCTTTGGTACGTTTATGCGTCAGGGATTTTGATAAAAGTAGCTCCACCAAAAGATGTGAACTCCAATATTTCAGCGTTGACCAATTCAATGAGGGCTTTCTTGGCTATTTTCTTATCAATACCAAGACCTTTGGCTATGTCACGATAGGTCATCATCTTCCCTTTTTTCTTGAAAAACTCAAAAATCTGGTCTTTCAGTTCCGCAGTCACTTCGTCACTCATAAATCACCTCTTTACCACTTGAAGGCGGGTGTTGATCGATAGGTATCTGAAGCCAGAGTGAAATCATCAATGAGTTGGACAGAGAAGGGGATGCCCGTTAGGCTGAAGAAACGCTCCCAACCAACACGTTCAATCCATTCACCCATGCGCTCATGCTTGTTAGCGTGGGATGCCCAGGTTTCGAGAATATTGCGCACCGCATCGGTCACTTCAGGCCAGCGAGGTGGATTATTGGGCAAGAATGGGATCGCCAGACGGGAGAATTTCGGTGGCGTACGTGCACTTGAGATTTTGCCCCCCACCCAAATGGATATTCCGTCTCCAACCGGATCAGCGACTGGCATACCCGGGCACATGGTATAGCAATTGCCACAGTACATACATTTCTCGTCAGTCACTGTAAGCGACTTTGCCTTGGGGTCAGGGCGAATAGCACCTGTCGGGCAAGCTGCGATCACATTGGGGATTTCACATTTTGATCGCACGATATCATGGTCAATCGTAGGAGGTTTGCGGTGGATGCCCAAAATCGCGATATCTGAGCAATGCACGGCACCGCACATATTGAGGCAGCAGGCCAGTGAAACTCGGCAATGAGCCGGCATTTTCCAATCTGTGAAATACTCGAAGAGATCATCCATGACTGCTTTGACAATACCCGAAGCATCAGTTGCGGGCGTGTGGCAGTGGATCCAGCCCTGCGTGTGAACTGGATTGCTAATTGAGTGGCCGGTTCCTCCAACTGCATAGCCTTCTTCTTTCAGATGTGCAATCAGAGGCTCAAGCTTTTCTTTTTCAGACACTAGGAATTCCAGGTTATGTCGGCTGGTAAAGCGAAGATGCCCACCACAAAATTTCTCGGCAATCCCGCAAATATCACGGATCCAGTCCGTGCTCACCAATCGTCCCGAACCAACGCGAACGGTATATAGCTCATCACCAGATTCTCCGACATGCAATAGCACGCCTGGTTTGACTCTTTCATGATACTTCCACTTCCCGTAGTTTTCTTTGATAACGGGTGGAAGCATTTCTTTATAATTTGGAGGTCCGAAGTCAGTTCTGGTCATTATTTCACCTCCTCAGGATCCCAGAAGTAATAGGGATTCGCACGCGGTGCACTGATCATTTGAGGCACAGGAGGCAAATCCATTGCCTTCAGGAATGCACGCATTCCCAGGCGGTTGATTAATTCGCCAATCCGTTCACGCATCTTGCCGTTCTCATCCCACCATTCCCAAGCTGTGCGGATGAAATCCTTGAAATCATCATATGGGGGTTCCATCTTCATAAAGGGAACGATCACCCAAGCCATCAATGCCCCATGAACAATGGGAGCTTTCCCTCCGACGAGGATCGTCGCACCTTGATCTTTACCAGGTCGAAGCGCCTTGGGCATCAGATTGATACAGTGCATGCAGCGGTTGCATTCGCCATTATCGATGGTCAGAGTCTTGGTTTCAGCTTCCCATTTTATACAACCTGTCGGGCATAAATCCACAACTTCAGCCTGGATATCCATGTTTCCATCAGCATAGTTGGCAACTTCATCAGGATCCATGCGAATCTCATCACGCCAGGTGCCAATAACCGAAAAATCTGACCGGGCAACAGAAGCTACGCAATCGTTCGCACAACCGGAAATCTTGATCTTTGATTTATAAGGGAACATCGGCCGATGCAGTTCATCCTGGAACTCATTGGTTATATCGTGGAGCAAGTCCAGAGTATCAACGCAGGCAAATTCGCAACGACCTGGGCCGACACAGCACGATGGCGTTCGCATATCACTGCCGGAGCCACCCAAGTCAAAATCAATTTCCGCCAAATCATCAAAGCAGGGTTGCAAGGCATCTGTAGGGGCGCCAAGCAAGATGATATCTCCAGTGGCACCGTGCATATTGGTCAGCCCGCTGCCATGTTTATCCCACACATCGCAAAGCTGCCGCAATTTGTCTGTTGTATAGAACCACCCGGAAGGATGATTGACTCGGAAAGTGTGGAATTCTGCGATAGCAGGGAATTCTTCGGGCAATTCAGTGTATCTACCGATCACGCCACCGCCATAGCCTCTCACGCCGACGATACCACCATGTTTCCAGTAACCAATTTTATTTTTATAGGACTTTTCAAGCTGATGCAACAAGTCTTTGGCCATTTCATTCTTTTCGCCGGCCCGTTTCATCTCCGTTACAAAGCTCGGCCAGGGCCCTTCTTCAAGTTGATCTAGCAAAGGAGTTTTTGAGTCCTCTGTCATATTATCTTTCTCCTTGTGAGCGCTTGTAATTCTAGAATATAGAGGAGAAAGTGGTTTAAGTATCACTTTCTCCTCCACAACATTTCAAACGCTCAAATAATGTAATAGGCTTTGTTTAGAAGCTTGCTGGGAATAGCCAGCCGAAGATCAGCCAGGAAACACCCAAAGCCAGGATAGTATTGAAGACCGTTACGATCAAATATACGGTCACCGGAGCCCAACCCATTTTCTTGAACTCTGCAACAGAGAGCTCGAGACCCATGCAGACAAAGGCCGCGCAGAAGAACCAAGCCTTTAAATTCTGGACGAGCGCATACGAATCGTTATCTTTAGTGATGAAGCCAAAGGTGAAGAGCAGGGAGGCGATCATAAAGCCCAAAACGAACTTGGGGAAGCGCTGCCAAATGATCGCAAAGCTGGGTTTCTCCCCACCTTCTTTTTTCACGAAGTAATACGCAAGGAAGAATGCCACAACACCGATCAAAGCGTTCTGGGTTTGTTTAACGATACTGGCAATTTGCTCGGCTGTTTCACCATAAATCGTACCCGCGCCTACGACAGCAGCAGTCGTATCAACATTGCCACCAAACCAGGCGCCCGCAACCGCATCTGGCAAATTCATGGCCTTAGCAAGCATCGGCGCGATCACCATCAACGGCAAGGCAGTCACGATTACTAATGCTGTTACATAGGTAATCTCTTCCTTCTTTGCCAAAACAGCACCGGCACTGGCGATAGCTGCAGAGACACCACATATAGACACCGCTGTAGACATCACAGCTCTCAAGGTGTCGGGGAGACCAAATTTACCGGCCAACCACCAGGAGAAGAAATACACACAGGTGACCATGATGAGACCCTGGATAACCGCGCCACCGGCTGCAGTAGCCAAGACTTTGAAGCTGACCTTACCACCTAAGAGGATCAAACCAACTTTCAGGAAGAGTTCAGTTTTGAACCCTGGCAGCAGGCGCTCATGTACTTTGGTTGCCTTGAAAAACCAGTTAAAAATCAGACCTACGACCGCCGCCCAAATCGGATATTCCAGCACTTTCCCAGGAATGCCACCAGGCAAGGTCATCGGTTTTACAATATTGTAAAAATAGCGTGTGACAAAGCACAGTATGATTACAACAGCCAGGCCAAGGATAAAGCCTGTAGTGTTTTTCTTTACAGCAACGGGCTGAGCAGTTGTTGTTGTCATTATATTATCTCCTATTCTGGAAACCTTGTCCTAGAATTTGAATATCGCGGGATTAATGATACTGAGTGCGGCTATGAGTATTATCGCAAAGCCGATGCTTACCGAAAGCCAATCTTCGTTAATTTTCATCTTTATCTCCTTAGATTACATTTGACAAAATACAACGTATGTGAACTTCCACAAGGTGTAACTGATATGGTCTACAGAAAAACTCTTCGTACAAGTTTTCCCGATCAGGCCTTGCGCAAACTGTGCCTCCTTCCATTTTAGTTTTTAATACACTTTTTGTGTATTATTTTTAAAATACAAAAGAAACCAGATCAGTTGTCCACGAATGGACAAGCAACCTGGCTTCATTATAGAGATTTTTTTGTGCTATTTATCTAAGACAAGTCTTAAATCATCTAAGACAAGTCTTAGATGAGATATTAGGTTTTACTTCTTAATTTCCATCTTATCTTGTTGATACTGCTTATAAAATTGAATTCCAAGAAAAATGATCCCAATCAAACCAATCGCTAAAGCAACTCCTTGGGCCCAAACACTTCGCCAGGTCAGGACAACCAGGTCCGCAATGGCTAATACGCCCCATCCTATAGCAAGGCTGGATCGTTTTTGAAGAGCGTTGGACAGAGCAAAACCAAGTAGGATAAAAAAGAGACCAACCTGCACTTCAGATTGGCTCTCAAGTATTTCCATATCCAATGCCCATGCAAGGATTAAAAGAAGCCCGATGATTATTGGCACGAGTGTGAGAGTGAGGAAAATACTCTTCCACGGTAAAGACCGGAATGCTGACGTTTTCCTTTTGTTCAGTTTTGATGATTTCTTTCCCATGATTGTCTCCGACTAATTATGCATGCCTCCACAGTGAAGCATTGTTGTCCAAGTATAATCGAATTAAGTGAAAATACGCACTAAACAAGTTTGATTGAGCTGCAGATAATAGAAAATAATAATTCTGAAAACACAAAACAAGTTCAGAAATTAATTCAGCAACTTGAGACACAAGAATTGACTAAGGCTTATAAAGAGTATCAAAGGCGCCCAGCTCCACAAATGCCTGTCACTGGCCTTGAATAAATATAGTAATTAGGCGAGTTCAGGAAGCTTGGTTTTTCATTTGGTGCAACAAGTCTATTCAGAAATACTGATAATCAAAATATTATCATCCAACTCTCTCGTCTCATTATGGGGATGCATCACGGGCACAACGAAAACCAATGCTGAAGTTGGCGCTCTCTGGATCAAACCACATACGATTGGCCGTTCGGACAAAGGTAGCATTATCGTTCCACGAGCCACCGCGCAGTACCCGAGAGAACGCTTTTTTTGGTCCTACAGGATTTGAAGATGGTGAATTGGAATAGTAGTCGCCGGCATACCAATCTGCCACCCATTCCCAAGCATTCCCAGCCATATCCAGCGCACCGTAAAAGCTTACCCCAGCTGGATAACTACCTACTGGAGCAGTATCCTGAAATCCATCGTAATAATTCCCGTTTTTCCAACTATTGGTACAAGTTTCGTCACAGAAATTAACATTTGTGCCATCAAAGGAATCGCCCCAGGGATAGATATTTTTCATTTGCTTATTCCCATCCCAACCAGCAGCTTTCTCCCATTCGGCCTCAGTTGGCAAGCGGCGTCCTCCCCATTTGCAATAGGCGCTTGCGTCTACCCAGGAAATATAAATTACGGGATAGTCGTCAAATTCTTTATTTCCAAAATAACTGTCACGTGTATATGAATTTGTTTTATAGGGCGAACCGCAATCACCCAAAGCTACGCATTGGGCATACATGGCGTTGTTCACCTCGGTTTCGTCGATCCAGAAGGCATCGACATAGACATGATGTGGCGGATCTTCACGTGTAAACCAGTCTCGTTCGCAATCCTGGTATGAATTTTGGCATTCTTCCATAGCTTCGTCAGCCTGGGTGCCCATCTCGAATTCTCCCGCTGGCACATATATCATTGTCATGTCATCAATAGATTGATTCCATCTGCTCCCAATTATTGGGTTAGTTGGGGGAATATTCGTGGGCATATGCACAGGGGCAGGAGTAGAATATTTTGAAGTAGACCAAAATTGGGGCAGGCTATTCTCACCAAAGACCAATATCAATAGGATGATTCCGCCAATGCCAAGGGGCAGGAGTTTGGGTTTTTCTTTATCTATCATTGGGATGTGTTTTTAATGAGTGAAATAATAACATTGACCATTTCCCTCCCGGAAAGGTTGCTAATGTAGACTGAATAAATTATACGATAAAAAGGGGATCGCAAATCATGAGAATTCAAATCACTTAAAGATTTATATACTTTTTTTCAGATTCCGTATAATAGACCTCTTGCATAAGTGTGCCATAATAGGCATATGAGATATGAAGATATAATAACATGGAAAGATACAGACTTTAAACGGCTGACAGGTGTTCTGCCAAAAACTTTTGCAAAGATGCTAGCTGTTCTTGAAAAAGAACGCCCAAACTTCGGTCGTCCACCAAAGTTGAGCCGGGCGGATCAACTGCTAATGACCTTGATGTACTGGCGAGAATATCGGACCCAATTTCACATTGCTGATTCCTGTGGCATCAGTGAAGCAACTGTATGCCGCACGATTAACAAGGTCAAAGATGCACTGATATGTTCAGGAGAGTTTCGTTTGCCAGGCAAGAAAGTGATCCAGCCAAGCAATACACTCACAGAAATTGTTCTTGTGGATGTTAGCGAACAAGCGATTGAACGCCCGAAAAAAAGCAAAAACGCTATTACAGCGAAAGGATCTTCCAAGATGTTCTCCATCATTCAAAACAAGGGAGTTCTTACTATAGCGATCTCCACTCTGGGTACCAAACGGTGCTTTATTGGCCTACGATCCATTATCCGATGCCGAACAAAAGCGAAACCTATTCAGTTGAAGAGATAATGCTGAGTTGCGCCATTATCTCGCTCGCTTAGCAAGAAAGTCTCGTTCCTTTACTCATCTATTTAGCCACTCCCCTCCTATGAACACATCTTCACCCAGCCTATCCGATATTCACCAGTGGCTTTCGGATGTTAATTATACAGATATTCTTGAAATCGCTGAAAAGAAGAAAGGAATCCTAAGTCAGTTGACGGCACTCTCATATGATGAAGATGCGACAATCAGTGATCGTGCAATCGAAGCATCCGGTCTCGCAGCCAAAGTCATTGCCAGCCACAAACCTGATTATGTCCGCAACTACTTACTACGCCTGTTCTGGCTGGTCAACGACGAGTCAGGAGGGATATGTTGGCGAGCACCAGAGCTCATTGGAGAAATCCTTTATCACTGCCCACAATTCAGCCAGTTTTTCCCAATGCTAATCTCTCTGTTAGATTTAGAAGAAGAGGATGCTCCGCGTTTCCGGGCTGGAACACTATGGGCTATTGGCCGGGTAGCGCAGGTAGAAAGAGAAGCAATGAAACCTGCACTGTCTCATATTCAAAATTATCTTTCCTCGAACAAATGCACAGATCAAGGGGAGAGGGATAAGGCAATATGGTGTGTGAAACAAATAATGCAAAGATAGCTAAAACAATTGTTACCAAAGACCTACACCATCATCCCCTTTGGCCTGTACTGCAACGCCTCCGCCAAATGCGTGGCTT
>JACNJN010000191.1 GCA_014382535.1 Candidatus Desulfolinea nitratireducens | reverse complement strand
GCCTCTTGATGTTGAATTGCCGACCTCGGTTGAATTGGAAGTAGTTGAAGCTGAAATCGCTGTACGTGGTGATACAGCTACTGGTGTAACCAAAAAAGTCATATGTGAGACGGGCCTTGAGGTGCAGTCACCGAATTTTATCAACGTTGGCGATATCATCAAGGTTGATACCCGAACCGGTGAATACCTGACACGTGTCTAGCTATCACGCGCACATAATCTGATATTGAATGTTTTCTGTCCCCACCTAGGGGACAGTTTCATAACAAGATAGGATTGATGCAATGAAAACACCTGCTGGAACTGAATGCCCTCATTTTTACGGAGATTACCATCGTGGTCGAGATACCGAAGAGTGCCGTTTGTTGCAATCCTCCATTCCGCCGCAACCCTATACGACTGATCTCTGCGAAAAATGTCCTGTGCCAGGAATTTTACGCGCTAATGCCTGCACGGACATGCGCTTGAACGGTCATGTCACCCGTTCGATATTTGATCTATTCCAGCGCAGGGTCTATGTTACGGCCAGGTGTGAGAAAACATCTCAAAGGGTAGATAAGCCGGAAATTGGTTGTGGAGAGTGCCACCCATTGCCGCCCATCTTCGAGGTTAAAAAATGACCTTAACCCTGTTGCTCGATCTCGATGACACATTGATTGATTCCAATATGGATGAATTCATCCCGATATATTTTCATGCATTGGAAAAGGCGATGGGGGAATATGTTTCGCCTGATAAGATGTTGAAGTATCTTATGCTTGGAACGAATGAAATGATCGCGCACGATAGCCCGGATGAAACATTGGGGCAACTTTTTGATCGCAATTTTTATCCAAACCTTGGCGTGGATCGGAGCGTTCTTGATCCCAAAATTGCCCATTTCTACGATGAGATTTTTCCAACTTTTAAATATCTCACCAATGTGCGCCCCGATGCGGTGGACCTGGTCGAGTGGGCCTTTGGACAGGGATATCGGGTAGCTATCTCAACCAATCCGCTTTTCCCCAAAAAAGCGATCTATCATCGTTTGCGTTGGGCCGGGTTGGCGCCAGAAAAATATCCTTTCGATGTGATCTCTTCCTTCGAGAATTTCCATTTCAGCAAACCGAATCCGGCTTATCTGGCCGAGGTGCTGGGGCAGATGGGTTGGCCGGATGGTCCCGTCCTAGTCGTCGGAGATGATGCAGAGCGGGATATTCAGGCGGCCCATAAAATGGGTCTCTCCTCATTCTGGATAGCAGATAATGATGCCTCCCTGCCTTGTGGTTCTGAACCTGTCGCCGGGCGTGGCTCAATTGGGGATGTGCGCCCATGGTTGGAATCTGTCGACCAGAGTACCCTTCTTCCCCGGTATCAAACCCAAAGCGCGATCGCTGCGACGATGAAGTCCATCCCCGCTGTGCTGAAGGAGATCTTATCGCCTCTTCCGAAAGATGAGTGGAGTTTCTCTCCCACAACAGAAGAATGGTCTGTGGTTGAGATCGTAAGTCATATTCGGGATGTAGAGCGTGAGGTTAATTTGCCGCGAATCGAGGCGTTTTTGAATGACGATAATCCTTTTATTACAGCTGGAGATACAGATGCCTGGACTGTTGAGCGAGGCTATGCCCAGCAAGATGGCGATGCCGTCCTTACCAATTTTCTTGCTGCCCGCTTGGAAACCTTGAGTGTAGTGAGGGCATTAAAGGAAGAAGAGTGGCTGCGTTCGGGCCGCCATGCCATTTTTGGACCGATCACACTAGAGGAGCAACTTGGCTTTATGGCTGAGCACGACCGTGTTCACCTGAGGCAAATATTTGAGATCATCAGAAAAGACGAAAAAATTAAGTCTATTTAATATCGCTCAATTATGTCAGATAAAGATCGCATTAAATTTGCTATTGCCAAGGCAAAATCAGGGCACGAACTTGCTGCCCGCGATCTATTTCTGGATATTGTAAAAGATGATCCTGAAAACAAATTGGCATGGCTTTGGCTGGTTGGACTACTGGATGATACAGATGATCTGATTAATGCCTGTGAGCATATTTTGCGGATTGACCCTGCAGATGAAAGGGTGCGGCTCCGTCTTACTGACCTCCACCGACTGCGGGCATCAAATAGGGAAAAGTGGGCAAAAAGGGAAATTCAGAAGGTTAATCAATTATTGGATCTGGGGGAACAACAGCCAGCACTAATCCGATTGAGGGAAATCGTCAAAAATAATCACGTCTCAGAGGCAGCATGGATGTTGATCTTTGCGCACTCACCAGATCTGGATGAGCAAATATGGGCATTGACACATGCACTGGCCCTTGATCCAAAAAATGAGCAGAAACGGGAATCTTTGCGTCGATTGCGATATTTTCAAAAACATCCTTTTGAGCTGGCATCCAGTTTTGAGGAACGGGGTGAAATTGATCGGGCCATTAAACTTTACGAGCAACTGGCAGTCAAATCAAAGGGGAGAAAAGAATGGGATCATATATATCGAGAGATTAATCGGTTAGAAAATTTAAATGAGGAGAATATCGTCCATATATCTCCTGTGCTGACAACAACCCGTCTCACAGCAGGACCGCCTTTGCTCTTTCTTTTTTTGGTCATTATCCAAACCGGATATAATTTTCAATACTTCACACTGTTGATGGGAATAGAGTTGTTGTTGGTAATATTGGGGTCTTTTCTGTTGGCTTTGGCATCGACTGGTGCAGAGAATCGGCTGTGGAAACGGCTTGGTAATGCGGTCGGACGTGGTTCTTCACGGTGGCGTTATTTGCTTGGTGCAATCGGATTCACGATCATGGGTTTACCCTTTGTGCTTATTGCATATGAAGCCTTCGCTCGTTGGCCAACTGCTTTGGAATATTTAGAAACAACTTTTTAGGCAGGATATATGTTTCCAATTAACGATACCGAACCTAATCGCTATAGCGCATTTCCGATCATGACCCTGTCAATAATTTTTTTAAATACCGCGATTTTCATTATTTGGCCCCCACACATATATGGAGATATTTTCGAATGGGTCGCAACAGTTCCAACGATGGTTTTCTCTCGGATTGGGGGAGGTTTTCTGACTGGATTAACTTCGATGTTTTTACATGGTGGCTTATTCCATCTTTTTGGGAATATGTTTGGCTTGTGGGTTTTTGGCAGGCGCGTGGAAGATGCCTGCGGATACTGGCGCTTTCTGGCATTTTATCTCCTGGTTGGTTTTGGTGCAGACCTGATTTATATATTGGTAAATTACCAATCTGATATTCCTGTTATTGGCGCCAGTGGAGCGGTATTTGGCGTGATGGGTGCGTATCTGATCTTATATCCTAAGGGGCGCATCCGCACCCTGATACTTTGGTTCAGCCTGATTCCCTCCTGGCCCAAGATTCGTGCTTACTGGGTGATTCTTTATTTTTTGACATTGCAGCTCCTCCCCGCAGCAGATGTTCTTTTTAATGAATCGAATAATCAATACAAAGTTGCTTATTGGGGACATTTGGGTGGTTTCTTTGCCTCCCTGACGATCCTTCTTTTTCTTCGCCCAGAGGCTTTTGCCCGCTATTGGAGTGATACGCAAGTCTGATTGTCTTTACAATCAAGAATTATTTCTAATTCCGACAATCCGTATCCCTTTCACGCAGGTTGTGTTATAGCTTTCAGATATTTGTGGGACAGGCTTATGCCTGTCCTGTTTTTATAGGAGAAAAAATGCGGAAACGAGTAGTTATTACCGGGCTGGGCGCTTTAAGCTCGGTTGGTTTGAATGTTGAAGATACCTGGAATTCAGTGCTCGAAGGTAAATCTGGTGCGGTCACAATCACTCATTTTGATACCAGCGATCATAAAACCAAATTCGCTGCGCCTGTAAAAAACTTTGATGCCGATGCCCTTTTTGGACGTCGAGAAGCCCGACGAATGGATCGCTACGCTCAATTTTCGTTGGCTGCTGCATTGCAAGCGGTGGATGATGCTGATCTAACTATTACTGAGGATAACCGTGATCGAATTGGTGTGCTGATCGGCACAGGCATTGGCGGGATAACGACTTTGCTCGAACAAGTAGAAGTTATGCGGGAGCGCGACGCATCACGCGTGAGCCCTTTCTTGATTCCGATGATGTTGGCTGATACCGGTCCTGGAATGGTTGCCATTAACTTGGGAGTGCGAGGGCCAAATATGTCTGTCGTAACAGCCTGTGCCACTGGCTCAAATGCGCTGGGGGAAGCTACTGAAATAATCCGGCGAGGTAGTGCCGACGTGATGATCGCGGGCGGTGGCGAGGCAGCAATAACCAAGTTAACAATGGCCGGGATGAATTCAATGGGTGCGCTGTCCACTCGAAATGATGACCCAACGCGAGCCTCGCGTCCTTTTGATAAGGATCGCGATGGTTTCTTGATGGGCGAAGGTGCGGCAGTACTGATCCTCGAATCCCTGGAATTTGCCCAGGCGCGCGGGGCGACGATCCTGGCTGAGATTTCGGGCTATGGCACAACGGATGATGCCTATCATATCTCGGCCCCGGCAGAGAATGGGGAGGGAGCTGCGAAATGTATGCAACTCGCGCTGGAAAATGCGGGATTAACGGCCACAGATATCGGTTACATTAACGCGCACGGGACCAGCACCAATTTAAATGACAAGGGCGAAACGGCGGCGATAAAAACTGTTTTCGGCGCGTATGCTTATAAAGTTCCAGTATCATCCACCAAGTCGATGACGGGCCATCTTCTAGGTGCATCTGGAGCACTTGAAGCATTATTCTGCACAAAAATATTAAATGAAGGAATTATCCCGCCGACGATTAACTACGAGACTCCTGATCCAGATTGTGATTTGGATTATGTTCCCAACAAGGCCCGAAAATTAAATGTAATTCATGCACTTTCCAACTCATTTGGTTTTGGTGGACATAATGCTACATTAATTATTAGTCGATTCGAGGCTTAAGATGGTTTACGCACATATTACCGGTTGGGGGATGGCCGTTCCCGATAAAATTATGACCAATGACGACATTAGCAAATTGGTCGACACAAATGATGAGTGGATCCGCTCACGCACAGGCATCGTTGAGCGACGAATTGCTGGCAAAGGAGAAAGTTCTGCTACTTTGGCGGCAGATGCTGCATTGCGAGCCCTTAAAGTTGCAAATTTGAAAGCATCTGAGCTGGATTTGATAATTGTCTCCAGCTCATCCCCAGAGCATTTTTTTCCGGCAACAGCATCTCTCGTCCAGGATAGGATTGGTGCAACAAAAGCAGGTGCCTTTGATCTTTCGGCAGCTTGTACGGGATTTATCTTTGCAATGAATATGGGTGCACAGACCATTCGCAGTGGGTCATTGCAAAATGTCCTGGTAATTGGAACGGATACACTTTCCCGTTTTGTGGACTGGACAGATCGAAATACCTGCATTCTATTTGGAGATGGAGCTGGTGCTTTCATTCTTCAGGCCAATGAGCGGCCAGGTGGAATATCTTCAGGGGTGATGAATTCTGACGGCTCTGGTGGTGATTTGCTATCTGTTCCAGCAGGTGGGAGTAAACTCCCAACAACTGCCGAGACAGTACGTGATGGTTTACATTTTCTTCAGATGGACGGGAAGGGTGTTTTCCGCTTTGCTACCCGTGTGATGGCACGTGCCACCAAAGAGACCCTTGAAAAAGCTGGCTTAGAATTGGAGGATGTCGACCTGATCATCCCTCACCAAGCCAATATTCGTATCATCGAGGCCGCTGCCCGCGGCTTGAAACTCCCCATGGATAAATTTATGGTCAATGTTGACCGCTATGGAAATACCTCGACCGCTTCAATTCCCATCGCGGCTGTGGAAGCCGTTGAGAGCGGTCGGTTAAATGCCGGCGATAAGGTTGTCTTTGTTGGCTTCGGAGCGGGGTTGACCTGGGGTGCTCTCGCTGCTGAATGGAGTGAACCCTTGCCCTCAGAGCGCAAGGTATATCATGGCTGGTATCTGGTTTTGGCACGTATCCGATCTGTCCTGTTGAGGATGATCCGTATTGTTGAAGGCCTCCTGTGGGGTCGCTGGAATCAATAAAATATTGATGAATATTAAATCATCCTTTGAAACCTCAAAGGGTGATTTAATGTTTAGAAAAATATCAAAATAAACATATTTGTTTTTGTGCATATTAAAATCCCCAAATTATTTGTCTGAGACACTCTCATATTCATCGAATCCTGCCCATGGATTGTGGTGCTCCGTTTACGAAACCAGCAAAAAGCGTGACTGCGATAGTAAACAAGCATGGTTTGTAGTAAAATGACTGCATTGCAGAAAAGCAAACAAGGAGAGAAAGATGTTTACAAAATTAGGTGTCCCGGAACTGTTAATTATTCTTGTTATCGTTGTGCTTCTCTTTGGCCCCGGCCGTCTTGGAAAGATCGCAGGTGAGTTGGGATCTGGAATTCGCAATTTCCGTGAAGGAATAGGTGAAGGTAAAGATAATGAAGAATCGCAGGAAGAAGAAGCTAAAGAAGAAGAATAATAAAAACATGCTCAGTTTAATATGATCAAACTCCCTGAACTTCAGGGAGTTTGATCATTAATTCAATTCTTTTCTTAGCTCTGCTTGTGTATTTACCGGTAGTTGGCAGGTAAAGCCTTCGCAAACGTAGGCGGTTGGTTTGTCATCCTTAAGTGGGCGATTAAGGAGTAATTCAGGGGCACCATTTAGGAGGGGATAGGGGGACATCGCGACGATCAAATCTGGTCTATATCTCGAACGGATTTCAGCCAAAAGAGCTTGAGTCACGTCCCGCCCCGGATCGCTCACAACCGCAATCTGCTTCATGTTTTGGAGGGAAAAATCTGCAGCCGAGAGCCAGTGCCCAAAGGCAGTTGGATACCTGTTCACGAACTCGCTTACCAATCCCAGGGCAGACTCAGCCCGTTGACGATAGTTATCGTTATTGCTGAAAGCGGTTAATTTGAGCAGCGCCTCTGCCGCCAAGGCGTTCCCAGATGGGATGGCGTTATCCTGAATTTCTTTCGGCCGGATTGGCAGCGAGGATGATTCTGCGGCCTCTTCGGTCGTATCGAAAAAGCCGCCTGCGGAATCGCTAAATTTGGCGATCATCTCCTCACCCAATACTTGAGCGGCAATGTACCAGCGATTATTAAAATCAGTCTGATATAGTTCGAGCAAGCCAAGGATTAACGCTGCATAGTCAGAGAGAAAAACCTCGTTACTGGATTGCCCTTCTCGCCATGCGCGACGGAGTTGGCCACCCGGTCGCAGGGCCGTCAGAAGAAAATCTGCGTTGCGGGTAGCCATTTTAAGATAATTTTTGTCTCCAAATACGCGCGCTGCTTCAGCAAAGGCGATCAGCATCAACCCGTTCCATTCGGTGAGGACCTTGTCATCTGTACCTGGACGGATGCGTTTTTCTCTGACGGTAAGAAGTTTTTTGTGAGCAACTGCCAGTTTGGCGGGGACAAGTTCAGGGTCAAGCACGAAGCGTGCGGCGAGGGTGGCATCATCTAATGCGCGTTGCAGAATAGTTTTTCCCTCCCAATTTCCTGATGCAATAATCCCATATGCTGCTTCAAAGAATTCAAGAGTCGTAAAGGAACCCGTTTCCTTTGAGGAAAAGGATTCCTGAAGAATATTTCTTATTTCATCTTTTGTCCAAACGTAAAATTTGCCTTCCACACCTTCGGAATCTGCATCCAGGGATGAGTAAAATCCACCATCCGGATGTGTCATCTCACGAATGACGAAATTTAACGTCTCATTGCATATCTGCCGATAATGCGTCTTTCCAGTGATCTGCCAGGCATGCAGGTAGGCCCGGGCTAACAGTGCGTTGTCGTAGAGCATTTTTTCCAAGTAGTGTTCTTAAACGACAAAAAAGAGTGTCTATTTCTAAGCGGTTCAGTTTAGGTTTTGTTGGTAACCCTTCTGAGCTTGGTGCTCTGCTATGCCTGAATGGATATTAGGGTTTTGCCTATTATAAGAAAAGGACGCATAAGCTTAAACTTATGTGTCCTTTTCGATAGCGGGGGCAGGACTCGAACCTGCGACCTCCGGGTTATGAGTTCCAGTCTTGCGGAAGCCATCTTTGAAGGAAAAACCTTGCTAGTGAGCTAACCCGTCAGTCTACAATTCAATGTGGTTTTTGGGTTTATAGTAAAACCTAATTTGTATTTTACCATACTGATATTATTGCTCAAAATCAACTTTGGTAACCTGGATTTATTTTCTGCGAAAAATTTGATGAGACCGCAATCTTAGGAAGAAATCATCACCGCCTCGCGCATTACATCCACTGGAAACGACTTGCCATGTGCCGGGAAAACAGTTTTGGCTCCCATCTCCAACACTCTCCGCCAACTTTCTTTGACAACCTGGATGTCATCGCCAAATATTGGCAGACCCGGTGTCAGACGCATAGGAAACTTGTTCATTGCCAAGTCACCAACAAAGATCTCGCCGCTATCCATCAGCACGCTCAAAGAGCCCCAGGTGTGCCCGGGAGTATGGATCACTTTGCCTGGAATGCCATACTCCGTCAGGGATATGCCTTCATCATCTACAATAATGTCAACATCGAAGGAAGGAATCCGAATTAGGGGAGAATACAGCTTTAGCAAAGCTATGATGACCTTTCCCCAAGGGGTAATGCCTGGAGGCTGTGAAGGGTATGTTTCATCAAGGAATTTCATATCCTTTTGATGCATAAGGACCTTGGCCCCAGTCAGATCTTTGATATCCTTTGCAGACCCAATGTGATCCCAGTGTCCATGCGTGAGAATGATAAGTTGGATATCCTTGGGATTTATGGACGCCTTTTCGAGTCCTTCTTGGAAAACATTCAGTTTATGTGGGTCTCCTCCATCAATCAAGATCACACTTTCCCCCTTAATAATATAGACGGTATCTAATCCCATTTGAATTGGATGGATACTGATTGACATAGAATTCTCCTTTGATCATAGAATCGTGTTACACAAATTAGCTGTCAACATTCCAAAGGTGGAAGACACTTTTGGCAGTTCAATGCCCAATTGCGCCAAAACCCCTGGCTGGCAGACATAAATACCCTCTGTTTGCGGTGTTCATCGCGGCAATCCAGAGGTGATTGTTCTCTTCATCCCTTGTATGTCTTTGACCAGACCCTATATGTGTGAAGTGAAAAGTAGTATCGTAGGAAAGATCTATTGTCAATATGGGAGAGCTTACTGTACTATTTGACCGGCAAATTTTCTGGGTTACCCAAGCGCTGCGCGAGCTTTGTCGAGGTCATCTGCGCCCAGCACCATGCGCGTTCGGGTGGCTACATACGACAGATTGACATTTACACCTGCATCTGCGATCTGGCGGCAGATTCTGCCGAATTCTCCAGGCTTGTCATCTATGTCAATAACAAGCACATCACGCAATTCCTGGACGGTCTGCCCGACGGCTTCCAGAGCAGCCTTGGCGCCTTCGCCATCCTCTACAGCGATATGCAGAACTCCCTTTCCTTCACACGGGGAACCACACAGGCCGTCAATATTGATGCCTGCTTTTCCAAGTGCCTCGCCAACATCTGCTAATGTACCGGGGCGATCTTGAAGAATAACTGTTAAGTCCATAGCCATTGCTTTCTCCTTTTGCTCATATGGATGAATTAGCGTGTAATCGCTCAACGACAATTAGAATTACCCATGAACGACAACTAGAAATGCCCACCGATA
>JACNJN010000070.1 GCA_014382535.1 Candidatus Desulfolinea nitratireducens | reverse complement strand
CCAAAATTCTTTTTGGTAATTTCCCTGATTTCCTTTGAAACAAATTTAAATTAATACAAAAACCGCTCAATTTTATTGAGCGGTTTGGCTGTGCCCCCAGGGGGACTCGAACCCCCGTTTTAGCCTTGAGAGGGCCATGTCCTGGGCCACTAGACGATGGGGGCGCACTAGCGGGCGAATTTTATCACAGGGCTTCTTTAACCGTCAACCAAAAAGACGATCAACTCACGAGGGCCGTGTACGCCAATGGTTAATGTCATTTCAATGTCGGCTGTACGAGAGGGTCCCGAGATCAGGGAGGCAGCAGGGGCATTTCTTATTTCAGGAAGGGCCAATACTTCCTCAAGACTTTTGTGTATATCCCTTGCCTGTAAAATGGCAATATGGATTTCTGGTAATAGGGATGCGCAAAGCTGGTTACGGTTTTCACCTGTGATCAAGAGACTGCCTGTTTCGGCGACAGCGGCGACCGCTGCCGTGATCCCGACCTCGATATTTGGGTCTGCTCCCATTTGATGGGCGAATTCCTGATTTTGAAAATATCCCACTGAAGCGGCATCCGTTTGGACGCGAGTCACGCCGCGCTCCTGTAGATAAGCAATCAATTTTTTGGGAAGCTCTTTGGCAGAAACCGAGACGATCTCTCCGCTGAGTTCTTTCAACTCCATCGAAAAACGGGATGCCAGAAAATCAATGGTGGATTGGGGGATAAGTGTGAGCGTATCATCCGTACCTATTTGCTTCTTTTTCTCCATGCTATTTTTTGGAATATCTTTGCGAGGCATGCCTGTTGTATGATGATTAATTCTCTCCCTAAAAGGAGTCTTGGCAGGGCGGGGAAAATCTTTGCTATAACCCCAGCCAGTCCACGCAGGGAAGGGGAGAAAACCCGTCGAAGCAGATTTGGTGGTGCTTGCTAATCTTCCGATCCATTTTTGGACAACGCCAAACAAACGTGGGTGGAGGGCGATTCGGCGATAGGTATTTAATCCGAGTTTGACTACCAAAGGAATTCCAGCACCGCCCTCACCCCTCGCCCCTCTACCCTTCCGGGCACGTGTCCCTGAGGGAGAGGGGAATTGTCCAGCACGAACACGAAGGAGCATTTTTGGCAGATCAATATCGACCGGGCAGGCCTCTTTGCAGGCACCACAGACGGTACAGGCTTGAGCAAGGGGGGCATGTTCGGGCCCAAAAAGCCCTGCTGAAATGACCGATCCGATTGGCCCGGGGTAAACGCTGGCGTAGGCATGCCCGCCAATCTCACGAAAGATGGGGCAGGCGTTCAGGCAGGCCCCGCAACGGATACACATCAGGCTGTCATTGATCGGGCTCTTGCGCAAATTGGATCGGCCATTATCAAGAAAAATGAGATGGCGTTCCTGCCCATCAAGCGGCCGCTGGATAAATTGCGTATATACGCTGATCTTTTGGGTGGTCGCCGAGCGTGGCAGCAGGGAGAGCATCAGGGCCAGATCATCCATTGTGGGGAGGAGGCGCTCCATCCCCATCACCGCGATATGGGTGGAGGGCAGGGTGGTGACCATCCGTCCGTTCCCCTCGTTGGTGACGATGCACAGGCTGCCGCTTTCGGCGATCCCAAAATTGACTCCGCTCACGCCCACATCGGCAGAGAGGAAAACTTCGCGGAGGGTTTGACGGGCAGCTTCTGTGAGGGTGGGAATATCTTCGGTATAAGGAATACCGAGTTCATCATGAAAGAGTTGGGCCACTTCCTGCCGGCGCAGATGGACAGCGGGGGTGATGATATGACTCGGTTTTTCATTTCGAAGCTGAACGATATACTCGCCCAGATCAGTTTCAACAACACGATGGCCAGCAGACTCGAGGGCTTCATTTAGCTCGATCTCTTCGGTGACCATTGATTTGGATTTTGCGATTAATTTTGAACCGCCAAGACGCGAAGAAGGCCAAGGTTTTTCTTTTCTTCCTTCCCCCTTAGTGTTTCTTTGTGTCCTTTGTGTTTGAGTTTCTATGATTTCCAAGGCAATCTTTACGGCTTCGGCTGAATCTTTGGCGGGATGAACGATAAAGCCATTTGCTTCGACTTTGGCGAGGAATTTTGCAGCGACCTCATCCAGATTGGCGATGACATTTTCACGGATCCTATGTGCACGCTGACGGCGATCCTGGTGATCGGGCAGAGAGGCGAAGGCCGCAACACTCCCCTCCACCCGCCGCTGGGTGTTGGCATCCAGGGCTTTTTGCAGATTTTTATTTTCTATGGAGGCGCGAATCCGTTTCCGGAAAGATGTCATTATGTTTCTTTAACGCAAATATCGCGAAGAATAACGCGAATATTTTATAAGCCCCCTCTCCCGTTTTGGGAGAGGGCTGGGGTGAGGGGGGTTACTCATCGATTTGCCAGCACTTCCGCGATATGCACCACCCGCTGAGATTTATTCTCTTTATGCAACCCACCAGCGATATGCATCCGGCAGCCTGTATCGGCGAGGACAAGTGTCGGCGCTTCGCTAGCTTCGAGATTTAATATCTTGCGTTTGAGCATCTCGGCACTGATCTCAGGATGCTCTACCGAGAATACCCCTCCAAAGCCACAGCACTCTTCAGCATGGGGCAGCTCAATGAGAGTAGCCCCATGAACATTTGCGAGCAATTCCCGCGGTTGGCGATCAACACCAAGACCACGCAGCAGGTGGCAGGAGGGATGATAGGAGAGGAGACCCTCCCAGCGCGCGCCAACATCGCTCACGCCAAGCACGTCAACGAGGTATTCGGTAAATTCGAAGGTGCGGGCGGCGAGTGCTTCGGCCCGTGTTAGCCAATCGGGATCATCGGCAAAGAGTTCGAGGTAGCCATGACGGATCATCCCCACGCAGGAGCCGGATGGGGCAACGATCTCGTTTGGGGAGGCCTCAAAAACCTGAATGGTATGTTCTGCCATTTTACGGGCATCAGGCCAAAGGCCCGCGTTGAAAGCGGGTTGTCCGCAGCAGGTCTGGCCGGCGGAGAATTCCACCTCCACACCAAGGCGAGACAGGACCTCGACCATTGCCTCTCCCGTTTTTGGGAAAAATGTATCTACCAAACAGGTAATGAATAGTTGGATGGTCATGTCATTGATTGTACCTGAAACCCCTAAAAGGATGGTATGATAGCGGCGATTTACCCTCACCCGTCCTTGCTTCGCTCGGACTCCCCTCTCCCGTTCCACGGGATAGGGGTTGGGGGTGAGGGTAGACAGGAGAATATAAATGACCATTTTTAGAACCCGTGTTCCCAATCATTTTGATCTACCGCGCCGAATCAATCGCCTGGGCGAATTGGCATATAACCTGTGGTGGACCTGGCAGCCAGAGGCGCAACGCTTGTTTTCACATATAGATAATGAACTTTGGGAGCGCTTGGCGCATAACCCGATTCGTTTTTTGCGGCAAGTGGGACGTACGAGTGTCAATGAATCAGCACAAAAAAGAGCCTATCTTGAAAATTACGACCAGGTTTTCACTGCTTTTGATGCTTACATGGCGCATGAAGACACCTGGTGTGGACAAAACCACGCTGACTTTCGTAAGAAATCAGTGGCCTATTTTTCGATGGAATTTGGCTTACATGAAACTATGCCAATTTACTCCGGTGGTTTGGGGGTGCTGGCAGGTGACCATCTTAAAGAAGCCTCTGATCTGGGTCTGCCACTTTTGGGGATCGGTTTTCTATACGCTGAAGGATATTTCTCTCAGAGAATCTCGGAAAATGGCTGGCAGGATTCAATTAACCAGCCCCTCAATTTTGACGAGCTGCCGCTTGTACCAATAATGAAGGAAGATGGCGAGCCTTTTTCTATCCACGTGGAATTTCCGGATCGTTCAGTGGCAGCGCGCCTTTGGGAAGTACGAGTGGGGCGGATTCCGCTTTATCTGATGGATTCGAATCTTCCCACAAATACCCCCGAAGACCGTAAATTGACAGCCCGTTTGTATTGGAGTGACATCAACCTCCGGATTTCGCAGGAGATTCTGCTGGGCGTTGGCGGTGTTCGTGCAATGCGCGCCCTGGGGCATAATCCTGGCGTATGGCATATGAACGAAGGTCATGCTGCTTTTCAGATTTTAGAGCGCGCCCGCGAGTTGGTGGCTGAGGGGAGACCCTTCGCTGAAGCTATCGAAGAGACGCGCGTTAACAATATTTTCACCACCCACACCCCAGTCTCGGCTGGGAATGATGAATTCCCCTTATGGATGATTGACAAATATCTTTCATCCTATTGGCCCGAACTTGGCCTGAGCCGGGATGAATTTGTGGATCTAGCACGGAACCAGCAATCCTGGGGTGAGACATTCAGCATGGGTGTGTTGGCCCTGCGTCATTCAGATGGAAGGAATGGCGTATCCGAACTCCATGGACGCGTGGCGCGGGGGATGTGGAATTTTCTCTGGCCCGAAGTTGCTGAGGACGAGGTCCCGATCAGCTATGTGACCAACGGTGTGCACACACCCACCTGGCTGGATCGCCGTTTGGGCATGCTCTATAATGAGTATCTTGGCACCGATTGGCTTGATCGTCATGATGACCACACACTCTGGGATCAGATTGAAAATATTCCCGACGCAAGGTTATGGGAGGTGCGAAACCATCTCAAACGCAAATTGGTTTTTTATATGATGGAGCGCACCCGTCGCCGTTGGACACAGGGTGGATTCCATCCAGTACAGGTGATTGCCTCAGGTGCGTTGCTTGATCCTTATGTGTTGACGATCGGTTTTGCTCGCCGCTTTGCGACCTATAAAAGAGCCTCACTTATTCTTAGCGATCTGGACCGTATCCTGGATCTGGTCAATCAGCCTAATCGACCTGTCCAGATCATCTTTGCAGGCAAAGCCCATCCGGCGGATGAACCGGGCAAGCAATTGATCCAGGAAGTGTATCGGGCGGTGAAAAAAGCTGAAAACGGCGGGCGTCTCGTTTTTCTCGAAGATTATGATATGAATGTGGCGCGGTATCTCGTCCAGGGCGTGGATGTCTGGCTTAATACCCCACGTCGCCCCAACGAGGCATCTGGTACATCGGGAATGAAGGCTGCCATGAATGGGGCGCTGAATTTCTCAGTCCTCGATGGTTGGTGGCGCGAGGCCTATAATGGTCATAATGGCTGGGCAATTGGCGATGATATTGCGCCAGACACCGAGTCACAGGATGAAAATGATATCCAAAGCCTATATGCAACCCTGGAGAATGAGATTATTCCCCTGTATTATGATCGTGATGGGGATAATCTCCCTGTAAAATGGATCGAGTTAATGAAGGATTCTCTTCGCACAGTAACCCCTCAGTTCAGTATGCGCCGTATGGTCAAGGAATACTTCGAGCAATATTATTTGCCCGCAGGAAAGTAAATCTCATGGAATATTTCTCAATTGCTGCTTGGAGTGGTGCACTGCTTATATTCGCAATGCGCGTGCTCAACATGACCTTGGACACATTACGTGTTCTTTTTGTGATGCGTGGACGCAAAACCACCGCTTGGGGGTTGGGCTTCGTTGAGTCAGTTATCTATATATTGGTGTTCAACTCGGTATTGACCAACTTAGAGAATCCGATCTATATTGCAGCATACGCGGGTGGTTTTGCAACGGGTAACGTTATCGGCATATGGATCGAAGAATGGCTGGCGATCGGTTACCTCCGCTTACAAGCTATTAGTTCCAAGCGTGGTGCAGAATTGGCCGAGAGGCTCCGGGCAGAGGGATTTGCCGTAACCGAAGTTTCCGCGCGCGGCAAGGATGGGATGGTGAGTTTGTTAAATGTAGCTGTCTTGCGAAAAAGAGTATCTCTGGCTGAGAAGATCATCCAGGAAGTTGACGAAGACGCCTTTATCACAACCGAAGAAATGCGTGCTATCCGGCGTGGCTTTTGGCGAGCGTGAATATTCCCGAGATCGATGTTCAGGAATTTGAGACATTACTCAAATCTGAACAAGAGTTCGTGTTGCTGGATGTCCGTGAGCCCTGGGAGTTGGCCCGTGCAACCTGGACAGATTTTCGTTTGCGATTGGCTCCACTAAGCCAATTATCCCAGCAGGGTGTCAGTCTCCTGCCCTCTGAAGCCCAGGATCAGAATTCGAAGATTATTGTGGCTTGTCATCATGGTATTCGGAGTGCCAATGTGACAGGATGGCTATTGCAACAGGGCTGGACGGAGGTGGTCAGTTTGCGCGGGGGAATCGATGCCTATGCCATTCAGATTGATCCAACAGTTGGCAAATACTAAAATCTCTAATCTGATTGTTAAGTTCTTCTCAGGCTGCTCTTAACCTAATCCATATAATAATGAATATACATTCTCCTCAATACGAACCGCGCAAGGGCCGGGCCGCCTGAAACGCGGTTTGGGGTTTAAATGGGAGAAACTCAAATTGTTTCCTCGCCACATGACACGAGGGAACCTTTTATTTAAAGCTCACGCAAAGACGCAAAACCGCTAAGAAAAACTTTGCGCCTTTGCGTGATACTCTGACATCAGAGTCAGAAATTGTCTTGTCGTTAGATTATTTCTGCTTGATTCAAAAAAGGTTGGAAGCATAAATCTCCAACCTTTCAACTTTTAAACCTTCTAACTGATTTAAAAGACGAAGTTGCCATCTTTGTAATAAAGTTCGCCATCGACCAAAATTTGGGAATCCTTGCGCATGTCGCAGATCATATCCCAGTGGATAGCGCTTTTATTCATTCCCCCAGTTTCAGGGTAGCTCGCGCCGAGTGCCATGTGGAAGGAGCCGCCGATCTTCTCATCGAAAAGAATTTGACCGGTGAATTTATCGATCTCGAAATTGGTGCCAATTGCGAATTCGCCCAGGTAACGGGAGCCTTCATCGGTATCGAGCATTTGCAGGAGAAAATCCTGGTTTTTATCGGCTTTAGCAGAGGAAACTTTTCCGTTGCTAAAGGTCAGTTCTGCACCTTCTACAACATTCCCTTTATAAATGGCCGGATATGTGAATTTGACCCAGCCGTTGACCGATTTTTCAACGGGCCCCGTATAAATTTCTCCATCGGGCATATTGTAGACGCCGGCCGAATTCAGAAAGATGCGATCTTTGATCGAGAGAGACAAATCCACGTTGGGGCCCTGCAGGACAACCTGATCGTGCCCCTGGATATTGTCCACAGCAGCTTGCTGTTTTTCTCTGACGCCATTCCAAAAGGTGATCGGGTCATCTTCATTGGCGTGGCAGGCACGGTATACAAAATCTTCATAATCGCTCAGACTCATTTCGGCATCCTGGGCGTAGGCCTCGGTGGGAAAAAGGGTACTGACCCACTTGAATTTGCCCGCTGCCCCGCGCCTCATTTGGGTGGCGGTGATCTGCCCCAGCGCTTTTCCGCGACGTTGGATGCGTTTTGTATCCATTTTGCTCAATGCGCGAGTATTAGTTAATGAAGAAATACGGATGCGGGATTCGAATTCTTCATAGGCCATCTTACGCAGGGGAGGAACGTAGTCCAACTGTTCATCAGAAGCGTATTTTAGGTAGTTAATATCCTGCTCGTCAAAATCCCGAATCATCGGGACCGGGTAGGCTTCTTTTTCAAGAATCTGTTTGTACAGTTCACGGATCAGGGGGTTTGCGGCCTGGGTGGCTTCGATGAGCACACGGTCGCCTTTGACGATGCGGGCCGAGTGGTTGACCAGAATTTCTGCAAATTTTTGTACACGGGGATCTGTCAAGGGAATTCTCCTTGTTGAGTGAATTAGATGATGCAATTATAACTGGTGTTTCTGGTTCCAAGGTTATTTTAAACACAAATGTCACGAATTTAACGATTGGAGCGAATACCCTTTTGGGCACAAGTAAAAGCGTGGAATATGTGCATGTAGATCGAAAGATTTATTTATTGTCATCGCATGAGGATTAATCCCCACGCTAGTTTTAGGAAGCCCGCTGAAGCGGGCTCGCTTTTCTGGGAAATGAGCCGACTTCAGTCGGTTTCCGCTATGTAGCACGGAGGTTTACTTCCGTGCGGAGATAATTGCGGAATCTTCCCATTTTTTACTCTTTGAACTTGCGGTATACTCGGTTCGACAATTAGATTAGTCAGATCAATATTCCAGCTCATTAACCTTCCAACCTTCAAACTTTAAACCCGAGAAAAAAATGAAACAACTCCTCCAAAACCTGAAGACCGGAAAAGCCATTGTCGAAGAGGTTCCCGTTCCCAGCCCGCGCGCAGGGATGGCGCTTATCAAAACCGCTGCCTCCCTCGTTTCTGCGGGAACTGAGCGGATGGTGGTCGAATTTGCTGAGAAGAATCTGGTTGGCAAAGCTCGCTCACGTCCTGACCTTGTCAAGCAAGTCATTGATAAGGCTCTCCGTGAAGGGTTGCTAAATACAGCGCAGGCTGCCTTCAACAAACTCGATGAGCCGATGGCCCTGGGCTATTCCTCGGCGGGGACCATCGTGGAACTCGGTGAAAAAATGGATGGTTTCCACGTCGGGCAGCGGGTTGCCTGTGCGGGCGGTGGTTACGCTGTCCACGCGGAATATGCGGTTGTGCCGCGCAATCTTCTCGCTCTCATCCCTGATGAGCTTGATTTTGAGAGCGCCGCCTTTGCCACCCTCGGTGCGATTGCCCTGCATGGTTTTCGTCTGGCGGAACCGAATTTGGGAGAGAATGTCGCCGTGATCGGAATTGGTTTATTGGGATTGATGACGATGCAGATCGCCGCTGCGGCAGGATGCCGGGTGATCGGGATTGATATTGATCCCAAACGGGTGAAGTTGGCGGAACAATTCGGGATTTCAGCTTGCTCCCGTGACCAGGCGGAGGCTGCCGTTCAGGCTTTTACCGCCAATCGGGGCGCCGATTCGGTCATCATCTGTGCGGATACGCCATCCAATGATCCGGTAACGCTGGCAGGTCAAATCGCGCGCGATCGGGCCAATATCGTCGCAACGGGGGCTGTAGGTTTGGACTTCCCGCGAAAGATCTATTTTGAAAAAGAACTTTCCTTCATCAACTCGCGTTCCTATGGGCCGGGACGTTATGACGCCTCCTATGAAGAGGGCGGTGCAGATTACCCGATCGGTTTCGTCCGCTGGACCGAGGGACGCAATCTCGAAGCTGTCGTGGATTTATTGGCAGGTGGAAAGTTGCAGGTTGAAAGTTTAATTACGCATCGGCTGCCGATTGAGCGTGCTGATGAAGCGTATGAGATTATCACGGGGAAGAGGGAAGAAGCCTTTATAGGTGTTTTGCTGACTTATCCTGAAGCTGTTGAAAAGTTGGAAGGTTTGCAAGTTGTCAAGTTTAAAACCTTCAAACCTTCAAACCTTCAAACATGCAAACTCGGTGTCATCGGCGCGGGCTTATTTGCCAATGCCACACTTTTGCCAGCAATAAAGAAAACAGATATTGAGTTGGTCGGAATTGCTTCTTCAGGTGGGCTGAAAGCCCAACACTCCGCGAAGAAATTTGGTTTTGGCTACGCAACCTCGAGCGCGGAAGAGATCATCAACGACGAGAATATCAATACAATTGCCATTCTCACTCGCCACGATACCCACGCCGATTTAGTGATCAAAGGCTTGCAAGCGGCAAAAAATGTCTTTGTTGAGAAACCTTTGGCTGTGAATCGTGAAGAGCTAGAAGTGCTCAGTGAGTTTTTGGAATCCCATCACTCCTCACTCATCACCGCAGGTTTCAATCGCAGATATGCTCCTCTTGCTCGCCAATTAGGAGATTTTTATGCCGACAGGGTTGAACCCCTCTACATCCATTACCGCGTCAACGCTGGCTATATTCCGCTCAATCATTGGGTGCATGACCCCGCTCAGGGAGGCGGACGGATCATCGGCGAGGGCTGTCATTTTATTGACTTTGTGACCTATTTAGTTGGGGAATCTCCGATCAGCGTAAGCGCTCACGCATTGCCTGATCATGGTAAATACCACGAAGATAATGTCAGCATGACCTTTACCTTTCCAGATGGTTCGATCGGCGTAGTGGATTATCTTGCTAATGGCGATAAATCCCTCCCCAAAGAGCGCGTCGAGGTCTTTGGCGGCGGCAAAGTCGCTACATTGAACGATTATCGCTCGCTTGAGATGATCTCTAATGGACGCCGTAAAAAGATCAATAATCGCTTGGGCCAGGATAAGGGTTGGAAGGATGAGATGCTTGCCTTAGCGAATGCTGTGAAATCAGGTGTGCCGCCAATCCCCTATGAGCAGTTGATCGGGGTGACCCAAGCCAGTTTCGCGGCGGTTGAATCGCTGCGGAGTGGGGAAAAGGTCAAAATATAGACCGCACGGGGATAAATCCACCGTGCTTGTTTTTCAAAGCCCGCTAAAGCGGACTAGACGACTTTCATCGTCTTTGTTCACGTAGCACGGTGTGTTCACGGCCGTGCGGAGATGGTCAGAAGGCAAAAGTGCGTTTAAAGTATCTTCTCAAAACAATCTACCAATTGGGATTCACTCAAGTCGCTCTCTTTGCCTTGTACAAAATTGGCTTGACAAGCGGTTACTATAAACGAATCCCAATTTCCAATTTCCGAGTATCGAACCTCGAATATCTCTTCTCCCTTCCTTCCCCTGATGACCTCAAAAAAATCCTTGGCCCTGAAGGTATAGAAACTCTCCTCACCGAAGCAGACCACATCGTGGACGGACAGTTCCGCATCTTTGGCAGTGAACTCGCAGAAATAAAACTAGACTTTAATCATCCCCTTTCTCACTGGGTTGATTACGAAACTGGCAAAGGGAAAATACCGAAATCAGAATACCGAATACCCGCTTTAAACCTTCCCCCTTCAACCTTCGATCTTAAACTGATCTGGGAACCCGCCCGCTTTGGCTGGGCATTCACCCTCGGTCGCGCCTATCGCGTGAGCGGCGACGAAAAGTACGCTGAAGCCTTTTGGCGACATTTTGAAATTTTCGATACTGGTAATCCCGTCAACATGGGACCCCACTGGATGAATGGACAGGAAATCGCGCTCCGCTTGATGGTTTTTGTCTGGGCTGCGCAGGTCTTCTTTGATTCGGGAGAGTCAACGAGTCAGCGAAAAGAACGCTTGGCGCAATCGGTTGTGGAGCATGCTGATCGAATCCCCTCCACATTGCTTTATGCACGAGCGCAGAATAATAATCATCTCACCAGCGAGGCGGCGGGACTGTACACAGCAGGACTTGCTTTACCAGAGCATCCCCAAGCCAATAAATGGCGCAAGCTGGGCATCAAGTGGTTGAACTGGAGCTTTGAAAATCAGATCGATGATAACGGAGCATATGTCCAGCATAGCGTGAATTATCAAAGGCTGGTGTTGCAGATCGGGTTATGGGTAAGTGCTTTAAACACCAAAGACACGAAGGTGCACAAAGAGGAGGAAAAAACAAACCTTAGTGAACCTTTGAGACCTTTGTGTTTAACCAAAAGGTCTCTGGAAAATCTTTCCCTGGCGACTCGTTGGTTGGCAGAGTTGACGGATCCTATTTCTGGGAATACACCCAATCTTGGTTCAAATGATGGCGCATATATCTTTCCTCTCGCCAATGGAGACTTTCGAGATTTTCGCCCTGTCATCAGAGCCGCCTCGCGTGTTTTTCTCACCGAAGAACCTTTCCCTGCTGACGAAATGAGTTTATGGTTTTCACCCTTCAAACCTTTAAACCTTCAAACTTACTACTCCCCAAACCTTCCAACCTTTCAACTTTCGACTTTAAAACCTTCAAACTCAAATTGGGCTTATCTTCGCGTCGTGGATGGAAACCTCCGCCTTGCCCACGCTGACCAACTTCATCTCGATCTTTGGTGGCGGGGAGAGAATATCACGCTTGATCCCGGTACCTATCTTTACAATGCGGCATCGCCCTGGGATAATCCTTTTCCTGCAACAGAATATCATAATTCGGTCACTGTCAACGGTCTTGACCAGATGACCCGTGCCAGCCGCTTCATGGTTCTCGATTGGGCGCATGGACGGATTGTAGAGCAATCTTCGCAGAAGATCGTTGCCGAGCATGATGGCTATCGTAAATTGGGTGTCACACACCAGCGCGCGGTCACCTTTGCGGAAAACACCTGGCTGGTGGAAGATAATCTGATCTCTGAACCTCAATTATCTCGAAAATATTGTCTACACTGGTTACTCCCTGATTGGGAATGGGCGCTGGAAAATAGAGAAGAGAGGATAGAAATTAGTCTAATATTCCCACAGGGCTTTTTGAAGCTCACTCTTCACGCTTCAGAAATCTCAAAACAAAACTTTTCTCTAGTACGTGCAGGTGAGTTGATTAAGGGTAATGGCGATACCTTTCCCACACGTGGCTGGTATTCGCCGACTTATGGCGTTAAAATCCCCGCGCTATCACTGGCCCTCGACGTAACTTCTTCTGATACAGTAGAATTTATCTCTGAATTTGAATTCTCCCCGATCTAAAGATACCTCTCTCCCGCTGTTCGTTCACGGATCTTTTTTGCAGGACTTCCATAGACGACCTCAAAGGAGGCAACCGACTTATTGACCAGCGATCCAGCTCCAACTACACTATGTTTCCCGATTGTTATTCTCGGGATTAAGATCGCCCCGATATTTATTGCGCTAAATTCACCTATCTGACATTCTCCTCCCACAATAACACCAGGAGCGAGACTGGTAAAATCACCCATCTGCGAATCGTGATCTAGAGATGAATTTGTGTTCAAAATGCAAAACTCCCCAATGGATGAGGTTGGATTAACAGAAACACCGGCCATAATTACGGTCCCTTGTCCAATGGATGCATCAGATGCAATGGAGGCTTGTGGATGAATGGCAGAGAAAAATTTTAGTTCCGGGCATTTTTCTTTGGCAATCGAAACAACTTTTTCCCGCGTAAAATTATCCCCAACTGCGATAATAATGCCCTGAATGGCGTGGACCTTGACAAGTTTTGGTAAATCTTCTTCTCTGCCTAAAAGATCATAGCCTAAGATTTTCTCATTTGTGTTAGGTTGCTTATTTAGCAAGCCGACAATATTGTATAGGCCTTCTTTTTCCACAATATCAATGATGACTTTAGCATGACCACCAGAGCCAATAATGAGGATATTTTCCATAGCTTTTTTACCTGATTTTTTTGTTCAATTAACATCATTTCCGATATTTCAAATTGAGTGTATCATATCCAAATAAAACTACCCAACCTACAAACGAATGCATATTCTTCTCATCCACCAGGCCTTCGCCGCTGTCAATGAACCAGGCGGCACCCGACATCACGAACTCGCGCGGTACCTTGTTCAGCGTGGGCATCGTGTTACCATCATCGCCAGCTCTGTCAGCTATATTACTGGAAGCGCACCGCCCAATCTCACCGAAAAACAGGATGATGACATCACCATTATCCGCGCCTATGTATATCAGGCACATCACAAATCTTTCGTTCACCGTGTTTTTGCCTTCGTTTCCTTCATGGCCTCCTCCTTTATTATGGGACTACGCGTAAAAAATGTGGATTTGATCTGGGGGACCTCGCCGCCAATTTTCCAGGGATTTACGGCATGGGCCTTGTCCAGTTTGAAAGGGATTCCCTTCCTCTTTGAAGTCCGTGATCTGTGGCCTGCTTTCGCTATTTCAGTAGGAGTCCTGAAGAATGGGATCCTGATCCGTGCCTCCGAATGGCTGGAGCGTTTCCTTTATCGAGGCGCAGATCGGGTGATGGTTAACAGCCCGGGGTACGTCGAGCACGTTCGGGGTCTGGGAGCGAAACGCGTTGAACTTGTTCCCAATGGTGCAGACGCCGGGATGTTTGATCCCGCTAAAAAGGGTGCATCCTTCCGGGAAACTCATTCCATTAAATCTAAATTTGTCGTCCTTTATGCCGGGGCGCACGGGATGTCAAATGACCTTGGTGTTGTTTTGGAAGCGGCGAAGATTTTGCAAAATGAATCCGTTCCCATAGAGGGAACGGATTCATCGGCATCGATCCAGATCGTGCTACTTGGTGACGGCAAGGAAAAATTGAATTTGCAGGTACAGGCCGCTGAGATGGGCTTAAAAAATCTGAGCTTTATCTCGTCAGTGCCAAAGTCTGAGATGGCAGTGGCCTTGGCCGCCGCAGATGCCTGTATCGCGATTTTGAAACCGATCGACATGTATAAGACCACCTATCCAAATAAGGTTTTCGATTATATGGCGGCGGGGCGACCGGTGGTGCTGGCAATTGATGGCGTGATCCGTGAGGTGGTTGAAGCAGCTGGATGCGGAATCTTTTCCGAGCCGGGTGATGCCATCGCGTTGGCTGAAGCGATCAAAACCCTGGCAGCTGATCCTGCGCGTAGTCAGAAAATGGGGTTGGCTGGACGGCGCTATATAGAAGAACACCTTGACCGTGCTGAACTCGCCGAGCAATTGACTGGAATCTTGGAGGAAATGTCAGAATAGGAGAAATATGGTTATTCTAAAAAAAATGCGAGAATTGTTCTCAGGAGGCTGGCAAAATTTAGATTCTTCATGGCGATGGGCTTTGGGTGGGGTTTTGATCGCTGGTTTTTTGCTGGGATTATGGTCTTTGGTAATTTTGCAGAATATTCCTTTGGCAATTGATAATTCTTTTCTTGGCGGAGAGCCTATTGTCTCGGTTTTCAATTTGCAGACTAGCGAGATATTTCTTTATAACCGTACTGTAGATGATAATCTTTTGTCTTTTCGTGCCAATGGTTTTTCTACAATAGTTGACGCACAGTCTGGCAGCCAATGGGATTTGGCCAGCGGCCTGGCGGTTGAGGGTCCTTTGGAAGGGGAAGTTCTAAAAAAATCGTCAATTTCTGCTGAAGAAATCTTCCCTTATCATGGTGTGAATCCTCATCAAAGCTCATGGATTGCAATCTGGCAGCGCTTTGACACAAATTGGTATTTGAAAATCGCAGAAAGAGGTTATAGCGACGATGGCAGTACTGCCTTTTTTCCTATATATCCTTATTTAGTCCGTCTTTTTGCTTTTGTTGTTAGGGATATGGTTTTAGCATCACGCCTTGTTACTATACTGGCATTGATTGCATCCTTAGGTTTGTTTCATAGGATTGCCACTGAGTATACTGATCAAACCGTGGCTAGTCGTGCAGTCATCTATTGGTTGATTTTTCCGACGGCTTTTTTCCTTTTTGCAAGTTATACAGAAGCGATCTTTCTTCTATTTATACTTGTATCGATATTCTGTGCTCGCCGTGAAAAATGGATCCTGGCTGCTGTCTTTGGACTATTAGCGGCGCTTACTCGGATTGTAGGCTTTACGATCTTTGTCCCGTTGCTTTATATGTGGTGGGTTCAGGATAGGCCGCGTCGTTGGCGGAATGCATTCGCTTTTCTGTTAATTCCAGTTGGGACGGGAATATACCTCTTTCCTACTTTGCAGTCCTCACTACTCCCAGGCCAGTGGCATCCTCGTCTAGTTTTTCCTTGGGAACATTTTAGCGAATTAGGATTGCTAATCACAAATCATCTTGTGTCGTCAATTGACATATTTAACACACTCGTTACTATTCTATTTGGCGTTCTTTGTCTTATCATTTGGCGGAAAATGCCACTTGAACTTGGCATGTATTCAATCGCGATGTTTATATCATCATTATTTCGCCTAAATCCGGGACAACCATTTGTCAGTATGCTGCGCTATGTTCTGGTAATTTTTCCTGCTTTTATTTTGCTTGGAAAATGGGGAGAAAAAAGTTGGGTCAATCGAGCGATCGTTTATCTATCATTTCCGCTGGCCTTATATTTCAGCGCACAATTCTGGCTTTGGGGTTGGGTCGGTTAAATATATTACACCGATGAAAGGTATAATATGCCCATTAAATTGATATAGGAGTTGCCTAATGGCCAGAGCAGAAATTTTCGCAGGGAACTGCGGATTCAATACTGAAGTTGAAGCAACGATGGACGGGAAAGTTTGCAAGCTGAGTATAACCAGCGAATGTGATGCTATTTCCAGAATGGCTGAGGATTTGACGGAAGTTGACCCTTATCAGGAAATATCATTCAAGCGTGCCATGCCCAAAATCCATGAAGCGGGAATAAAATATTGTACGCATGCTGCCTGTCCAGTGCCGTCCGGTATCGTTAAGGCAGTCGAGATTGAGGCTAAACTGGCCCTGCCCACGGATGTAACCATCAAGTTATCGAAGACGTAGAAAGAAATTGATTCTCACTAAGGTAAGGACAACTGGTGCATATCTTCTTCCGATATTTAAAAAATCTTGGTTTCTGACTTTCTCTAAAAAGGAAAAAAATGACCAAAACCTACGACATCATCGTGATCGGATCGGGAGCGGGCGGGCTGACCGCCGCCGTTGCACTCGCGCAGGCTGGGCAAAAAGTGTTGGTTTGCGAGCAGCACGGCAAACCTGGTGGCTGGACACATTCCTTCACACTAAATGGCTACAGATTTAGCCCAGGCGTGCATTATATCGGCGGGATCGGGGAGGGCGGCTCTCTTGAACGCACGTATCGTGGCTTGGGCGTTTCTGAGCATATCCAATTTTGCGAACTCAACCCCGATGGTTATGACCATATCGTTATTGGTGATAAGCAATACGATTTCCCAAAAGGAAAAGAAAACCTTGCTGCGAAACTAAAAGAATACTTCCCGCACGAAGCCGAAGGTATTGATGGATATATCGACACAGCCGAAAAAATGATCCAGTCGATGGGAAATTTGGGCAAGGTTAAAAATCCAGCCAGTGCGGTGAAGGCAGCAGGTGGAGCGGTATCTATTATGCGTTGGGCCACGCGATCAGGGCAGGATTTTATCGAGCATTTCATCACCGATCCTATTTTGCGCGGTATTCTCGGCGGGCAGGCTGGTGACCATGGAATGCCGCCTTCGGAAGTGTCGGCTTTTGTGCAGGCGGGCATTCTGAACCATTATTTTAACGGTGGATATTATCCGCTTGGAGGGGCTTTTGCCATCCCCCGCGCATTTCTTCGGGAGCTGAAGCAAGCCGAGGGTGAGATCCGTCTCAAAACGCCTGTAGAAAAGATCCTGCTTGAAGATGGAAAAGTGACCGGTGTCCGTTTGGTGGATGGGGAAGTCATTCACGCAAAAAACGTTGTCTCTAATGCGGATCCTGAAGTTACCTTTGGCAAAATGATAGGACGCGATTCTCTGAGTAAAAAACTGGTCAATAAGCTGGATAGAGTCACGTATTCGGTCTCGGCCCTGAGCTTGTTCTTTGTGGTGGATATGGATCTGCGTGAAGCCGGGCTGGATTCCGGTAATTTCTGGTTCTACGACAACGAGGACGTGGACGGGCAGTACAAGCTCGGGCTGACCGACCACACCCTGACCGCCGATGAGCCGCCGATGATGTTCTTGACAGTGACCACCCTCAAAGACCCCTCAAAAATGCACGATGGACACCATACCTGCGAAGCCTTTGCTTTTGTCGGTTACGACGCCTTTGAAAAGTGGTCTGATTCGAAAAAAGGCGAACGGCCTGCTGGCTACGAAGCAGAGAAGGAAGAATTGGCAGAAAAGCTTTTTAGAAAGCTTGAAAGACACGTGCCCGGTATTAACAAACACATTGTTTATTGGAGCTTGGCAACCCCACTGACGAATGACCATTACATCAATGCCACACGTGGTAACCTGTATGGGATTTCCAAGAGTCGCAGGCAAGTGGGACCGGGTGCTTTCCCGATCAAGACCGAGATCGAGGGTTTATATATGTGTGGGGCAAGCACGCTCAGCCATGGGGTTGCGGGTGCGACACGTTCGGGGATGGCAGCTGCCGCCAATATACTGGGATGCAGTATATCTGACCTACTGACGCAAAATGGCCCGCCAATGGAAATTTATCCATCAGACGATATTTCTAAGTGGCCTAAGCATTTGCAGGAGAAGATCGCACGAGGGATGGAGAGGGTATAAAAATATCTTTAACCACCAAGGGCACGAAGAAACACAAAGGAAAAGAAAAAAAGTTTTTTCCTTCGTGACACTTTGTGTCCTTTGTGTTTATGTATTCAACGGTTAAGAATAAAAATGCGATAAAATCACCCCTATGAAAATCTTCCTTGACTCCATTGGCTGCCGTCTCAACCAGGCCGAGATTGAAAAGTTCGCCCGCCAATTCCGAGCTGTGGGGCATGAAATTGTCGGCGAGGCATCCCTGGCAGATGTGGCCGTAGTTAACACCTGTACGGTCACCTCCGAAGCTGCGGCGGATTCCCGCTCCAAAATCCGGGGTGCATCCCGCGCAGGAATCGAGGAGATCATTGCTACAGGCTGTTGGGTAACGATGGAGCCAGACAAGGCCGCCGAATTGACGGGTTACAATGTTATCGTTCTTAACGATCAAAAAGATAATCTTGTTGCTGATTTTTTAAATCTTCCCCCTAAAACCTTCGATCTCGAACCCCTCGAACGAACCCCTTTGCCAGGAATTCGCCAGCGTACGCGTGCCTTCATCAAGGTTCAGGATGGCTGCGATAACGACTGTACTTTCTGCATTACGACTGTCGCGCGGGGAAAAGGTCATTCTCGACCCATCGATGAGATTCTCGTGGATATTCAATCTGCGTTGGATGGCGGGACAAAAGAGATCGTTCTGACGGGGGTTCATCTCGGGTCGTGGGGGCAGGATTATGTCACTGCGAGCGGAGCGCGGCAATCTCACCTTTCCGAGCTAATTCATTCCATCCTTGAGATGACCACTGTTCCACGTCTGCGTCTCTCATCTCTCGAACCCTGGGATTTGGAACCTGATTTTTTTGCCCTATGGGAAAATCCACGCCTGATGCCACATCTTCATCTGCCGCTTCAATCGGGTAGCGATTCGGTGCTCAAACGGATGCGTCGTCAAACCACGCGGAATGCATTTCGCGAGTTGGTTGCCTCCGCCCGCGCGATCATGCCCGATGTGGCGATCACGACCGACATCATCGCTGGTTTTCCTGGCGAGACCGAAGAAGAGTTCGCCGAAACCCTAGAATTTGTCCGGGAGATCGGTTTTGCGGGGGGGCATATTTTTACCTATTCGCCACGAGAAGGGACCCCCGCCGCGCGGATGAAGGGACAGCTCGAAAAGAAAACCCGCAAAGCGCGGAATGCTGCATTGCGGGAAGCTTTTGCTGAAATGGGCAGGATTTACCGGAATCGTTTTATCGGCGAGACGATCTCTGTTTTATGGGAGGCAAGTTCACTGGCGAGCGATGCGGGTTGGCTGATGAGCGGATTGACCGGCAACTATCTCCGCGTCCACGCCACGCTCCCCGAACCACGCTGGAATCAGATCGATCAAATCCGATTGGAAAAAGTAGCGGGGGAACTTATTCTGGGGTTTCCTGTTCCTTAACCTGGCTTCCCGGTCTCTCCCCAAAGTACTGATAATAGCGTACTTCTATTGTCCCGTTGAATAATTTACGCGTCCGATCTGGTTGCGCCCGTTTGAAATAATCGGGGAATTTCTTGTCTGCTGTCAGCACATAAATGGACCAGCCTTTTTTCTTTTTGAAGGTCTGGTTGAAGGAAATATAAAGCTTGTTGAGCTCCTTGAAATTGCCCATTCTGACGCCGTAAGGGAAATTCGAAATCACGATCCCATGCTCCTGGTCGATCCACAGGTCCCGCACGTCCTTCTTCTCAAACTGGATATCCTTTCCGACCCCCGCCGCTTTCGCGTTGGATTTGCTGGCATAGATGCTCTCCTCATCCACATCATGGCCAAAAAGCTGCATTTCGAGATCAGATTTGACTTGGGATCGCGCGTGGCTTCGGGCTTGCTTCCACGCTTTAGCGGGGATACCCGGCCAAAATTCGGAGGCAAATTCGCGATTCAATCCGGGGGCGATATTCCGCCCGATCATCGCTGCTTCGATCAATATTGTCCCGGAGCCACACATCGGGTCAATCAGCAGGCGCTCTTTATTCCAGAAGCTAAGTTGAACAAGGGCGGCCGCCAATGTCTCTTTGATCGCCGCTCTACCGGCTTGCTTCCGATAACCACGACGGTTCAGTCCTGAACCTGAGGTATCGAGCGTTAGAGTTGCAAGATCATTAAGCACCGAAACTTTGATCGGAAAATCAGGCCCGCTTTCTTCAAACCAGTCTGTATCATATTCTTCGCTTAACCGCTCAACGACCGCTTTTTTGACGATAGCCTGGCAGCTTCTCACACTTTGTAGTTGAGATTTGACCGAAGCCCCCGTCACCGTGAATTTGCCTTCCTCGGTAATCCAATTCTCCCAGGGCAGGGCATAGGTCTGCTCGTAAAGTGTATCGAAATCCTTGGCTTCAAACTCACCCATCTTGAGCAATACGCGGTCAGCGGAGCGCAGCCACAGGTTGACGGTGGGAATGTCGGCAACAGTTGCATCAAACTCAACTTTACCATTTGAGACGCGTAGATCATCAAAGCCGAGGGCTTGTAGTTCGCGCTTGACAACAGCTTCCAAACCGAAGGTCAGTGTGGCTATTAAGGTAATCTTTTTCATGGGATTATTGTAACTGATTTGCGAATTTCAGATTTTAAAATTTCTTGGTGAGGTAAAATATAGAAAGGATCAAATCCGAACTATTAATTTGATTGGGGTTGCCATTCGTCGCTCTGTTCAGCTTCCTCCTCCCAGTTTCTTTTTCCACTCCAGTTTTCAATCTTGATTTTATAAACGGATGTTCGTTTAAGTTCCTTCTCGGTGATTGGACGATAGTCTTTACCTGCCTGTTTATCGGCAAAATATTTTTTTAGTAAAGCATATAAAGCGATTCGTTTTTCATCAGTGTCTTCAATAATTTGGATCTTGCCGAAAGCAATCACGCATTCATATTGCATGCTGAATTCAAGCGCAATATTCGAAGGGAGAAAACGACCGTAGTGGCTGGTTTCAAAACAAACCTCTGGATACTTTTCGCTGTTCGAACGTATTCTGCCCACAATATTTGAATGAAATATGATGCAATGTTCTTTTTCATCATAAATAAATGTGCTGGGAGTAATGAAGGGCTGCTCTTCCCAGTGTGTAGCAATATGTCCAATTTCTGCCTGGTGTAGATAAGAGCGTATCCACTCATCATCTTTGGCGTATTCTTGCAGGCGTTGTTTTGTAATATTCGGAGCTTGTGTTTTTGTCATAGTTCCTCTTTTCTCTAATTGTTTTTTTATTCTATCAAAGAATCTATTTTCTTTCTTGCTTATTTGCGAAAAGCATCGTACTATTCGCTTAATTTTGGATGGGTATTTCCCGCTCGCCAGTTTTTTAATGGTGGCATAGATGGGAAATTTATTCTTAATTTCAATCTCACACATGATAAATTAGCAGTAAAATTGGCTTGATAATATATTTCTGATATGGAGTTCTGGTATGCCTAATGCGAATGATAAGTTTTATCTGGACCAACTTTTGGAGACCCACTCCCCAGCCTTTGCAGTTGAAGAAGTAAAAGATATCCTCAACAAACTTTATAATTTAACCGGTAATCTTTCTCTACTGGAAAGTGAGCGGGATCAGAATTTCTGTATCATCACTGAAAACGGCGATCAATATATCATAAAAATTGCTAATAGTGCTGAGGATCCAGCGATCATTGATATGCAGATCAAGACTTTGGAACATATCGCTAAAGTTGATCCTGAGTTGCCAGTACCTGAGGTCTTACTATCTCGGAACGGGTTGGCTATTGAAGAAATTCAGGCTGCGGATGGTTCAAAACATTGTGTACGTATCCTGACTTACCTGCAGGGTGCTTATCCAAAGGATGACCCCACTGAGGTTGCATTGTTTCGCCCAATTGGAGTTTGCCTGGCACGACTTGCCCGGGCCTTGCGGGGTTTTTTTCATCCGATAGCGAATTACGAAATATTATGGGATTTGAAACATACCTCCAGGCTCAGGCAGTATTTGCCCTGTATTACTAATACCAAACATCAGGAACTGGCCACTTATTTCCTGGATCGCTTTGATCAAAATGTTCTACCCCATTTACCAAAGTTACGGGCGCAGATTCTTCATAATGATTTGACACCCGACAATATCCTGGTGGCAGAGAATGATCCCGGACGCATTGTTGGGATTATGGATTTTGGGGATATGACTCATACTCTTCTGATCATTGATCTGGCTACCACCATCGCGCCAATGCTTCGAGGGCATACCGATCTTTCTGGTGTGGCTGCGGAAATTATCGCTGGGTACCATGAAATAAGTCCGCTCGAAGATGCAGAGCTGCGTGTACTCTACGACCTGGTAGCTGCACGTTTGACAATGTTAAACGTAATCGCAGCCTGGCGAGTTTCACTCCACCCGGATAATCGGGAATATATTACCGGTGGGGTCGAAGAGATCTGGCGCACATTGGAAGCTTGGCGCGCACTGGATCCGGCAGCTATAACAAGGAAATTTTTCCGAACCTGTGGCTTATGGGAAATGGATGAGGTAAATTCATCGCCCAAAAAGGCAAATGAAACCCTTCAATCCCATCTGAAACGTAGGGATCACCTGCTGGGCCCCTGCGCTTACCTGTTCTACGAAAAACCACTGCATATTGTTCGCGGAGATGGTGTCTGGTTATATGATGTTTATGGCAACCGATACCTGGACGCCTATAATAATGTCTCTCATGTTGGACACAGTCATCCACATGTGGTGAATGCAATTGCCAAGCAGTCACGAAGATTGAATACCAGCACACGCTATATGCACGGGCTAATCCTTGAGTTGGCGGAACAGATTACTGATCGAATGCCGGAACAGCTGAGTGTCTGCATGTTTGTGTGTACCGGGTCTGAGGCCAACGAGCTGGCCTGGCAGATGTCAAAATTGGTATCGGGCAATAGCGGCGCTTTAATAACCGATTTCGCTTATCATGGCAGCAGTGCTGCCACCATGCAATTCAGCCCCGAAAGTATACCTAACAAGAACTTGCCACCGTATGTGCAAACGCTATTCGCGCCCACCTCAGATTCCACTTATCAAGAGCCAGATTCCGGGATAAGCGATGCGATCACGGCATTAGGCGAACAAGACTACCTACCGGCTATGCTACTCCTGGACACATCCTTTGTCAGTGATGGCATTTACACCTCACCAAAGGGTTATCTCGAAACACTTTTTGCGAAGACAAGTGCAGCCGGGGGGCTTTGTGTCGCTGATGAAGTCCAGGGTGGTTTCGGACGCCTTGGCCAGCATTTCTGGGGTTTTCAATTTGATAATGTGGTTCCTGATATAGTGACCATGGGAAAACCAATGGGAAATGGACATCCGCTTGCAGCAGTGGTGACCCGTCCGGAGATTGCTGAGACCCTCGCCAGAGAGACCGGTTACTTTAATACCTTCGGTGGCAACCCCGTATCCTGTGCGGCGGGATTGGCGGTTCTAGAAGTCATTGAAAAGGAAGGATTGCAGCGAAATGCGCTGGAAGTTGGACAATATCTCAGAGAAGAATTGACAGTTTTACAGGAAAACTATCCTGTGATAGGCGAATTACATGGTTCAGGATTGCTTCAGGGGATCAATATCCTTAAGCCTGATGGCACGCCTGACCCTGAATTGGCTGTCCAAATTATGAATCATATGCGCGAGAACGGCGTGCTGATTGGTACCACCGGGCAACCCTATTCGGTCCTTAAAATTCGCCCTCCCATTGTTTTCCAGAAGGAAGATGCGGATATACTGATACTCGCCTTGACGAGGGCCCTTGACGAACTCATAAATATGTAGGGACATATCGTCAGGATCGCAAACGCTTATTCCTGGGATCATAAGCCGGTTCTCCCAGCACCTTTGCCAGACAGCGGTGACTTAATATCTCAATATCAAAGGTTGTTCCGGGGGAGGCGTACTCTGGTGGAACGTAGACAAAGGCCAGGCTTTTTTGGACCGCATGACCATAGGCCCCCGATGTTGTCACACCAATAACCTTATCACCGTCGAGAACTGACTCACCACCACGTACTTCAGAATCCTCAACATCCACTTCAACGTAGGCAATATTCCAGGCCAGGTCTTGTTTTTGTCGCTGGAGAAGGGCATCACGTCCTATAAAATCACCTTTATCGAAGTTTATGAACCGCTCCATGCCAGCTTCGATCATCGTGATCTCGTTGATCAATTCAACTCCCCAGGCATAATAAGCCTTTTCCTTACCTAAACTGGTCAAAGCGTACATACCAAAGTCCGCGATGCCGAATTCCTCACCGGCAGCCCAAACCGCATCGTAAATGGTTTCAAGCTGGGCAATAGGCATGTGGAGTTCCCAACCGAGCTCGCCCACGTAATTGATCCGAAGGGCGCGTAACATCACACCTGCCGCCTCGATTTCCTTCCCGGTGAGCCAGGGGAAATTCTCATTACCCAGATCGGTATCTGTGATCTTGGTAAGCAATTCGCGGCAACGAGGTCCGGCCAATACCAGGGTGCCAAATTTATCCGTAATATTCCTGATCGTGACTTCATCATCATCTCTTTTTCTTTGGTTGAGTTGATCGCTATTGCGAATATTCGCGGCAGCAGCGGAAAGGAGGAAGAATCGCTCATCATCCAGGCGGGTGATCGTATATTCACTTTCGATGCGGCCCATATCCGACAGACCATGTGCCAGCACAATTCCGCCCTTTCGACTCGCGACCTTATTGGCCAAAACCCGGTTAAGGAATGTTTCAGCATCGGGTCCGCTCACCTCATGTTTGGTAAAGCTGGATAGGTCCAGCACACCCACCCGTTCACGAACCGCCAGGCATTCATCGCCGACGACCTCGAAAATATTATTCCGCCGAAAGCTCTTTTCTTCCTCCCGGCCATCCAGCGAAAACCACTTGGGACGTTCCCATCCAAATCCCTCTGCGTATGCAGCCCCTTTGGCTTTTAGCTTTTCATACAGGGAGCTGGTGCGGGCAGGTCGCCCGGCAGGACGTTCTTCCCCTGGCAGGTGGAGTTGATACATGAAGGTGAAGTCCTGATGTGATTTTGCGCGGGCATATTCCATGTCTGCGTAAGGACCAAATCTGCGCGGATCGACCCCGACCATATTGATATCAGCATTCCCAACCATCATCCATTGGGCCAGGTATTTTCCAGCGCCGGCCCCCTGCCCAATCCCCATATTCTGCCCGCAACTGAGCCAAAAATTTCTTAACCCAGCTGCCGGCCCGATCAATGGATTATGATCTGGGGTACGCGGATTTGCGCCATTCACGACGCGCATGATGCCTGCCTCGGCAAAGATCGGCATCCGTTCCATGACGCGCTCAAGCCCGGGCATGATGGTTTCATAATCTGCGGGAAAAAGCTCGCTCTCTGAATCCCAATCCTGCCCAGACCCAAACCAGGCCTCCTGGGTACCACTGCGTTCGTAAATCCCGATCAGGCCAGCGTTTTGCTCCTGGCGATAATAAGCGTTGGGATAGGGGTCACGCATGACCGGGATCTCTTCGTCACGGTCAATGAATTCCCTGATAGGTTCGGTGACAAGATATTGGTGCTTCATCGGTACTATCGGAAGATCAAGTCCCACCCAGGCCCCAATTTTTGCGGCATAGCAGCCCCCGGCATTGACAACATGCTCACAGGTGATCGTTCCCTCTTGGCTAATTACTTTCCATTCCCCATTTGGGAGTAGATTGATATCAGTGACGCGGTTATTCCGAATGATCGTGGCCCCCATCTTTTTTGCACCGATGGCCATCGCATTGGTCACGCCTGCCGGATCGACATAGCCGTCGTCGAGTGTCCAGGCTCCCGCGAGGATGCCCTCGGTGTTGATAAAGGGATTGAGCCTTCGGATTTCTTCAGGACTGATGATCTCCATTCGGAATCCGATATTTTTGGCGATGCCCTCAACCACCCGAAAGTTATCCACTTCTTCTTTGGTGGTCGCAATTCGAATCCCGCCGACACCATGCCAGCCAGTGGCCTGACCGGTCATTTTCTCAAGTTTGGGGTAGAGGGTATTGCTGTAATGTTGGATCTTGGCAATATTGTAGGAGGATGTGAAATTAGGGCATTGCCCGGCGGCATGCCAGGTTGAACCGGATGTCAATTCGGCCTTTTCGATCAGAACACAATCGTCCCAACCGGCTTCGGCTAAATGGTACAGCAGCCCAACACCCATAATGCCACCCCCAACAATAACCACGCGAGCATGTGTATTCAAATTTCATTCTCCTGAGTAGCGATCAATTTATTGAAGATTTTTTAGTAATTATGTGGATAAATCAGCTGTCTGGATAGATTTTTGATAATCTTCAAGACAGTTTTGACAAACACAGGTTTTACGAACAGCATCTTCAGGAACTTTTGCAAGCAACTCTTCGGGGAAGATGACTGATTCGCACCAGCACTCGGTTGCATTAGGATCGGCTGCCACAGCACATTGATTGGGGTTGCCACACAGAGGGCAAATCGCAGTATCCATATTTTCTCCAATATTTTTTGATGTTTTCATAAAATTTAGCCAGCTTTCTCCCACATCCACCTGACGCCTCTGCCAAATATTCCTCGCAGATTTGTTGGGCCGGCATAGGGGATAGGATGATTTACAACACTATGGTTGGTAAAGGCATTTGACTCACCAGCCATAAGGTCGGCAATAATACGCCCAAAAGTTTGTGTCGTGGGAACGCCTTCGCTTAAACCGACGCCAAAATAGATATTTTGATGATCTCCCATTACACCAACAGAAGGGCTTCGTTCGCCTAATAGATAAGCCGTTGTGCCTCCCCAGGTATGCTCAATGCCTAACCCTTCCAGTTGGGGAAATGAGGCGAAGAGATCCTTGGTGATGGATTGAGTAAATGATTTATCGTTCCCGGAGCATAAGGCATCGTTGTCATAATATGCAATCCCACCCGCCCCACCCATAACAATCCGATTATCCTTGGTTAGAATCAAATAACTGAACATCCTGCGCATATCGGATAGACCCTGTCGGTTACCCCACCCAATTGACTCCAATTGTGAAGTAGAGAGAGGCTCTGTAGCGATCTGGAAAACGCTGATGGGGAAGACACGGTTCTTAAAGAAGCCAAGTTTGTGGGAATAAGCATTCAATGCCACAACAATAATGGGGGCGCTAATATCTCCCAACTCGGTGTCCACGCGGTTTATTTTTCCGGGTGTGATGCGGGTTACGACGCTCCGCTCCCGCACATCAACCCCACCCTCTTCGACCACCCTCTTCATCTCACGAGCCAGTTTGGCGGGGTTGAGCGTGGCACCATGCGGGTTTTTCAGGCCAGCGATAAATCTGGATGATTTGATTTCAGTCTCAAGTTCATCTCCCCGGAGGAGAGACGAATCCAGGCCAAAAGATTTAAGATGATCCCGAAATTCTTCCAAACCGCGGATATGCTTTTCGTTAAATGCAACTTCCAGCATTCCGTTCTCTTCCAGGTCACATTCGACGCCATGCTCTGAGATCATTCTCCTGATGAAATTTAGCCCGTAAAAGGAAATATCCAGGTTATTCTGCCGGGCTTCAGGGTCTGCGGGGCTTGTTTTATTGAGCAGATCAGTCCCAATACAGAAACCACCATTCCGACCGCTGGCGCCGTAACCACAGCAGGCCCCTTCCAGGAGAACAATCTTCTTTTCTGGGAATTTTTGTCTGATATGGTAGGCGGCAGATAGACCAGTAAAACCGCCTCCAACGATGACCACATCTGCTTTGTGGCTTCCACGCAGGGGCTGATTGATTTTTTGGTTTTCAAGATCAACCGATTTGAACCAGAAATTATCAACAAAATATTCGTAGAGATCAGGCGGTCTGAGGTTTCGACTCTGATTATGGGAACGGGAAAAATATTTCATGGCTCCTATCCTCCTATTTCATTTTTCGCTGCATCAAGAATGGCCTGCAATTCGTATTGCACAGATTCTTCCAGGGGTTCAGGCATATGTTCTTTCAGAATCAGATCAAATTTATCTCGCGCCCGCTGACGAATATCCGCTGAGGGTGCTTCGCCCTGTGAGATACGCGGATGAGATAACTCTGGGATCCATATTTTCCGCAAATGTTTCCGCGTGTGTTTTTGAGCCAGGAAGTGTCCTCCAGGTCCAACATTCTTAATTGCATCCATCGCCAGGCCATCAATGCTTGTATCAACTCCTTCAACCAGAGCGCGATGGGTATGGTAAATTTCATCATCGAAAATGATCTGTTCAGGAACCAACAAGGTTGAAGATTTGATCATCCCCAGTCCTTCCGCGAGGTCTGCGCCAGCCATTGCGACCATCAAGGATGTATAAACACTATCGCGCCCCAGTTGCCAGGTCGCTGGTTCGGGGGCATCCATTGCAAATGACCCTGCCAGAACAGGAACGCCCCAATCATGGGCCAATTGAACGCCGGCTGTATTGCATAAATATTTTTCGGGAATGCCAACGATATAGCCCGCCGTTTGCGGGTCCATCACGGATGCACAAAGAGAGTAAAAAACGGGCGCTCCCGGGGCAACCAATTGCATCAGCACGATCGCACTGACCAATTCGGCATTCCCTAAAACCAATGCCCCACCAGTTGTCGCCGGTGCAGTTGATCCAAGGGTTGGCATGGCCATAAAGCCGACCGGGATCCCAGCTTTGGCATAAACCAGCGCTGCTTCAATGGCTTCCTTATCCTGGCCCAAAGGCGTGATCGTACAAATTAAAGCTGAAAGGGGAGGCGCTGCCCGCATCCTTGATCTATCTCCGGAAATGATCTCAGCCATCCGAATTGCATAATTTGCCAAAGTCTCATTCACGGATGTTACCGTCTGGACGTGCTTGACCGTATTTTTGAAGCTGGCCTCGATTTCATGCAAAGGGGCTGTGAGACCATAATCCTGGGCGCTGACCATCGGCCAATAAAACCCAATCGATGAGAGCGCATCTGCCACCCGTGCCATTTTCGCGACGTCTTCTTTCGTGGACGAACGGCTTGCTCCCGTTATAAAATCGAGAGTCTCGACCCCAACACCATCCGTACCAAAATAACTGCGGCTTCCATCCAGCAGCAAATCGGCTTCTTTGACACGCCCCGCCAACTTGTATGATCGGGGTGCATGGCTGAGCGCTTTTTTCACCAGATCAGAATGAATTCGTACGATTTGGCTTTCCTCATCAACCCGGGCGCCGTGTTCAGCGAAAATGCGCAGGGCTTCATCGGAGGGGAAACGAACCCCCACAGTTTCCAGAAGATCCAGGGTGGCTGACTGAATGGATTCAAGTTCATCACTGTCCAGCACATCCAGCTTGAGTTTTGGACGAATAGGTTTTATATCGACCATTGGTTATTTTCTCTCTACATCCAATCCAATCCTCATTTGATGAGCAACGGTCTTGTCATGATTATATTTCTACCGAAACCCTAGGAACGTACTCTTGTTCCTTTGGGATCATACATTGGACGCAGCGAAGCTTTGGCGGGGAAACGTTCACCAGCAATATCGATCTCGTATTTTCCGCTGTTGATGAAATCGTTAGTTGCGCCCTCTTCATTTTCTACAAAGCCCATTCCCATTGCGCCGCCAAGCGTAAAGCCATATGTGCCAGTTTGAAGGTATCCTACAATCTCTCCATCCCGGTAAATAATTTCGTTTCCGTAAAGAAGTGGTTCGGGATCTTCCAATAGGAACTGCACCATCCGATATTTGAGAGGTCCTCTTTCTTTATGTCGTAAGAGAGCATCTCGGCCTATAAATCCATTAGGTTTGTCAAATTTCACAGCAAATCCAAGACCGGCCTCGAGGGGGGTATCCATATTATCCATATCATGGCCGTATTCACGGTAAGCCTTCTCGATTCTGAGAGAGTTCAATGCCTGGAAGCCAGCGTGACGCAGGCCCAAACCCTGGCCGGCCTCCACTACTGATTCGTATACATGCGCTGAAAACTCGGCTGGGACATAAAGCTCAAATCCTAATTCGCCTTCATAGGTAACCCGCATTACCTGGGCAAGCGCATAATTTAGATCGATATTTTGTGAGGTCATATACGGGAAGGCTTCTTTTGAGACATCCACTGAGGTAATCTTTTGCATCAGATCGCGTGATTTTGGTCCCTGAATATTCATCAGTGTGTAGGCTGAGGTCATATCTGTAACAAAGGCGTGCGCCCCGTCAGGGATATGTTTCTTCAACCACATCAGGTCGTGGGTATAAAAATCACCGGCGCTGACAATAAAAAATTGATCCTCTGCAATCCGAGTGACGGTTAAATCTGCCAACATGCCACCCCGTTCATTCAGCCATTGGGTATAAACAACCCGGCCAACGGGAACAGCGACATCATTGGCGCAAATATTATTAAGGACTTTTTCTGCATCACGACCCTGCACGAGGAATTTCGACATGGAGGTTACATCCATGAAGATCACATCTTCGCGGCAAGCTTTGTGTTCTTCGGCCAGATATTCAAACCAATTCTGGCGTTTCCAGGAGTATTTTTCGACCTTGGCTTCTACCCCAGCCGGGGCATACCAATCGGGAATTTCCCAGCCCATGCCTTCGATAAAGAACGCGCCCGCCTTCGCTAATTGTTCATGAATGGCGGTTTTGCGAACGTTTCGGGCAGATTTATTTGCGAAATTAGGCCAAATAAGCTGGTATTGTAAACCCAGTGTTTCGACAGTTCTGTCAACCAGGAATTTTTGATTACCCTGGAATGGGAGGCATCTGGCAATATCGATATGCAGTGAATCAACGGGACAATACCCATCGACAATCCACTGAGCCATAATTTTCCCAACTCCGCCGCCCTGTAAAATACCCAGGGAATTTAATCCCGCAGCAACAAAGAAATTCTTTAGTTCAGGTGATTCACCCATGATCGGGCCGCCATCCGGTGTAAAACTTTCTGGTCCACAGAAGAATTTATGGATACCGGCATCTTTGAGTGAGGGAACACGTTCCATGGCGATCTCAACATAGGGCATCATGCGATCCCAATCGGGATTGATCTCTCCAAAAGCAAAATTCTTCGGGATGCCATCCATCCCCCAGGGAGCGGCGATTGGTTCAAAGAATCCGACCAACAGACCGCCCACCTCTTCCCTGAAATAGGAGTAAGCGCCAAAATCTTCAATGATGGGCAGATCTGCGTGTACTCCTTCCATCGGTTGGGTAAGCAAATAATAATGTTCAGCTGCCTGAAGGGGAACATTTACACCTGCCATTTTGCCTAATTGTCGTCCCCACAAACCCGCGCAGTTGACAACGATCTCTGCTTCGATCTCTCCTTTATCTGTGAGCACGCCGGTCACACGTCCGTTCTCTTTATTTATTCCAGTAACCTCAGTATCCTCAAAAATTTTTACTCCCCCCATGCGAGCGCCTTTAGCCAGCGCCATCGTAAAATCAACCGGGTTTGCGCGTCCATCTTCCGCGGTATAAAAACCAGCCAAAATATCGCTCGTTTCCGCCAGAGGCCACATCTTCTTGACTTCAGTGGGGGAAATTTCCTGGTAGTTGACTCCAAGTCTTCGAGCGGCAACAGCCATACGGCGGCGCTCTTCCAGCCACTCCGGGTCTGTGGCTAATTGCAGATACCCAATATCTCTAAATCCAGTGGATTGTCCTGTTTCTGCTTCGAGGGTTTTCATTAGCTCACGCGTGTAAGTTGAAATTTCAACGCTTAGTTCGTCTCCACTCGGTGTAACCACCAATCCAGCTGCATGCCAGGTAGTACCTGATGTGAGTTCTTTTCGCTCCAGGAGTACTACATCATCCCAACCAAGTTTGGTTAGATGATAGGCAACACTACAACCGATTACGCCTCCGCCAACGATCACAACTTGTGCATGAGAGGGAAGTTTACTCGAAGAATTGGGTTGGCTTTGATTTTTGGACATGGATACCTCCAGGGTCAATGAAAGATATATTTTGTAAATGATGTGATTAAAGGTAATCTTTTGGTTCATAAATCTACTAGAAAGCAGTATACCACGAATAGATGCTAATATTGCAGTATAATCAACAATATTATGACATAATGTTATAATATTGTTGATTATTGTTCTGATTTGTCATAAAGACCATTGATTTTTGTGCCTGATTGTGATATATTGCCAAAAATAATTGATTAAGAGAGAGAATTTCTATGCAGAATGTTAATCTTGATGGACAGGCAAAAATTGATGATGTCGATCGAAAAATCATCAAAATGTTAAGCGATGATGGCAGAACCCCATTTGCTCAGATAGCAAAACAATTAGGGGTTTCCACTGGCATGATACGTCAACGATATCACCGCCTTGTTGATGAGGGTGTTCTCCAGATCGTGGCCATTACAAATCCATTATTGATGGGGTTTGCAACAATGGCCCAAATTGGGGTCAAGGCAGATGTCAAACGTTTGGAAGAAATCGCAAATGAAATTGCATTATTTGAAGAAGTTATTTATTTGGTCTTACTTACAGGGAGCTATGATCTGCACGTTGAAGTTGTATGCAGAGATAAAACCCATCTGCTGAACTTCCTGACGAAAAAGCTCCATGCTGTCGAGGGAGTCAAAGAAGCTGAAACCTTTATGTACTTGAGTATTGCAAAAGAAAACTATGGATGGGTTGGAAATCTTGGTAGTTGATCACCAGAAAATCATACCCATCACTTATCTTGCATCTCGAGTTTATCTGATAAACATAATTTATCAGATAGATAGCACGGAAATATGTTGGAGGTGAAATATCCCTTAACCCCAAGTCAAATTTCTAAGAACAAACATCCAAGGCTGGCCTATTACAGGCTCATTTAGTAAGACTAAATTACCTCTAATCAAATGACCATATTACATCAAGGAGATCTATATCATGCCTCTACCAAATGAAATTCTCTACCTTACTGAAAAAGATGTTCAGAATACTATCTCAGTAGCCGAAGCTGTCGACCTGGCCGAGAAGGGCATCAGGGCCGATGGAGATGGCAAGGTCGTAGGTGATAAGTTTTATATGGATGTTAATGATGATGGTTTTGTCAAACCTTTCTCTGGTTATATTGCCGGGGAAGAGTATGCTTTTGTAAAATCCTTCAGCTATTTCCCCGGTAATCCCACAAAATACAATCGCCCAACCACTTGCTCACAAGTCATTCTAATTGACTACGAAACCGGATTACCCGCCTGTTTTATGGGAGCCGACTGGGTTACTGGTCTAAAGACAGCCGCCTCGACAGTTGCAACAACAGCCGTTTTGGCACGACCTGAGTCTGAGGTAGTAACCATTTTTGGCGCGGGAACATTGGGTCGGTTGCACCTGATGGCATTGGTTGAACGCTTCAAAATTACTCAGGCCTATTTTATTGATATCATTCCTGAAGCAGCTGAAAAATGTGCCAAGGACCTTCAAGCAGAACTTGGTTTTCCTGTCGAAGCAGTGTCGCTGGATGATAGAGAAAGCGTTGTAAGAAAATCCGATATTGTGTTTACCGTAACTACGGGCAGCCAGGAACTTGTATATCGTGATTGGTTGAAGCCAGGGACATTTATCGCCCGCCTGGGTTCCTATCAGGAAGTTAACCATGACGTCATTTTGGAAGCCGACAAAGTTATCTTTGATCGCTGGAAATACGTCAGCCCCAGAATTCCAGAAATAGTCGATTTGATTAAAGAAGGAAAATTTACTCGAGAGAGTGTCCATGCAGAGTGGCCTGATATCGTTGCTGGAAAAGCAACAGGCAGAGAATCCGCGGACGAAGTCATTGTCTTCATTGCCCTGGGTATTTGGGGCGAGTATGCAGCTATCCTGCCAGAAGTTTATCGGCGTGCAAAAGCAAAGGGCTTGGGGCAGGGTCTGCCTTTTTAGCCATTTATGGTTCATTGGCTCCCTGGGAATTGCCGGGGCCAAATGCGGATATGAGGGAGTTTTGCAAACCGCCATAGGGTTGCAAAACTCCCTCATATCCGCCAGCTACCACGGAGATTCCGAAAAATCTAAATTATTCAAAGGAGATTAAATGAGTATTCAAGGGAAAAAAACCCGTGAGCTTTTTCAAAAAGCAAAAGCCGTAATGCCTTACGGTGTAAATTCGAATTTTCGCTATTGGGGTGAGGATGACACACTAATCGCCACCCGAGGCGAGGGTACATACATCTGGGATGCAGATGGAAAACGTTATATCGATTATCGCCTGGGATTTGGTCCAATCATTTTAGGTCATGGTCACCCCGCTGTTGTAAAGCGAGTTCAAGATGCGATTCAAGATGGTACCGTTTTTGCCTGGACAACACCTTATGAGATTGAACTCTGTGAGCGGATTACCAAGATGTGTAATGTGGATAAGGTGCGCCTGACCAATACCGGCACCGAAGCTACCATGCATGCCTTGCGCATTGCACGGGCATACACCGGACGCGAAAAATTTATCAAATTCGAGGGACAATATCACGGCATGGCAGATTACTTCATGTATAGCACTGCCTCTGCTAATCCCGTATCTTTAGGTTCCAAACGCAGCCCGATCAACGTGCCGGCGACATCCGGAATCCCCAAAGGGATTAATCAATATGTGATCAACCTGCCCTACAATGATTTTGAGCGCCTGGAAGAAACCATCACGGCACAATGGGGCGATATCGCCGCTATTTTTGTTGAGCCAATGCTTGGCAATTCTGCTGGCGTTATGCCCCTACCGGGCTATCTTCAGAAAATGCGGGAGCTATGCGATAAATACGGTATTGTGCTGGTTTTTGATGAAGTCAAAACAGGCTTCAGAATGGCCAATGGTGGGGCACAGGCCTATTTCAATATCCAGGCTGATCTGGTGACCTACGCAAAATCCTTGGGGAATGGCTTCCCGATTGCAGCCATCGCCGGAAAAGAAGATGTCATGATGACAATTGAACCTGGCCTCATGGCTCATGGAGGCACCTATTCCGGAAATGTGGTTGGCACGGTAGCAGCAATTGCCACACTTGAAATTCTTGAATCTGAACAAATTATTGAAACCATCTTTAAACGCGGTGAGGCCCTGATGACCGGGATTGGTGAAATTCTGACCGAAGCAGATATCCCGCATGCACTCCCGGGTGTGCCATCCATGTTTGGTATCGTTTTAGGTGTTGAAGAAGAACCGCACGATTTTAGAGAGTATTTCCAGGGCGATGGCGAACTTTACGAAAAACTTGCTTTGGAATTGATCAAGCGCGGTGTACAGCCTGACGGTGATGCCCGTGAACCCTGGTTCTTATGTGCTGCGCTCAGCGAAGAAGATGTAAGCGAAACCCTGAACGTTTTCAACGATGCGCTCAAAGCTGCAAAGGCATAAGTAGCTTACCGAATATTCGTACAGGGATACTATCCGAGACAGGATTGTATCTCTGATAAGTGAGGCTATATGGATCAAGATAATCAGGCATTATCAGCCGATGAGATTGTACAGTTAAGCAAAGAATACACATTCTTCTCCTGGTCAGTTCAATCTCAGGTCAACCCCATTCCAGTGGAAAAAGCGGATGGTGTTTATTTCTGGGATGCGACTGGAAAGAGATATATCGATTTTTCATCACAGCTAATGAACACAAATATTGGAAGCCAACATCCCAGAGTCGTAAAAGCCATTCAGGATCAGGCTGCAAAGCTCTGCTGCGTCCACCCCGGGAACACAACCGCACCCCGTGCTTTGCTCGGAAAAAAACTGGCCGAAGTTACCCCCGGAAAACTTAAGAAAACCTTCTTTACCCTGGGTGGCTCAGAAGCAAACGAAAATGCCATCAAGATCGCACGCGCTTACACAGGACGCCACAAAATTTTGGCACGTTACCGATCGTATCACGGTGCCACTTATGGATCAATTGCCCTGACGGGTGATTATCGTCGGTATGCGGTTGAACCAGCTATGCCTGGGACTGCACATTTTCTCGATCCATACTGCTATCGCTGTCCTTTTGGGCAGAAAGTGGAATCCTGCAAGCGGGAGTGTATTTCTCACGTCGAAGAAATTATTCAATATGAAGGCCCTGACAAGATCGCGGCCATCATCATGGAAGGCGTAACCGGTTCAAATGGCTTGATTGTCCCACCCGACGATTACTGGCCACGAGTTCGTGAGATTTGCGATAAATATGGCATCCTGCTTATATCAGACGAAGTGATGAGCGGCTGGGGACGAACGGGAAAATGGTTTGCGGTTGATAATTGGGATGTGGAACCAGATATTATCACAACGGCAAAAGGCATCACTTCGGGTTATGTTCCTCTTGGGGCTGTGATCGTTACAGAAGAGATTGCCAATCATTTTGATGATAATTACCTCTTCGCTGGCCTGACCTATAGCGGTCATGCATTGGCTTGTGCTGCTGCGTTGGCGACGATAGAGGTTTACGAAGAAGACAGCTTGCTTGAAAATGCCGCGACTTTGGGCAACTACCTTGGTGAAGTGCTGGAAGATATCAAAGAGCGTCACCCGTCAGTAGGTGATGTTCGTTATATCGGTTTATTTTCAACCATTGAACTGGTGGAAAATCGCGAGACCAAAGACCCCTTCCCTGCAGCTGTAATGGCTGAAGTGAAGAATACGTTGCTGGATAGCGGCTTATTTACCTTCATACTGGTCAAGGATATTGGGACAATGATTTTTGTAGTCCCGCCACTGTGCATTACAAAGGAACAATTAGATGAAGGCTTTGCTCTGGTTGAGAAAGCTTTGGAAGTTGCCGATAGGAAGGTGAAATAGCATGACGAAAATAATGAATTACATCAACAATGAGTGGGTGGAGCCGAAAGTAAGCGAATATACAGAGGTTATTAATCCTGCAACCGGTGAGGTGATCGCGAAGACACCATTATGCGGCAAAGATGAAGTGGATGCAGCGACAAAGGCGGCCTCTGAGGCATTTCCGGCCTGGCGGCAAACCCCGGTCCAGGATCGCATCCAATATCTTTTCAAGCTGCGAGATTTACTCAAAACTAACCACGATGAGATCGGTCGCATAATTACCAGAGAGTGTGGCAAGACCCTTGGCGAAGCTAAAGCTGAGATGGTCCGTGCCATTGAGAATGTGGAAGTTGCCTGTGGTATGCCGATGATGATGAAGGGCGAAATCGCAGAAGATATTGCCCCCGGAATTGACGAAATTATGCTGCGTCAGCCGCTGGGAGTCTGTGCTACGATCGCGCCCTTCAACTTCCCTGGCATGATTACATTCTGGTATCTGCCATACGCATTGGCAACCGGCAACACATATATTGTCAAACCTTCAGAAAAAGTATCGATGACCATGCAGTTCATCTTCGAACTGATTGAGCAGGTTGGCTTCCCAAAGGGTGTCGTCAATATGGTTCATGGTGCTAAAGATGCGGTCGATAGCATTCTCGATCATCCTGATATTCGTGCGATCACATTTGTTGGCTCGACGAATGTTGCCAAATATATCTATCGCCGCGCTGCTGAAAATGGCAAACGGGTGCAAGCCCAGGGTGGAGCCAAGAACCCGGTCATCATTATGCCAGATGCAGATATGGAAATGACAACCCAAATCGTTGCGGATTCAGCATTCGGTTGTGCAGGACAGCGATGCCTGGCAGTGTCATTAGCGGTAACTGTAGCAGAAGCTCGAAATAGTTTCACAGAATTGATCTGCGATGCCGCTTCATCTCGCACCGTTGGCTTTGGTCTTGATGAGGGCATCCAGATGGGTCCGGTCATCAGTCAGACCAGCAAGGAAAATATTGAGCAACTAATTGGTCTGGGAACGAAAGAAGGCGCAACCGCCCTGGTGGACGGGCGAGGAACAACTGTCAAAAATTATGAAGGCGGAACCTTTGTGCGACCTACAGTACTGGCAAACGTACAACCCGACAGTGAAATCTGGAAAACAGAAGTCTTTGGCCCGGTATTGAGCATGATGCACGTACAGACAATTGAAGATGCCATTAAATTGGCAAATAGTCACATCTATGGTAATCAGGCGAGCTTATTTACCTCCAGTGGGGCAGCAGCACGCAAGTTCCGTTATGAAGTGGAAGCCGGAAACGTAGGCATCAATATCGGTGTGGCTGCACCGATGGCCTTCTTCCCCTTTAGCGGTTGGAAAGACTCTTTCTTTGGTGATATGCATGGCCAGGGAATGGATGCTGTTGAGTTCTTTACGCAGAAAAAAGTTGTTGTTGAGCGTTGGCCGAAGGAATGGTCACGTAAGTTTTAACCCTCCCGTTTCCGGCGTCCCTCTGGCGTCTCCAGGAGAAAAAGATGACCGTTGAGATGCATGAAAAATTAGCTCAGGCAGTAATTGATGGGGATCCAGTTAGGGCAAAAGCCCTCGCATTGGAAGCAGTGGAAAAGGGATTGGATGCACGCGCTTGTATTACAGAATTAACAAAGGGGGTTCAGCATATCGGTAAACTGCATTCTGAGGGGGGGTGCAGTTTACTCGATTTGCTCAATAGTGCAAGTGCAGTCAAAGTGGCTCTCACTATATTGGAGCCAGTTTTAAACAAGAGCGAGAATCGAGAAATTTAGCCCCAGTTGTGCCCGATACAATAGATGGTGGTGGCAAATCAATATTCGGTAAAATGAAGGTGATAAAGGATTAAACCAGGAGATCATATGAATACCTATTCTGAAACACCAGATATTTTTTCAATTTCATCACACCAAAAAATAAATGTGCTCAGTCCTTCTGAGCTAGAGACACTAAAAAATGGCACATTGCAGCTCTTATCCGAAGTTGGTGTATCCTTCCCTACAAAAAAGGCGCTGACAATTTTTGCTGAGCATGGTGCTGATGTTGATTGGGAAAAAGAGATCGTTCGTATCCCTCCAGATTTGGTAAAAAAAGCGATGGCTACCGCTCCTCGCAGTTTTGTACTTGGAGGTCGTGAAAAGCGCTTTGATCTCACTCTGGATGGAAAAGTTTCATATCTGACAACGGATGGGTGCGGGGTACATGTCATCGATCCGGAAACCCGTGAAAAACGCGCCTCCCAAAAGGCCGATGTCGCCATGATGGCGCGTGTTGGTGATGCATTACCCGCGGTCAGTTTTTTCTGGCCCATGGTCAGTGCTCAGGATTTTGGGAAAACTGCACCCTTGCATGAATGCCATGCAGGGTTGACAAGCACCCTGAAGCATGTCCGCGGCGGAACGACCGTTCACCCTGAACTTGCTCCCGCTATTGTGGAGATGGCTACTGTGGTATCTGGCAGCGAAGCCGAAAGACGCCTCAGACCGCCCGTCTGCGCCAATATTTGTACAATTGCGCCTATGACTCAAGATGCTCATGGTATCGAAACCGCCCTGATCTATGCAGAAGCGGGAATTCCACAAAGCTTTATGGCCATGCCTACCATGGGCTCAACGGCTCCGGCTTCCGTACTTGGGGCAATAGTACAAGGTGATGCTGAAGTTATCAGTGCGATGGTCTTGATGCAATTAGCCCATCCTGGTGCCCCGGTAATTCACTCGATCATTACTTCAATCATGAATCCGCGTACAGGTGGCTATATTGGGGATCTGAACCTTCCCGTCAATTTTATCGCAGCGGAATTGGCACATGCCTGGAATGTACCCACATTGGGTGGTGGCTCATTTAGTAGTGATGCTCCTGATCTTGGTTGGCAATCTGCCTTTGAAACGGGCTTTGGCAGTTCACAAATCCCTCTGGCCGGTGGTGAACTTTGCGGATATATGGGATTGATGAGTTCTTCCATGATCCTTTATCCAGAGCAACTCATTCTTGATAATGCGGTCGCCATGGATGTATATACTATGTACAAAAAGTTTGATTTCCAAGACCTTGATGTTTCTCTGGATGTAATCAAGGCGGTAGGCCCGAAGGGTCATTTTCTGCGAGAGAAACATACCCGAAAGCATATCCGTGATTTTCATTATTCACCAATTTTTCGCCAACTGGATGCTGCCGGTAGCTTGCGGGAACCGCGCGAAGTGGCAATTGAAGAATTCAAAAAGATATATAATACACATAACCCCGAGCCATTGCCTGATAGCGCTCTAAAGGAGATGGATCAGATAGTAGCTGCAGCTGATCGTAAAGCAAAAGAATTGGGAGAATAGCGTGGCAAAAAACCAAACTTCGGAAAAATCAGTCGATAAGCTTCCTGAACAAACAAAGGTTGTGATTATAGGCGGTGGTGTAATTGGTTGCAGCACTGCCTATCATTTAGCGAAGCTTGGTTGGAAAAATATTGTACTTTTGGAACGCGCCCAACTCACTGCTGGCACCACCTGGCATGCAGCCGGGTTGATTGAGGCCGGCGGCTTTTTTGATGCAACTACAGTTGAAATGACCAGATACACGCTGGAATTGTATAGCAGGCTGGAGAAAGAAACCGGCCAGGCGACAGGTTATAAAAATGTAGGTATGGTTACCCTGGCTTCTACTCCAGATAGGCTGGAAGAATTACGTCGCATAGCAGCCTTCGATCGCGAATTTGGTGTTCCAGTGGAAGAAATTTCTCCAAAGAAAGTCAAAGAACTCTGGCCCTTGGCGTTTACCGACGATATCCTGGCGGGATTCTATTCTCTCAATGATGGCCGCGTTAATCCCATTGATGTGACTATGGCATTGGCCAAAGGCGCTCGTATGGGTGGGGTTCAAATCTTTGAAGAAACTGCTGTTACTGGCATCACCAAGGAAGATCAACGGGTGACTGGGGTCATCACCAATAGAGGGGAAATCCAGGCAGAATATGTAGTCAATTGTGCGGGAATGTGGGCGCGAGAGATTGGAAAACTTGCAGGTGTAAACATACCTTTGCAGCCGACCGAACATTACTACTTGATCACCGATGCGATTGAAGGAATCCACGCAGATCTGCCTGTATTGGTGGACCCTGATAAATATTCCTATTTACGTGAAGAGGTGGGGGGCATCTTGCTGGGAATATTCGAGCCGGTCTCAGCTCCCTGGGCGTTGGATGGCATTCCAAAGGACTTCACCTTTGGCGAGATCAATCCTGATTGGGATCGAATGATGCCCTATGTTGAAGAAGCGATGAAACGTGTCCCGGCCCTTGAAAATGCCGGTATCCACAAATTCTTCTGCGGTCCTGAAAGCTTCACACCGGATCTGGGACCCATGATGGGGCTTGCTCCGGAGCTTGACAATTTTTTCGTTGCTGCTGGTTTTAACTCACTTGGCATTCTAACAGGAGGCGGAGCTGGGAAAGTAATGGCCCAGTGGATCAAAGACGGAGTACCAGACGTTGACATCACCGGGATTGACATCGCTCGTATGTCGCCTTTTGAGAATACACCGAAATATTTGAAGGATCGAGCGGTTGAAGTTCTCGGTTTCATGTTTGAAGATACCTATCCAAATAAGCAATTCAAGACGGCGCGAAATGTGCGCAAATCTGCATTCTATGATCGCCTGGCCGATGCAGGAGCCTATTTTGGAGTATATGCCGGAATGGAGTATCCGGATTGGTTTGCACCGGAGGGAGTTGAGCCAAAAGTCGAATACTCCTGGGGACGGCAGAATTGGTTTGAGTACAGCGCCGCAGAACATCTGGCCACCCGTGAAAATGTGACCATGCTGGATTATTCTGTGATGGGCAAAATTCTGGTTCAAGGGCGAGATGCAGAAAAATATCTTAACCTGATCTGCGCAAATAACATTGCAGTTCCGGTCGGCCGCTGTGTTTATACCCAATGGTGTAACGAAACCGGCACAATTGAGGCTGACCTAACGGTCACACGCCTTGCCGAAGATCAATATTTGATTTTATCTGGTGACGCTACTTTAACAGCTGTGCAAGCCTGGTTGAGACGGCACATTCCTGTGGATGCACATGTAGCGATTACCAATATTTCTTCTGCCTGCAGCGTGTTGAACATTCAGGGACCAAAATCTCGTGAATTTTTGAGCACACTCACAAATGCGGATATGTCTAATGAGGCTTTTCCTTTCCTGACATCACAGGAAATTGATATCGGCTATGCACTGGTCAGGGCCATCCGCGTAACGTATGTGGGCGAGTTGGGCTGGGAGTTATACATTCCCTCCGAGTTTTCTTCGCATGTTTTTGATACCCTGGTGGAAGCAGGTGCAGATTTTGGTTTGAAACATATAGGATTACAAGCCTTGAATAATCTCCGGCTGGAAAAGGCATATCGTGATTATGGGGGCGATATTGACAATACAGATACTCCCCTGGAAGTTGGGTTGGGTTTCTTTGTCGATTTTGATAAACCCGGAGGATTTATTGGTCGGGATGCACTCTTGCGCCTAAAAGAAACAGGATTTAGATACCGCATGCCTCAGTTCCTGCTCGAAGATCCTGAGCCAATGCTATATTATGGCGAGATTATTTACCGGGATGACAAGCCTGTTGGATATATTATGTCGGGAGGCTATGGACACACATTAGGTGCATCTGTTGGGGTTGGCCCCGTTGAAAATGATGGAGAAACAGTATCCCTTGATTTCATCAAAAGCGGCACTTATGAAATAGATATTGCAGGTGTACGCTATCCTGCAAAGGCCTCTCTCAGGCCAATGTATGACCCCAAACTTTTGAGGGTGCGCACCTAAAAAATATTTTATT
>JACNJN010000165.1 GCA_014382535.1 Candidatus Desulfolinea nitratireducens | reverse complement strand
AAAAATATTATCCTTCCAATCTTCCCACCGAGGCTTCTGAAATTGATAGGACTTACCCATTTTTATAATCCTTATTCCAATGCTCTGCGTTGGGGTATTGTAGACAAGCCGCAACACAGAGCATTGCGGCGAGAAAATAAGTGGATTGCGCAAGTCCTATTTAATAAGGAAGACCATAATTTCTTGACGCTCTATCTTGATAATGGTAGAATTTTCACCGCTACTGAAAATCTTATTATCAGCGTGAATTGAAAGGGATCTATGAAAAATAAGCATTTTGTTCATATATTTATTGCGCTGATTATTTTCTCGTGCAATCCACAAACTCCCCTTTTAGATGAAGCGAATAAATTAAATATAGTTGCCACGACCAGCATTGTTGCAGATGTGGTCGCGCAGGTCGGTGGAGATTTGGTGGATGTGCAGATTTTATTGCCCGAGGGTACTGATCCGCATAGTTTTGAACCTACGCCGCAGGATATAGCCAAAGTTGCTGATGCGGATGTGATCTTTGCACACGGCGCGGGTTTGGAAACCTTTCTTGAAAATCTGATTGAGAGCGCGGGCGCAAAAGAAAAGATCGTTGAGGTAGCGGAGGGGATTGAACTCCTTGGAGGGGTTAAGGATAAACACGATGACGATGAGCATTCGGGTGATCCGCATACCTGGACGGATCCCAACAACGTCATCATTTGGGTGGAGAATATCGAATCTTCGCTGATCGCAGAAGATGCCATCCATGCTGATTCTTATGCAGAGAATGCGGACGCCTATATTGCTGAATTAAGGGAAATCGATGCCTGGATACGGGAGCGGATTTCTGAAATCCCGCTTGAAAATCGCCAGATCGTCACTGATCACAGTTTATTGAGATATTATGTGGATGAATACGGTCTCGAGCAGGTTGGGGCAATTATACCGGGGTATAGTTCGCTTTCCGAGCCATCGGCCCAAGAACTGGCTGAAATTGAAAATACCATTCGTGAACTGAAAGTAAGTACTATTTTTGTTGGCAGGACAGCTAATCCCGATCTCGCAGAGCGTGTTGCTGAGGATACTGGTGTTCAGCTGGTGTATTTTTATACCGGTTCGTTGAGCGCATCCGGGGGTGAGGCTGGTACATATCTGGATTACCTGCGATACAATACAAATGCATTTGTTAATGCGTTGAAATAATAATACATGAAACGTGAGATGTGAATCACTTTTCACTCATCATTTTCTACAATCCTGAATATAATTAAAATATATCTTCTTATGTCCATCTTAAAAGAAATCAAAAAGACCACTATGCACCTTGGCCGACAACAGCGCCACTCCCACGATGTGGATGCGCCGATTTTGAGTGCAGAAAAATTATTTATGCGCTATGAAAATGGTCCCGCGCTTGCGGACATCTCCTTCTCTTTGCGGGAAGGTGAACGGCTCGCCATTGTTGGGCCAAACGGTGCTGGTAAAAGTACCCTGCTTAAAATTATTGCCGGTGTTCAGGATCAAACATCAGGGCAAATCCAGATTTTTGGGCACGCACCCGATGGACATATTTGTATTGCGTATGTCCCCCAACGCAATCAGGTGGATTGGAATTTTCCTGTCACCGTTGCAGACGTGGCTATGATGGGACGAATTGGGAAATTGGGCTTATTTCGCAACCCCAAATCTCACGATTGGGATATCGTCCATCATGCCCTGGACGTAGTCAAACTTGAGAATTTTGCCAAACGCCAAATTGATCAGCTTTCCGGTGGTCAGCAACAGCGGATGTTTATCGCCCGTGCCTTGGCCCAGGAGGCTGAACTGATGTTGATGGATGAACCGATGACAGGGCTTGATATCACTGCTCAGGAAGACATCTTCAATATTTTGGATGAACTCCGCGAACAGGATGTGACCATCCTGATTTCTTTGCATGATCTGAAAATGGCCTCCGAACGCTTTGACAGGGTGATGTTGCTCAATAAACGGATGCTTGCCATTGGGCCTGCTGAGGCCTCTCTCTCCCCCGAAAATCTTCTCAAAGCCTATGGCGGACACCTCCAACTTGTCTCCACCGATAAAGGGATACTGGCCCTCGGCGATACCTGCTGCGAGGGGGAGCATTAGCCCCCCTCTGGCTCCCCCCGTGAAACGGGGGGAGAATCAGCCCCTCCTCCCCCGTTTGCGGGGGAGGTTAGGTGGGGGCAAGGAATGATAGATGTCTTTATACTTAATAAGTACTCGGAAAGAAAACCATGCTTGACCTTATTCTCGAACCCCTCCAGTATGCATTTATGGTGCGTGGATTTGCCGCTGCCGTGATGGTTGGCATTGTCAGCGCAGTTGTTGGTACCTATGTTGTCTTGCGCGGGATGGCTTTTTTTGGGGATGCGCTGGCACATTCAATTCTGCCCGGTGTGGCAGTTGGCTATTTGGTCGGCGGAGGCGCGCGGGAACCGCTTTTCTGGTGGGCCTTACTCGCCGCTATTCTCAGCGCGCTGGGCATAGGCACGATCAGCCGCAGCACCAAGATCAAGGAGGATACTGCCATCGGGATCATCTTCGCGGGGACATTCGCCCTCGGGGTTGCTCTCATCTCCACCGTACGTAGCTATACCGTTGATTTGACGCACTTCCTTTTTGGTGATGTACTTGGCGTTCGCAATAATGATCTGTGGTTGATCGCTATTTTTGGCGGATTGGCGCTGCTTCTGATTTTGGCATTTTATAAAGAGTTCATGGTGCTTTCCTTTGACCCTGTACTGGCCGCGACTTTGCGTTTACCCGCGCGTCTGCTCGAATTTCTGCTGCTGATCCTGATTGCGATCACAATTGTGGTTTCGCTCCAAACGGTCGGGGTAGCCTTAATGGTCGCGATGCTCGTTACCCCTGCCGCGACGGCCTATTTGTTGACCAAACGTCTTCCCGTGATGATGGTGCTCGCGGCGATGATCGCATCGTTCTCCGGGATTGTGGGCTTATACGTCTCCTATTATTGGAGTATCGCATCCGGTTCGGCGATCGTCCTGGTTTGTACAGCGATCTTTGGGGTTGTCTGGGGGATTCAAGCTATTGTCTTACGCGTACGTATGAGAAATTAGTAAATAGATTAGTATTTCTTGTAAACCTGCTCTCGTCGCCGTCCCCGGCGGCGAGGACGCCGCCTTGAGCAAGTTAGTTTATTGACTAAACAAAGATGTCCAATAATGGTCCAAGCATATTTTATATTTTGCAACCTATCAGAATAAGATGCGTATATTGGGGTAGATAAAAAGAACAGGAGAATACGTGGACGAGGAAAAGACCTGGATCCTCCAGGCACAGCAAGGCAGTGATGAAGCGTTTACAACTCTGGTCGAGACCTATCAAAAGCCGGTCTATAACTTATGCTATCGAATGCTCGGTGAATCAGATTGGGCTGAAGATGCAGCACAGGAGAGTTTTTTGAGAGCCTATCAGAATCTGCACCGCTACGATGTAAAACGATCTTTTGCAACCTGGTTGCTTTCTATCGCAGCGCATTATTGTATAGACCGCCTGAGACGCAAAAAACTGCCGACTTTTTCCCTTCATGATGACGAAGGGACGCCCAGAGAATATATCCCGGATCTTTCGGCTGTGAACCCTGAAAAAGCAGTTATCCGTAGTGAGCAAAGAGAAGATATTCAGGATTTACTTCAAGGTCTTAGCGAAACTGACCGGGCTGCGATCATTCTGCGATATTGGTACGATGCTTCAGAAGTGGAAATATCCGAAACTCTCTCCCTGACTGTTAGTGCGGTGAAAAGTCGTTTGCATCGCGCTCGGCAAAAGCTTGGAGACCTCTGGCAAGACGAAACCGATAAATCTCCCCATGTGGAAAGGATGCCTTATGGATCACCGGCATTTTGAGGAAAAACTGCTCAATGATGAGCAACTAGCGCCCAAAGAGAATAAGGCCTTTCAGGCCCATATTCGTAAATGCGCCAAGTGCGCGGCATTGGCTGAAGCCAATCTCGCTCTGCATAATGTCGTGATGGCAACCCCCGCTCCGGGATTTGCAAGCAGGTTCCGGATTCGGTTGGAAGCGAAGCGCAAAGCTCAACGGCAGCGATATTTCTTTGGCGGGCTGATCCTGTTGGTCAGCGGGCTGGGAGTTCTCATCTGGCTGGCAATACCGGTCCTGTCCGCTGCGCTGGCATCGCCGACCCAATTACTTGTCGCGTGGACTTCCTATATCGCCTCTGCACTATCTTTTATTAAGGTGATAAACGAAGCCGGTTCGGTGCTTTTGCGTGTTCTGGCCAGCTTTATTCCCTCATCGGCATGGGTGCTTTCCCTGAGTTTTTTCGGCCTTTTAGGCCTGGTCTGGTTCTCATCGATCCAGAAAATATCGCGTTACCCGCAAATGATTTAGAGGAATAAAAAATGAAAAATAAAATGAAATTTCTATCTGTAATTATGGTTCTAATGCTGGTCTTGCTGCCCACGCAAAGCGTAGCTGCAAAAGGACCTGGTGATGGCCCCGTCATCTTTGGTGGAACCTATACCCTCGAGAGCGGAGACAGCCTTGATGACAGCGTGGTCGTCTTTGGCGGCGTCGTGATGATCGAGGTTGATTCCGAAGTGAAAGGCGATGTCGTTGTTGTTGGGGGCAGTCTGACGGTCAATGGGCAGGTCAACGGCGATGTGGTTTTGATCGGTGGGGCAACCTTGCTTGGCGAAGAATCGCTGATCAAAGGCACTCTCTCAGTTATCGGCGCGACCCTAAATCGGGAAGAGGGTTCACAGGTCAATGGTGAGATCATCCATACCGCTCCGGGGATTTTATCAGACGAGACCCGTATCCCAGAAATTCCTGGCATTCCCTTTTTTGATCAGTCCCCGCTGGTTGTCCATCGCAATCCTTTATGGGCAGTGGCCGGTGTCATTGGACGATCAGTAGCTATGGGATTGCTCGCAATGCTGGTGGCCCTCCTTCTTGCTGAACCGATGCGACGGGTGGGAGAAGCCGCAGCTTCTCAGCCAGCGATTGCGGGTGGATTGGGCTTCCTGACGATTGCCCTGGCTCCCTTTGTGGTCGTGGTCTTGATGATCACTATATTGCTCATCCCGGTTGGATTGCTCGCCATTCTTGTCTTGATGGTTGCCCTGCTCTACGGCTGGATCGCCCTCGGCCTTGAAGTGGGTGAACGTTTCACAAAGATGATCAATCAGGAATGGCCCTTACCGCTAAGCGCGGCCTTTGGCACCTGGTTACTGACCGTCATCGCGGCCTCAATTGCCCTGATACCCTGTATCGGCTGGCTGGTTCCCTTCGTGATCGGTACCCTCGCCCTCGGCGGTGTGATCATGTCTCGATTTGGCTCACAATCTGTCCTGCCCCCTGTGGCAGAAGTTGTTGATCCTACTCCCCTCCCACCTGTGGATGGGGAATAATCCCCACCTATCCTCCCCCGAATGGGGGGGAGGGCCTTATAACATAAGACTTCCGAAGTTTCAAAAACTTCGGAAGTCATTTTCTTTAATAGGGGTGATGATCTTATTTGCTAAGATTTTTCTCTGATTTTCTTTCTCAAACTTAGAATATTTTCCTTGACCCTTTCTTGAATTCCATTTTCACTCCCATTGCTATAGTAGAGATACTTTTGGTAATTATTGAGGGCCGCCTTGTATTTATTTTTCTTCTCCAGGACCTGTGCCAGATTATAGTAGGCTGCAGCATAATCCGGCTGAAGGTGGATTGCCCGCATAAAATTAGCAATGGAGTCATTCAAATTCCCTTGGGCGCTGTGGACAAGTCCGCGGCTATGATAGGCATCGGTATAATCTGGTTGGATGCGAATGGCCTCGTCGTAATCCTTGATGGCATCATCCAAATTTCCCAGATTATAGTGTTCAATGCCCCGGTTATTATAAACTTCGGCATAATCTGGGCGGATACGGAGAGCTTCATCATAATCACGGACTGCCCCTTGCATATTCCCTCGGGCTCCGTGCGCATTTCCCCTGTTGAGGTAAGCCTCGGCCAAGTCTGGTTTCATACGGAGGGCTTGATCATAATCGTTGATCGCGGCCTTATAAGCACCCTGGCGATTATAGGCATTCCCGCGATTAACATATGCCATGGGAAAATTCGGCTGAAAACGGAGAGTCTGATCATAATCGGCGAGTGCGCCCTCCAGATCTCCATGTTTTTCGCGCGCCAACCCCCGATTGTGATAGGCATCTGCAAACTTTGGCTGAATACGGAGTGTTTGGGAAAAACAACGGATGGCTTCCGGGAAGTTTTTATCCAAAGCAAAGACATAGCCGCGCTCAAACCATTTTTCTGCATTAAGTTCTTTCTCTCTAATAAGGCACATTTTATTAAAGATCTTTTTATGCTCCAGCGTTCTTTTTTCTACGGCATTGCTCAACGGTTTCAAGGGCGTATCATATGGGACGGACCTCAAATACTCGTTGCGTAGTTTTTCCAACCCATTATAAAAATCTTCAGTATAAATTTTCAACCCATTGCAATCTTTTAAAGGAGATAAATTCCCTTTAAATGCTTCTATGGTTACAGGGCTATCAAACTCAAAGCCTTCCAATAATAAAAGGATAATATTTCGTCTTTGGTCAATAGCCTGTACGATGGTACGTCGTAGCCAATCGCCTGGTTCATTGCATTCTTCCAGAGCAGAAGGGGAAAGAATGGTTAAAAAATGTGCTCTGGCTTTGATGTTTTCAAAATTGTTTTCTTCAAAATTATCTGTGTAATCATTTTTTAAATCCAGATAAGCATCATAGCCATTTGCTGTTAAATCCTGATATACCGCCAAGGCGGTATAAAAATTGGTGCGTCTATAACTGATAAAAACTGTCTTTTCAACCCGCCCCATACCTAGCTCCTGTAAATTTGTTTGGGGAAATAATTATACAATAAATCAAGAACCTGAGTTTTATCAGGATGATCTCTACTCCGTTGTTTTTAGCGTACGAATGATCAATGCTGCCGAGAGTGCCAGGACTGCCGTCAAAGCGAAGATGAACGAGAATCCAAAAAAATCTGCCAGAATGCCGCTGATAAACATACCCAGCGCTCCGGCAGCAAATTTGAATCCCAGTACCAGACCAGAGGCCAATCCACGCCCACCCTGGATGGTTTTCTGTGCGAGTACCACCAAAATAGGATGCACCGATCCGTTCAGCGCACCAGCCAAAGGCACGACGGCGTAGAGCCAGGGTGTCCATCCTATCCGGGAGATGGTAAAGAGGGGGAGAGTGGCTAATAATAAGGCCGTGGTGATCACATTTCGTTTGCCGTAACGGTCGGCCAGCATCCCTCCAGCCACATTTCCCATCGCGCCTCCAACCATATACAGGCCGGTTATTATTCCATAAACGGTTGCGGTTTGGCCGAGATCACTGAGATATTTTGGGATGAAGGTATTCATCGTTTGCTGTACCCAGGCCTGGAAGGCAATTGTTGTAGCCAGGGTGATGATGAAGCTTTTTCCCACAATGAGCCGAATAGATGGTTTCTTATTTGCCGCCATTTCCTTGGGCTGATGGTTGACCAGCGAACGTAAACGGTAGGCTGAATTCAGGGCTATTGGTATCCCCAGGAGTGAAAGCATGAGCAAACCCGTCAGGCCGAATCTGTCGAGGAGCGGACCACCAATCATCGGGCCGAAAGCGTACGCAGCTTGCCCAAAAAGAAAGAAATAAGATGCCGCTGTCGTTTCTCGACCAGAGAAATGTATCTCTCCTATTTTGGTTGCCTCGGCGGCGCCTGCTGGATGAAATGCAGCTGATCCCAGGCTGGAAATGATCATTGATCCAAGCGAATAATAACCGGGCAGAATCAGCGCCAACGAGAAGAAGATGGCCATCCACAATACTCCGCCAGCTGCCAGCCAGCGTGCGCCACGACGATCACTGAGCCAGCCAAAAAATGGTTGTGAGAAGGCCTGTGTCCAGACATAGGCCATGCTAAGTCCACCGAGCGCAGTATTGCTGATGCCAAGTTGCGCTCCGATAAAGGTGAAAATCACTGCCCGCTGCGAACCGAGCAAATCTACAAAAGTGTGCCCAAGCGCTATGGATGAGAAAATTGCATTGAAGAGAATGGTCATTTAACTCCCTGAATTAGCCGAGAGGCTTGAAGTCGTAAAGCCCATATTCCTGAATATAATCGTAAACAGGAATGGGAAGATAATATTGGATGGGCAAGCCCTTTGCCGCGCGGAGACGAATTCCACTGGATGCAATTTCGAGCAGCGGAGCATCAACGTAGCGCAGCTTTGACCGGAGGTTGGGTATCGCCATATCGAGTTTGCTCAGGTCAACAAAATCACCAGGGCGGCGCATCACACCGATTTCGTGGGAGGCAGCCACAATATCTGCAGGTCGATGCCAGGATAGAAGATCATGCAGGGAGTCCCCACCCATCACGTATATAAGATCAGTATCGGGATTTTCTTCTTTGAGAAGATCGAGTGTGTCGATGGCATAATGTGGCCCCTCACGATCAATTTCGATGCGAGAAAGCTCAAAGTGCGGGTTATCATCAATTGCAAGATTTACCATCGCCAGACGATGCTCAAGTGGGGTTATGGTACGACCAAGTTTATGAGGCGGGATTGCTGTAAGCACCCAGAGCAGACGGTCGAGTTTGAGTTGGCTGCGGATTTCGCTCGCCAGGATCAAATGTCCAAGATGCGGTGGGTCAAAGGTTCCACCAAAGATACCGAGACGTGGTTTTTGCATGGGCGAAGTATAACCCTTTTGGGCTGCCTCGACATAAGAAAATAAAGCGAAAATGCCAGCTTTTCCGGCCTGAGCAACCGGAAAATGCTGTACAATGAAATCATGCATGCGTACCGTCTTTTTGCCCAGGATTTGATAGAAAATATTCCTCTTCGCGCAACGGAGATGCCCATCCCCGAACCGGGACCGGGACAGGCGCGTATCAGGGTCAAGGTTTGCGGTGTCTGCCATACTGATTTGCATACCGTTGAAGGCGATATCCACCCGCCACAGTTACCGATTACACCCGGGCATCAGGTCGTGGGGATTGTGGACGCTCTTGCCCAACCTTCTTCGCACGGGATAAAAATTGGCACGAGGGTCGGTATCCCCTGGTTGCATTCTGCCTGTGGAGAGTGTGAGTATTGCCAGCGCGGATTGGAAAATCTTTGCCCAAACGCTAAATTTACCGGATTCAATGTGGATGGTGGGTATGGGGAAATGATGCTTGCCGATACACGTTATCTTCTGACTATTCCAGAGAGAATATCAGATGAACAGGCTGCCCCTCTGCTTTGTGCAGGGGTTGTTGGATACCGTGCGCTGAAACGCGCTGAGATTGAGCCGGGTGAACGAGTCGGCCTGTATGGTTTTGGCGCCAGCGCACATTTGATGATCCAGGTATTAAATTATTGGGGCTGTGAGGTGGCAGTCTATACCCGTTCAGCAGGGCACCAGGATCACGCTCGAGAGTTGGGAGCTGCCTGGGCTGGCGAAGCAGGCCAAAATCCGGGAATGGTGCTCGACAAAGCTGTGGTTTTTGCCCCATCGGGGGATATCGCAATCCGCGCATTGGAGGCAGTTCGTCCCGGAGGAACTGTCTCGATTAATGCCATCCATATGAGTGATATCCCATCCTTTCCTTACGCAACCTTGTGGGGTGAGCGTACACTTCGCTCAGTAACAAATGCCACCTATCAAGATGGAGTCGAATTTCTTGCCCTGGCTGAGCAGGTCGGGCTAAAGTCAACGGTTGAAAATTAT
>JACNJN010000109.1 GCA_014382535.1 Candidatus Desulfolinea nitratireducens | reverse complement strand
TTTAATTTGCTATTTCTTTTACTAACTTTAATCCTGTTTTGTTCAAAACTCAACTAATTAACCTGATAATTGTCCGGATGGAGTTTTTAAACCCTACGGGAGGAGGAACCCCCGCCGTTGTAGGTTCCCCCCCCGTGCCCGCCGTAACCGCCGTACCTGACATAAATACAAACCTCGACCACACCGAAACTTTACCCTCTGGTGCAATCATTGATCCACTGGAGCCCAATGATTTTAACAATGACGATTCTGGTGAGCTGTATGGTACTGCACCTTTTGAAACTGGTGTGCTGATCGATGTCGATAATGCGCCCAGCCACCCCCCGCTTGGAGATTATCAATACGTTGTTATCATCGCACCAGACAGGCCAGCCCACGGACCTACTGATGTGGATGCGATTGAGCTGGTCGATGTGCCACCACCACCCTAGTTACAGGGATGGAGTCCGTTATTATCAAGAGAGGCTGTTAAACAGTCTCTCTTTTTTATCATGTTTCTCTCAATACACTTAACTACTCTACGTTCCAATATAATTGAACATAAAAAACGCCGATTTCCTTTTCCCTGCCTTGCTGTCTATTATTGAAAACGCACTCCCTGACGCTTTAGCTCTGCCTGGATAAACCCGATCTTGACCTCAGCAGTTGTGACACCACACTTGAGAGAGATCGCTGCTGCGACACCTGCCCCCTGTCCTGAAACCGCACAACACATCATATTCCGCACTGAGGCGTGGGAAATTTTATCGCCGGCAATGGAACGACCTGCCACCAGCAGATTATCCACCTCTTTGGGCACGAGGGCACCGTATGGAATATGATAGTAACGGCCGGTTGTCGGTAAAATCAGCAAACCATAGCCATCAATGAACTCGGGGAAAATGCCAATTGCGTCATCAAAACGGGCTTGATTACGGACGTCCTCTTCGGTGAGGTTATATCGCCCTATAATCTTGTGCGTATCCCGTATCCCCAACGTCATCCCAAAATTCCGCAGATCAGCCTTCTCAAATCCGGGGGCAAATTCCTGCAGAGCCTTGATCGCCAGGATCGCCTGTCGTCGCCCTTCGATCTCCGCCCGGGTCAAATCCCAAACATCCGTGCCATCATACCCGCTCATATGAACCATATTGAGATAGGTGGCATCTCCCGAATCACTGATACCGCTCCAGGTGCCGCCGATGCTTTTCAGAGTAGGTGGAATCAACCCTTTCTTTCGTGCTTTTTCAAATGGCTCATCAAGATACGGGCTAAATAATTGATCCTCTTTGCCATCCGTTTTTATACCCCACTCATGACCCCAGTCTCGATAATTCATGGGATTTTCGCGTACATAGTCCAGGAAGCGGGCTTTATCTACGCCGGAACATGAGAACATGACCGTAACCGCCATCATCTCTTCCTTAGGCGTTTTACGAACAGGTGCAGCTGCCATTTTTACAATATCTGCATCACCTGTCGCATCGATAATACGCTTGGACAGAATTGCCTGGCGCCCCGATTTACTCTGAACAACGATGCCTGTGACTGCGTTTCCATCGCGGATTACATCCACTGCCGTTGCGTGCAGCAGAGGCCTGATGCCTGCCTCCTGGACCCAATCGTCTGCCAATACCTTGAATAATTCGGATTTGATCCCCTGACTACTGGATTGCGGCTCATCGTAACTGGCATTTTGCGCTTTTGCCCGTTCTTCAATTTCGATCCCAATCCCTTCAAGATCAACTGTTTTAGGATGACGATACCAGGCGATGCCTTCGACCCCGACATTTGTCAGGTTACCGCCAAAACAACCATAGCGTTCGACCAGCATCGTTTCAACTCCTGCGCGTGCCGAACTGATCGCAGCAGACAAACCGCCTGGCCCACTTCCAACAACCAGTACATCTGTCTCGGCGATCACAGGCACTTTTCGTGAGGCTTCAGAAATTTCTTTCATTTTTTCACCATCGAATAAAATTTATACAGGAACCGCGCCGTGCTCAACCGTCAGGGCCACGATATCACGGCTGCTGATCTCTCTGGAGGCGACTCCCCTTTGCACGGCCAGCGCTGCCGCCGCGCCCATTGCCTGTCCCATAGCCATACAGGTGCATTGGGCACGTATTCCCGCAAAGGCAACCCTGTTCGCCGATACATTTCTGCCAGCCACAGTGATTCTCCGGCTGCCTTTGGGGATCAGGGCGCTGAAGGGAACCTTGGGGAGAAGATCAGCTGACTCGAGATACTCGACTTCACATCCTATTTCCTGACTGTGCATGTCGACATAGTTGAAGGCATTACACACCTTATCATCAAAATCAGTTGCCTTAAAGAAATCATCTTTCTCAATGACATACTCACCCAGAGCGTGAAAGGTTTCTCGCGCAAGTGCGTAGGGTGCCATCATTTTTAGTACAGCTCTTTCACCCCCGGGAATTGATTTTCTAACGAAGTTGTACATCCGCAACATTCGCGCCCTTCCTTCGATATTTGCGCGCGTTTGTCCATCAGCATCATATGTATTGGCCTCATAAATATGGGTTGCATTATGTCCACCATGATCAAGGTAGTATTTGAAGGGTTCCATATTAGCATATGCAAAATCCCCTTTTTCCAGGGTCCCATTATTCATGGCCTCTTCATATATCGTCTGAACCTCTTCCTTCCAGACCTGCTCGTACTCAATGCCCTCGATCTTATACTGCAACGCCCCCGGTTGGGAAACTTTCGATTTTAGAACATCCAATTCCAGCAACCTCACGACATCAGCATCACCTGTACAGTCAATGATCTCTTTTGCTTTCGTAATTCGCCGGATACCGCGCCCAAAAGAAGTGATTTCCCAATAATTCCCAACTGCCTTTATATCTGCAATAAATTCGTGATAGTGGAGGATCACGCCTGCCTGCAAAGCTTCTTCTTCAGCTACAGCCGCATAGATCGGGATATTGATATAACTGTAATAGCCGGGAGATTCCACTGGCCGTCTTTGTCTATAATCAGGAATATCAAGTCCTTCCATTTCCTTTGTTTTGGTATAAAGCTCCCAGGGAATTCCCTGGACAACAGGCCCTTTTGTACTGAAGAAGTGGTTTGGCATATACACCCCCCCAGCAGTCATTGTGCCCCCCAACATGGTCCCGGCTTCAATCACCGAGGTGCTTACACCAGCCCGGGCTGCTTGAATCGATGCTATATGTCCTGCTGTGCCTCCACCTGCGATAACTATATCAACTGTTTCATTGATTGATCTCATCGGTTTGGCTCCATTCTGTGCCTTTTTGCATCTGTAATCAAAACGGGTTCGAGTATTCTAACACTCTACTTATTTCACCGAATATCACTCAAGTCCTTCAAATTCGGATGTTTTAGCCTTTATTAACCAAATCGACTATCCAGACCTGTGGATTTTCAAGTCTAGATAGTCCTCAAAAATTGGAACCCTAAAATTTGTTATTTAGCGTTCAATCAACGGCCTAAACAACCAATAATTCGTTGATGGGAATATGACAGCGGATTTTATGCCCGTCTTCATCTTGCGGATATTGCCACGGAGGTGTTACCTCATCACAAAGATCATTAATAAACTTTGGACACCGGCGTTGAAATGCACAACCTTTGGCTGGCGGGGCCAGCTCTGGTGTGTCACTGGCGAGCAGCTTGGGTTCCGTATCAGGATCAGGGACAAGTACGGCCCCCATTAATGTTTCAGTGTATGGGTGGTATGGTGGGGAGTAGATTTCATCCACCGTGCCAACTTCACAAAGGCGTCCCTGATATAGAACAGCCACTCGATCAGCAATGGCCCGTACAACAGCCAGATCATGGGCAATGAAAATATAGGTTGTATTACGCTCCTGTTGCAGGTCTGCTAACAAATCCAGCACTGCTGCCTGAACCGATACATCGAGGGCAGAAGTCACCTCATCGCATAAGACAACATCAGGTTCAGCAGCAAAGGCCCGGGCAATAGCTACGCGTTGCTTCTCGCCACCCGACATTTGCCCGGGGTAACGTAATCGATAACGTCCATCCAGGCGGACCCGTTCGAGCAACTCGATTTGGCGTGCTCTGCGCTCGTCGCGCGTCATTTTGGGAAAATATAGTTTGAGTGGCTGATCAATAATTTCGGCTACTGTATGACGCGGATTAAGTGACGCATCTGGGTTTTGGAAGATCAACTGGACCTTCTTGCATAAATCCATCGTCCGTTTATCGACATTCACAGTAAGATCGCAATTTTCAAACTGTATGACGCCGCTTTTCGCCGGCAAGAGACCGGATATTGTGCGTACAATAGTTGATTTTCCACTGCCACTTTCACCAACCAGGGCCAGGGTCTCACCGCGTTTTATGTCTAATGTTATATCGCTTACAGTGGCTGGTGGCTCAGGAGTGCGACGCAAACGATCTATCATATTGGGTTGATGATAGGTTATCTCCACATCAGAGAGTTCAATTGCAGAAACGTCTTGTGCCTTATGTTCAACGATATGATAAACATCCTTCAATTCCTGGGAGAAATCCGTAGCTACAACCTTTTCCCAGTTGTGGCAGCGTACCAAATGGGGTGTCTGAAGAATCATCTTCAATTCTGGTGGTTCACTTGAACAAATTTCAGTAGCGAAGGGACAACGTGGAGTGAAAGAACAACCCGGTAACGAGCCCGGAATTGGTGGTTGTCCAGGCATTGAGTTCGGAATGCCAGCCAGCTCCAGGCGGGGAATTGATGCAAGCAAACCCCGCGCATAGGGATGAGCTGGTGATTTGAATATCTCAGCAGCTGAAGCATCTTCGACGATTTCGCCCGCATACATGAGGGCCACCCGGTCGCTCACGCGGGCAATGACCCCCAGGTCATGGCTGATATACATCATGGCGGTGCCTAATTCAGCAACGATATCACGCAATAATTCGAGAATATGTGCCTGGGTGGTCACATCCAGACCAGTCGTGGGCTCATCTAGTACCAGCATATCTGGTTGACCAGCAAGAGCCATTGCTACCACCACACGCTGTTGTTGTCCCCCTGATAATTCATGGGGATAACGTTCTGCCATCACCTCCGGGTGTGGTAATCGGACTTGCCCCAGAAGCTCTATCATTCTATTTTTTGTAGCGGCTCCTGAAACATTGGTTTTTAATTCGAGGGTTTCAATAATTTGCTTTCCAACACGCATTGTCGGAGTTAGTGCCTCTCCTGCATTTTGAGGGATGAGGGCAATTTTATTGCCACGGATAGACTCCAAATCGCGAGTTGACAGGCCAAACATATCCTTGCCTGAAAAAAGAATGCTGCCCTCCATAACCTGACTACCCAGGCGCAGATAGCCCATCATGGCCTGGCCAAGCGTGCTTTTCCCGCACCCAGACTCGCCAACCAAACCTAATGTTTCACCCGGCTTGATACTCAATGAAACGTTCTTTAAAACATGTACCAGCTTCCCCCCCTTGTTGTAATAACCAATACTCAGATTCTCAACTTCTATCAAATTCTTGCTCATACTGGCGCCCCCTGACTGCGGTCCAAACCAAGCGCTTTTGCCAGAGCATCAGAAAAGAGATTTATGCCGATGATTAACGTACTCAGCATAATCGCTGGTCCGAATACCGCCCAGGGTTGAATGGCCAAAATTTCTCGATTCTTGGCAATCATGAAGCCCCAATCAGGTGTCGGGGGAGTAACGCCAAAGCCCAGGAAAGAGAGTGAACTGAATCCCAATAGCATCCATGACCAGGTCATCGCGCCATCGACCAATAGCACATCAAGTACATTCGGCAATAATTCTTTTAAGACAATGGTGCGTTTGCGTTCGCCTCTGGCCCGTGCCGCCAGCACAAATTCATGGGTAACATAATCCAGCGTTGCGGCTCGAGCTACGCGGATGGCTGTGTATCCATAAGTGAAGCCAAATGTTAATGTCTGCACCCAGGGGTTAGTGCCAAGGATGCTGATAATGAGCAATAAAACCAGAAGCCAGGGGATCGCGAGTAAGGCATCCACGACACGCATTACATATTCATCAGTTTTTCCTCCAAGAAATCCGAGCAGGATACCTGTCAGCCCACCCCAGGTCATGGCAAGGGCCGTACCCAACATAGTGACAACCAAAGCAACGCGTCCGCCAACCAGGGATCGAGAAAACATATCCCGGCCAAGCTTATCTGTACCAAAAAGATGTTCAGTTGATGGGGCTTCATTTCTTGCCGGAGCGTCCATTAATTGTGGGTCTTGAGGAACAATATAAGGAGATGAAAGGGCCAATAGGACGTGAAAGACAATCAAAGTAAGCCCTATCATGCCTCCCCAGGAGCGCCGCAAGTTTTCCCAAGTATCTGCTAAAGGGGTTCGTCTTTTGACGGGTGATAATTCTTCTACAGCTTGTGTGGTTACAGTCATGGTTTTCTCCGGTGGAAGCAACCTGTTTTAACATTCGTAAACTGATTATTTATCATTTGAAATTTAGTGTCCCCGAGAGGTCCGCAAGCGAGGATTAAGTACAAGGGCCAGCAAGTCGGCAATTAAATTAACGCCAATATAAATGCCGGCAAGAATAATCGCGATACCTTGAACAAGAGCCAGATCTCTGTCACCAATGGCATTGATTAAGAGTTTTCCAATACCAGGGTAGTTGAAAACGGTTTCGATAATAGCTACACCACCCAATAACCAGGCAAGTGTGAGGGCGATGACATTAATGGAAGGCAGCATGGCATTTGGCAAAGCGTGGAGGAAGACAATCCGCATTGCTGGTACGCCTTTTAAGCGTGCCATCTGAACGTAGTTGCTCACCAGTACTTCAATCATATTGGTGCGCACCAAACGCAAAATATGGGCAACCATAATAAAGGTGAGCGTGATGATTGGTAAAAAAATATTGGGTAGTATTTCTATAACAGGGGCATCTGTGGGAACCATCGCAATTGCAGGAAACCACTCCAGTCGGATGGAAAATACGTATATCAGGACGGTCGCCGTGACAAATCCTGGCAGGGTCATGCCAAGAATCGCTACAAGAGAAACAAGGATATCGGGCCATTTATCACGTGTAAGTCCGGCGAAAACGCCCAACACGATGGCCAGAGGGATGCCGACAATTGCTGCCGCCGCTGCCAAAACGACGGTGTTACGAAATTGGTTCCCGATGACCTCAGAAACAGGTTTTCTGCGGGCCATCGAATCGCCCAAATCCCCTTTTAGCATATCTCCCAGCCAGTTTAAATAACGTTGGTGTGCCGGAGTGTCGAGACCAAATTCCTCGCGTAAGGCCCTCAAACTTTCGGGAGTTGCGGACTGTCCAAGGTAGGCATCGGCTGCATCGCCCGGTAAGGCTTCAACGCCAAGAAAGATGATAATAGAGATGAGGAGAAGGGTTATCAGAGCGAGAATAAATCTTCGTGCAATAAGTACAATCATAAAATGGCACTTCCTCTCTGGCTACGTTCAATCCTTTATTTTTTTTCCGAACGTTGCTTGAGTAACAAAAAACAGGCGTAAGGAGGCAAGTTTCCTTGCCTCCTACGCCATTATACATTATTGACTGTGAACTTATTCGCAGCTTGAATCTTTAGTGATTCCATCCCAATCAATCCAGATATCGGAAAGCGGGGGGATCCCATCGATACAAGTCTTCATGACGCGGACAAGATTTGAGTAATAGGGGATGATTGTGCCACCATCTTCATGGAGCATAATTTGCGCATCCAAGTAATTTTGGCGACGTTTATCAGCATCTGTCTCGGAACGAGCCGCATCCAGCAATGCATCAAACTCATCAACAGCCCAGAATGATTCATTCCAGGAGCCACCACCGCGATAGATCTCATTGAGAGCCGCATCAGCACCACGCGCATTCCAGCAGGTCATCACGAAGGGTTCCACCATCCATTGCTCAGTCCAGAAACCATCCGATGAAGTTGTTACAATATTGACGGTGATGCCCGCCAGCGCTGCATCTTGCTGGAAGATCTCGGTCAGAGCAGTCCAGTCCTGGCAGACATCGGCTGTACCCAGATTTACTTCAAAACCATCTGGATAACCAGCTTCTACCAGCTTGGCTTTAGCCGCTTCGATATCATATTCATAGGAGCATTCTGACAACACATTTGGATCACCAGGCATAACGGCCGAGTCACAGGAAACAGTACCTGCGCCGGAAAGAGCCAGATCGACCATCTTCTGCCGATCGACTACCAGGTGCATTGCCTGGCGGAGTGCCAAATTGTCAAAGGGCGGAATATCGGTACGCATGACAAATCCTGACCAATCGCCACCTGGAATTTGAGTGATTTTATAGTCATCGTTGCCTTCAAAGCGCTGAGAAATTTCATAGGTAACACCCTGCCAGTCAAGCTGACCAGAGAGGAGTGCCGTAGCCTGGGCCTCGACATCAGCGATGCCATAAACCTCAATTGCTGCAAGCCCAGGAGGTCCATCCCAATAATCATCATTGGCAACCATGACGGTTACCCCTTCTACATCCAAGGTTTCCAGCTTGAACGGACCAGAACCCATCCCTGTCTCCAGGACACCGGGCAAGCCATCTACGGGCAAGACACGGGCACGGTAATCCATGACTGTCAGATCAAAGGTAACGACGGGCTGGTTTAGATTGAAAACAACGGTGAAATCATCCGGCGTTTCAATGCTGTCAACAACAGCAAATGTAGAGGCCAGGATGGATGTTTCGGAGGTTTTCCAATGGTTGGCGGAATAAGCCACATCGGCCGATGTGAGTTGGGTGCCATCATGGAAATAGACATCCTCGCGAAGGTGGAATGTCCACACAGTAGCATCATCATTACTTTCCCAGGATGCTGCCAACGATGGGCTTGGAGTCATTGAATCAAAGGCAGGCTCTGTCAAGCGATCATATAGCAGGGAAATGGATGGCCAGAAGCGGGCTTCATCAACGGGGTCCAGGTTCTCGTTCCCACCATAAGCCAGGCCGTCGGTAAAGCGAAGCGTCCCGCGTTCATCAACTGCCGGTTCTTCAGGTGCTGGGGCCGGCTCTTCAGGTGCCGGGGCCGGCTCTTCAGGTGCTGGGGCTGGCTCTTCAGGTGCTGCCGGGCTGCAAGCAGCTAATGCTACAGCCAGTACAAGTAGTAAGGTTGTTATCCAAACAAGTTTCTTGGTACGCATTGTTACTCCTCCTAGGAAATATCAATCAAAATTAGATTCTCAATTGCACTACGACAATCAGTTAATTATCTTTTATATCCTTTTACCTCCATTTTTTCTCGAAATTAGTCGTTATGTTATATGATGCCTTTTAAAAAACAGGTAACAGAATTTTCACCGTTCATGGGGTAAGTTCCTAGCCTATCCCATGGTTTGGAACACTCTAAACTTATGCATTTTGTTCTCTAAAAAATACTGGTTTTGAACAAAACATCTGGCTGGTGAAAAATTCAATGGCATAAAAACTTCTGATAAGAAAGCTAGGTAGCAAAAAATATCTGAAAAAAATACGAGTATTGTATTCTGAACAACAGAGTGATATTTCTTTATACAAGGACAGACCGGTCGGTCTCATAAAAATTATCGCAAAAAACTCGTTTCATTACACCTGACGAATGTCACCTTTCATAGTGACGAATTTCATTTACTATAACATCACAGTGAATTTTCAATAATTATAGGAAATGTATTTCTTCCTAATGTATCAGGCATTTTCTGATTTATTTCATTGTGACCTTTAATTATGTCGAGGCATAGAATTTTTCCATTCAAATTTAGGCGGGGGTGATTTATTCAGCAGGGTGAGAAATCTTGAAGCTAATATGATGTAATATGTTCATTGTAATATGTTAAAGTGACATTTGTCAGATGAAAGATAAAGGGGTATCTGTAATAATAAAAAAAAGACAGACCGGTCGGTCTCTGTGAAATAAAAAGGACATATTACTCGATAGTTGTGAAAATATGCTGAATTTGTGCTAAATTAGAGAAATGCAATTAC
>JACNJN010000105.1 GCA_014382535.1 Candidatus Desulfolinea nitratireducens | reverse complement strand
AGTCCAGCGCCAATCGGTCAGATATATTTTGATTTTATTTAACACAGAGATTAATGTACCACAAATAACAAGTTTCATTGAGATTTATGAGTCAGGTTCAGATTTTAATCCCCGAAACCACTCAGTCTCCGTCAAAATGGGACGCGGATTCTCGCAGATCAGGCAGATTTACACGGATTTTAAAAACTTTTTTGCTTTTCTCCGTGAAAATCCGCTAAAATCAGTACAAATCCGTGTTCTGTTTATGCCAGGGTGAGTAGTTACTAATCCCTTTCATCACCAGGCGGTCCCTCAGGTTGATCGAGGCGCACAACTTCTCCGTGGACGTTGATGACAATTTTGAATCCCATCATGCCCATATAGCTGCGTCCCTCTTCCGGGATGCCAGACTTAAGAATTGTCTCAAATTGTTCTTCAATATTTTCGATCTGATTTTGAATCATGGCACGGGAAAAAATATCATCCTGACCGAGCATTTTGGCGGTCTGCTCACCAAGGATGTCCTCGTGCCCCTCGATCAGTTCACCCATTTTCTTTAACACCTGACGATCAATCTGCTCGGCAGGGATGTGACGACGAAAGCCATCATCATCCACGACATAGCAAGGTTCAGAGCCAACCAGTGCGCTTTCAACAGCACGATCAAACTCATCCACGACGAGGCCAGCAAAAAGGGGAGCGTTCGCCATTAAGATTGCTTTCCTTCCACAGCAGCCAATAATATTCCCGCGCCAATTCCAAGACGGCGATCCAGTTGATTGGCGGTGTCCATGCTGAAATCGAGATCAAGTTCGTAGCGGAAGATGTTGAAGCGTTGTTTTAAGTCAGCGACAATGCTTTGACCAATGCTGATATCATAATTTTGGGGAATGAGCGAGACAAGGATGCGGCGGACCAGGGCAAGTCCCATGCTGTCTTCAAAGAGCGATCCGATTACTTGTCCGGCAGGATTTAGAATTTCCCATTCATCGCGGAGCATGGATTTCAATCCCTTGCGGCGAAGTGTACCGACATGCTCGTTATTGGTCGCATCGATCACATCGTAGGCAGCTGAGAAATCAATGATCTGACGGGCTTTGATCGAGAGAACTTCCTGAGATTTGGATTCGTCTGAATAAACGCGAATATCCTCGCGTAATTTGAACATTTTTTGTTCGCTAAACATTACCAAATTTCCATGTGGATCGTAAAAACGGAATTTGCCTTGAAGGGCAATGGCCTGGCGTTTGAGCAAATATTGATTGTGCGTAAAAGCGGAATGCATAAGCTTCTCCTTAAGAATTGATCTGTGAATCTACAACTTCTACTCGCGTCCCTTCGCCAGGCAGATGGAGGTAATCCTCCCCTGGCGGGACATAAGGTGTTGTCCACAGATAAATGAATTTCGACACGTTATCAGGCGTATTCACACAACCATGGCTGCGTGGGTCGCCAAAATCATTATGCCAATAAGTGCCATGAAAAGCATCACCATTGCCGGTAAAAAATGAAACCCAGGGAACGCCTGGCAGGTCATAATTGGCGGCATCTCCAGCACCGTCGGTCATGTGGACAGAGGGGGCCTTATGATAAGTACTGAAAGTACCTATTGGGGTAGGAGTGCCTCCCCATCCGCTTGCGACAAGTGAGGTCATTACAGGCGTATCGCCTTCATAGGCAACCATGACCTGACTTTCAAGATCAACATAGAGTGATTTTTCCTCGGCAGGCATCTCTGGCGAAATGGGAGCAAGCTCCTCGTCGGGGATGATCCGCAAACTATAGCTCGGCAGAAAATAGTAAGTTTCAGTCACCTGATCATAAATACGATACCAATAGGAGCCGTCGTCGGGATCCTGAATAATCTGGTTCACCCAATAAGTTGTCCCGTAGTAATAACGCATTTTAGGGCGATAAACAAACCCGGCCCCCAGCCGGATAGGCACGAAGGGAATAGTCAATTCTGCAAGTACTCCGCTTTCCGGGATGTCGAAGACAGGCATATTATAGGATGTGACGACTGGCTGGAGATTGGCAGAATGGGCATAACCTTCATTTCCGATTCGATACCAAAGGTGGTTATAGGCGTGCTCGCCTTCGATAATCATTTCCTCGGTGATGGGCAGGATGACATCCCGACCATAAAGATTTACTTTTTTTCCACTAAAGGAAGGCTTGTCGTAAATGGTGAGACTGCTCCACGTTGTGCGTCCCTGCCTTTGGAGGGGAGGCGCACCAGCGTAGGCTTTAGATATTCCCAAATCTGCCAGCAATAGACTTAACACGCCTGCTGCACTGAACTTGAGAAAATCTCGTCTTGTGAATGTTGACGGTAAATTTTGCATAGAACTTAGATGATTTTCTCCGTATCTTATCTTACTCAATAATCTCCACATGTGTTCCGGTAAAACCGTAGACAAATTCTTTTTCTGGCTTTACAACAGGAAAAGTCCAGCGGTAAAGCCATTTTGCAGCCCGGGGTGAGAGGTTGATACAACCGTGACTGCGTGGACGACCAAAATCATTATGCCAGTAAGTACCGTGGAAGGATATCCCTCCTTCGGTGATATAGAGCACCCAGGGGACTCCTGGCAAATCGTATCCGTTATTGGCAAGGTTACCAGCAGCCATATGCCGGCTGGGGCGTTTGTAATAAGTTTTAAATATGCCTTGCGGCGTATAGTACTTTCCGCTGGCAAAACGCGATCCTGTAGAGGCCCGTGTCGCGAAAACAGGACGGCTGCCTTCGTAGGCAACCACAAGTTGCTGGATCAAGCGTACTTCAATGGATTTACTATAACTCGACACTTCGGGCGAGATTGGCATTAACTCCGCTTCAGGGATAATCCGCAAATGCGAGGCGAGGACATAGTACTTCTTGGCACCCCACTTATCGTCCATCAGGCGATACCAGACTTTATTTGTTTCCTCATTCGTAATAGTTTCGGCCACCCAATGGGTGGTCTCGTAATAAAGCCGATAGGCCAGTTCCGCTTCATCATCAGGTTCTCGGCGCGCGTCTGTGTAGGGGACTGTCACCTCTGCGAGATTTCCCGTTCTGGGATGTTCATAGATCGGCCCATTCAGCCTCGTCAGCACAGGCTGGATATTACCCGAATAAGCATATCCTTTTTCACCGATCTTGTACCAGATCCGGTTATGGGCTTCCTCGTCATCGCTGATTGCAATATCGGTAATTGGCAGGACAATATCCTGCCAGGCCTCGCTAATGGCTGCAGAGTCGAAGCTGGGAGATTCGAAGAGTTTAATGGATTGCTCAGCGACTCTTCCCTCCTGATCCGGGAGCAAGCCGCTCGCTGCGCGCGCTTTCGTCAGTCCAGGCATAAAGACACTTGCAAGGCCAATTCCAGCGAGCTTTAGAAAATCACGTCGAGAAAGAAAATCCGATAGGTAAGTCATTTCTACTAATAATGGATCCTCACTAAAGTGCCCACCGAAGAGAAATTATATAACCAGGCAGCATCGTTGGTGCGAAGATTGACGCAGCCATGGCTCATCGGCGTTCCAAAATTATTATGCCAATAAGTGCCATGCAGGCCATACCCTTTATAAAAATACATCACATAAGGTACATTGGGCAGGTCGTAACCAGGGCCTGTCATTCTGGTTGAGCGATACTTGACATAAACACGATAGCTGCCAGTTACCGTAGGTGTTTGCCAGGTGCCCGTAGAAACAATAAACGAGTTGATCAGGGTATTGCCCGCATAAGCATAGACGCGCTGTTCTGACAGATTGATGTCAATCCAATGTTCACCTCCACCGATCTCACCAGGAGATTGAGATGTGGGCGCGGGTTTCGGTGTCTTTGTCGGATTGGGAGTTTTGGTCGGCAGTGGTGTATTTGTGGGTGTATAAGTATTTGTCGGTGTGGGCGTAAAGGTTGAGGTGGGGGTCAGGGTATAAGTTGGGGTAGGGGTGAAAGTAGGCGTGGGGGTAAGTGTTGCTGTTGGCGATGGCGTATAAGTCGGCTTGGCAATCGTTCCCTGCGCCCAATGCTGCTGAGTGGAAGATGCCGTCGCAGTGGGGGCGCTGCTGATAAGCGCCATCGCAGGGGATGTGTTGGTAGCCAAAATCACTGCCCCGATAATACAGACAATTAAAAATCCGCCAAGCAAGATCAAGGGTAAGCGACTCTTCTTTTTAGGGATGGGTTTCGTCCGCTTCGCGCTTGGATCCTTCGACTGACCGCTCAGGGCATCGCCTGTGGTTTGCCTCCCTTGTGGACGCATTCTCCGCTCCGCCCAGGCCATCCCCTTTTTGGCGCGTTGACTGGTTGGGTTAATTTCCAGTGCGCGCCCTAAGAACTTGATACTTGCCCCCGGATTGGAAACAGCCGCAAGAATCAGCCATGCGTCTTCAAGATCAGGAGCAAGCTGGGCAGCTTTTTTCGCCCACGCATAGGTATTTCTTTTATCTCCCTTTTTTAGAGCGGCCCGCGCCTGTTGGATGGCGGTTTGTGCTTGAGAGAGATTCTCACTTACCATTGGATATCCACCGGGGTGCCGACATTAACCCAATTATAGAGTTGTTGAGCGTCATAGACTCCCAGCACGATGCAACCATAGGAAATCGGTGAACCCAGATATCCTGCCCAAAGCCGGGCACCACTCGACATGATCGGTAGTGCATGAAAACCATTTTGCAAAGTCCCGGCCCAATAAATGCCGAGCCAGTTTGGCATCCAAATATCCCATGTTGAGCCATAGGCATTGGGGATTTTGTTCAAGATACTAAAACTCCCGGTCGCGGTGGCGTTATTCAATCCCGTTGAAGCGATAAATTTATAGACAAGCGTATCGCCCTGATAAGCATAAACACGCTGTTCTGAAATATCTACGAGGACATATTTCCCTCCGCTGGGGGCGGGCCCCTGCTGAGGCGCGGGGATAGCTGTATTCGCAGGGAGAGGTTTTTTCGTAGGAATTGGCGTTTCTGTTGGAATTGGCGTAAATGTTGGGGTAGCAGTGAGAGTAGGGGTAAGCGTTGGGGTGAAGGTCGCCGTTGGTGAAGGAGTGTAGGTTGGTTTAGATATCTCTGCCTGCGCCCAATGCTCCTGGCTCAAGGTTGCCGTAGCGGTAGCATTGAGAGTGGCAGCAAAAGAGGTTACACGCGGTGATAAGGCCCAAACGGCCGAAACAATAATGATCGTCATCAGTAAGGCCGGAAGCGACTGACGCCATTTCCCAGAATTCCTGTTTGTGGGGATCGCCTTGATCGGTTGCGTTTCCTCGATTTGTTGGACAGGAATATGAAGAAGTCCCCCAACGCTACTCGGGACTTTATCCGGTTGAGGGGTTTTTCGAGAAGATGCTCTCCCATTAACAGCAAGGGTAGGCTGGGTCTTTCCAACTCGCTGCGAGAGGCGTTTATTTGCCCAAATGAATCCCCTGCGGACACGTTCGCTTTTCGGATTGATCGCCTGAGCTCGCTCCAAATAACGGATGCTCAGCTGTGGTCGAGATACCGCAGCAAGAAGCAGCCAGGGTTCTTCGAACTTGGGCGCAAGCGAGGCAGCTTTTTCCGCCCAGAGACGCGCAGAATCTTTATCTCCCTTGCGCAGGGCAATTCTTGAACGTCTGATGGCTTCTTTTGCCGCTTGCCGTTTTGTGGTCATGGGGAATAAGTAGGGACAGGGGTGGGATCAACACTCTCGTTATTAACAAAACATTCAATCCCTTGCACAATCCCTTCAGCAATTACTTCAGGGTGTTGGGTTAGAAGCTCACGGTCGAGATTCATAAATCCAGCTTCAATGATCGCCGCGATAGTCGTATCGCTGATCTCTGTAAAGGCATGATACTCACGCATGTCAGAAGTGATACTGCCAGGGTGGAAGGGCAATTTTGTCGTCCGCCCGTAACGGTCACGGAGACATCCTGTTAATCGTGTCGCGCGGTTGACATCCCGTGTATCCATCGCCGCGGAGAGCTTAAATCCTGTTGCATTCTCGTCAACATAGGCACATGAATCGTTATGAATTGAAACCAACGCAACCGCATTATAGCCATCCAAACGAGGGTCAAATTCCTGCAAAAGATCAACCTGAAAACCGCCCTGGTTCAATTTTTGCTGAACCAGGGTGGCGATCCTGAGATTCAAATCTGCTTCGGTCAGAGTTACTTCGCCATTACCATCAAGACAGACTGCACCAGAGTCATATCCCCAATGTCCGGAAACAATGCCAATATGCAATTGTGGGTAAGAGGCGCTAATTGTGGGATTACTCTCCGGTTGCGCAGTCAGAATGATCGTCAATTTTTCAGAAAGATTTCCTGAAAAGAGACCGGCTGGCGTCCATGCAGTAAAAAGGGTCGCCATCAAAAAAGCGACACCCAACACAGCAGGCATCACACGCGGGGAAGAGTTCCCTCGCTTCCTCGGCTCTGGTTGATGGGCATTTTGCTCTTCCAATAACGTTCTTCCTCTCATCAAAAACTACAAATTTCCTCAAAAACAGCATCTATATATGGATAAGCTTATCCGAATAGTACCTTATTTCCATTAAAAATGGCAGGGAATGTTTATAGACCAGATAGGGAAGGTTTATGGGCAATATATGCAGGAACTCAACTTGACGAGAGCCTTACGCACATGTATGATGAAAAAGAAAAAGAGAGCAACAGAGCTGTCTTTTCATATCTGTGCACTCTGCTTATCTAATAACACTACGGAGAAACAATGACCATCACCCCCGAAGAACTTCGCAAAGCCATGCGCAACTGGGCTACCGGTATCACCATCGTCACTGCCGCGCATGAGGGCACCCAACACGGCATGACCGTTAGCTCATTCACCTCCCTCTCACTTGAGCCACCACTGATTTCTGTTTCCCTCTACCAAACCAGTCGTACGCATGGTCTCGTCAGTGCGTCAGGACATTTTGGCGTCACCATTCTCGCTGCTAACCAGGAAGAAATCTCCAATCGTTTTGCGGGCCGTATTCCAGATACCGATGATCGCCTCGCTGGTCTCAACCTGGAAACCCTCGTCAGCGGTGCACCCTTCATCACAGGAGGACTGACCTTCTTCGACTGCCGTGTTTCCCAAAGCATTCCGGTGGGAACAAATACTCTTTTTATCGGCGAAATCCTGGCTGCTAATTCACAGGATGAAGGAAACCCGCTGATATATTGCAACCAAAGCTACCAGCAATTAAAATAAATAAGCGCCCCACCCACGACCCTCAACCTGCCTCCCTTATGGAAACAAAAAATCTCACCCTCCAGGAAAAAGAAACCCTGCTCAAACTGGCCCGCCAGGCCCTTGAGCTGGGATTACGCGGTGAAAAACTTCCTCCCTTAGAGTCCGTAGCCCAAACACCCCTCCTTCAGGCGGAGGGGACCTGTTTCGTCACCCTGACCCGATACGGCCAATTACGCGGTTGCATCGGAGCGCTTGAACCCTACCAATCCCTCGCCGAAGACGTGCGCGAGCATGCCCTCGCCGCTGCATTAGATGATTATCGCTTCCCCAATCTGCGCCTCGAAGAGCTGGATGAGATCAAGATCGAAATTTCAAGACTGACCGTCCCCATGCCGCTGGAGTATGCAGATGCTGATGATCTCCTGGCCAAACTCCGTCCTGGCGTGGATGGGGTCGTATTAAAAGAAGGGCTCCGACGGGCAACCTTCCTGCCCCAGGTCTGGGAGAAAGTACCAGAAAAGGAAGATTTTCTTGACCAGCTTTGTCAAAAGATGGGGACTTCCCGCAATCAATGGCGTCGCAAAAAACTGGATGTCTTGATCTATCAGGTCGAGGAATTTCACGAGTAATAAGTCTCTGGGCGGAAACAAAGCAAAGCGAAATTGCGGTCGCCTGTACTCCAAAGGGTGAAGAGCGGTTTACTTGTTATCTTTGTCCTTCGTCTGCGCATCCATTTGGACGCTCCGCTCAGGAACTGATTTTTCTTTCTCTCCATACTCCACCCCCAAATAAGCCCCAAAAAACAAAATTAGACCGCTGATATGCACCCAGGCTAAAAAGGCGATGATCGTGGAGACCGATCCATAGACCAGGTTCGAAGCTAACAGATAACGAGCCGTATAACTCACAAAAACTCTTTTGGCGATCGCCCATAAAATGCCCGCAGGTATTGCACCCACCCAGACTTCACGCCAACGGGGGCCAGCATGAGGCAATAGGCGGTAGAGCAACCCAAAAAGCAGGATATTTCCCAGCACAGAGAATAGCTCCCCCATATCTCGGTATAGCAAAAGTGGGAGATCCGGTAGCAAGCCTTTCAGCAGGGGTGTGACCCACGTCCCGACAAAAAGCAGGGGAAAGATAACGATGCTGAATCCCCCTACAAAGAGCAGTGCCAATCCCCGAGAGCGAATCCTGGGACGAAGATTCCGCCCATTCCAGATTCGATCCAAAATTCGGGCAACAATACTAAATAGAGTCGAACCAGACCAGACCAGAAGCACTAAGGCTGTTGCAGTTACAGAGCCGCGTGCCTGAACGACCCTGGCAATATTAGCCCCCAGTAATTGGGTAAAGCCGGGAATGATAAATTCCAACTGGGTGATGAGCTCATTTTCCACCCAAAGAGGATCAAACCAACGGCTTGCTACCGCAACAATGAGCAGGATAACCGGAAAGAGGGATAGGAAGGCAAAATAAGCCATACCTGCCGCGGCAAGAACCGAATTGAGCGAAAGTGTTTCTTTGAGGGCTTTGCGCCAAATTGCGAAATGCTCTTCTTTTTTCATCATAACGATTATAGGGGATTTTTACAAAAGAGGAAAACCATTTCTGGCGGTATAATCGGGCAATATTTTCCAACCCATTCAGGAGAAAACTTTTGGAAGCATATCTTGGCGAACTTGCCGCTTTAGGCACATCCTTGACCTTTGCGATTGGCTCAACCCTATTTACCGCTGCAGGTCGACGGCTTGGCTCTGTTGTAGTCAACCGCACCCGTCTGATCATCGCAGCGATTTTTCTCAGCCTTACGCATTGGATCCTGCTCGGCAATATTTGGCCCCTCGATGCTGCTCCCGACCGTTGGTTCTGGCTCGGTCTTTCTGGCGTGGTCGGCCTTGTCCTCGGCGACCTATTTCTATTCCAGGCTTTTGTCCTGATCGGACCACGTCTGACAATGCTGATGATGAGTCTTGCCCCCGTCCTTGCCACGTTGCAAGCATGGGTATTCCTGGGAGAATCCCTCTCGGGCGGACAGATCTTCGGAATTCTGCTGACCCTGGCCGGGATTGGTTGGGTCGTACTGGAAGGAAACGGAAAGAGCCGAAACGACCGCAACTATGGGCGCGGAATTCTCCTTGGGTTGGGTGGGGCAATTGGGCAGGCTACCGGGTTTGTCCTCGCCAAAAACGGACTCGGCGGCGACTTTTCGCCAATCTCCGCCAACTTGATCCGGATGCTGGCTGCGATAGTTCTTCTCTGGGGAATGACCTTCTTTCAAAGGCAAGTTAAATCAACATTTCAGGCATTACGCAGCGATCCAAAAGGTGTCTATATTATCATAGCAGCAGCCTTTCTTGGCCCCTTTGTCGGTGTTTCTCTTTCCCTCTTTGCCCTCCAGCGCGTTGAAGTGGGTATCGCCAGCACACTGACCGCATTACCGCCTATTTTCCTCCTGCCGATCAGCTATTTCTTCTTCAAAGAGCGTTTTGGCTGGGGAGCCGTGGCGGGGACCTTACTCGCGATGACAGGTGTGGCGGCTTTGTTTTTAGTTTAATATTCTATGATAAGAACCCGTTCCCTGCGAGGGAACGGGTTCTTGTGTAATAGCAATCTTTTCGGTACAAGGGGTTTAACAACAGAGTCCATTAATTTTTAGATAAGAAGACCTCAACATCCTTGATGAATTTCAAGACTCCACTTTCAATTCCTTTTGTTAAAGCAGCCAGATCACTAAAATCCGGGTCAGCAACCAACACACTCTCTATAATCGAATCAAAGCCTTTTATGGTCGGCATAAGTTGGTATTTATCCCACCCGCTTTCCTTGATCATTTTCCTGTATTTTGATTGAACCCCTTTATTTGCTGCTGCCAACCAAATCTCAAATTGAAAGGCATCATGATTGAAAACGATGGCTGGTTTTA
>JACNJN010000084.1 GCA_014382535.1 Candidatus Desulfolinea nitratireducens | reverse complement strand
TGCGGTCACGGAGATCGTCCCTGGCAAAGCCGAGGTGATCTATAATCCGCGCGTTTCCGGGGGTGTCTCCAAGATGTGCGCAGATTTGACATTGGCAAAGAAGAAATTAGGCTATCAGCCCTCTGTTTCGCTGGAAGAAGGACTCAGGTTGACACTGGAAAAAGACCCAAGATTTACAGAGTAGACCTACCAACTTTCAAACTTTCCAACAGTAAACCGTTCGAAGGTTTGAAGGTTAGAAAGTTAAAAGTGCCTTCAAAAATTCTCCCGGTTCCATTCTACAACCGCCCCACATTGACCGTTGCCCGCGAGCTGCTTGGAGCGACACTGGTCCGCGAAGAGCAGGGTGTTCGGATCGCAGGGATGATCGTCGAAACGGAAGCCTATATCGGGGAGAGCGATCTCGCCTGCCATGCCAAAGCGGGAAAAACACCGCGGACGGAGGTCATGTATGGGTCACCAGGACGGGCTTATGTCTACTTCACCTATGGAATGCACTGGATGTTGAACGTAGTCACCGAGATGGATGGATTCCCAGCGGCGGTACTGATCCGCGCTATCCGCCCCGTTGAGGGAATTGCGATCATCGCAGCTCGACGTGGAAAACAGCCACCTGCCAAATGGACCGATGGTCCCGCTAAACTGGCGCAGGCTTTGGCCATCGACAAATCCTTTAATGGTGTGGATTTATATAACCGTAATAACGGATTATGGATCGAAAAGGGGAAAACGATTACTGATGAGAGCGTCACCATCGGCCCGCGCGTGGGGTTATATACTGTGCCAGAGCCCTGGAAGTCAAAGCCCTGGCGTTTTATTGAAAAATAAAACGTATTATTCGTAATTTTTAAGGAGAGTAGAATGGGTCTTTTAGAAGGAAAAACCGCCCTGATTTTTGGGCTTGCCAATAAAAACTCGATAGCCTGGGGCATTGCTCAGGCATTTCACCGCGAGGGTGCGACCATCGGTGTCAGCTATGCGGGTGAAGTCCTGAAACGGCGTGTCGATCCCCTGGCTGAATCGATCGGCTGTGACTTTGTCGAGGAATGCGATGTGAGCAAAGACAAAGATATTGCAGCGGTCACTGCCAAAGCTGAAGAGCGTTTCGGAAAGATTGATATTCTCGTTCACTCAATTGGTTTTGCCAACCGAGATGAATTGAATGGCCCCTTTTATAATACCAGCCGCGAGGGGTTTCACCTGGCAATGGATATCAGCGTCTTTTCATTTGTGGCATTGGCGAAAGCATTTCAGCCCTTGATGAATCCTGGCGGCGCGATGATCTCTCTGACTTATCATGGTTCGGTTAAAGTGACTCCAAATTACAATGTAATGGGTGTGGCCAAGGCCGCGTTGGAGGCATCCACCCGTTATCTTGCTTATGATTTTGGACCGCAGGGGGTACGCGTTAATGCCATATCGGCCGGGCCGATCCGCACACTGGCTGCAGCAGGTGTGAGTGGCTTCAAATCGATGTATAAGGCCTTTATTGATATGGCACCTCTTCACGAAAAAGTGACCATCGAGGATGTCGGCAACGCAGCCGTTTTCCTTAGCTCCGATTTATCTGCCCGCACAACAGGCGAGATATTTTATGTCGATTCCGGCTATAATATTATGGGTGTACCGGATATGAGCGAAGAATAGTTTTTCCCACAAAAAGACGAATTTATCAGAGTAAAGGGCTGCGGAGAATTTCCCAGCCCTTTTACATAGCAAATTACATTGAAGATGATAAAATAGATGGCAGATACACATCCATCTATGAATAAATCACTGATTTTCCAGATCAGTACCCCAGGAATATTTTATGTTCAAACGAAGCCCAACTACCCCCGAATCGAACCAACCCATCCCGGCCGTGGAGCGGATCACCTCCGTGCTTGGCTCCGGTGTGATCTGGCATGGCGATCTCGATGGCAGTGGGGGCGTACGCATTGAAGGCGCCTTCGAGGGGAAAATTTCCTTGCGTGGCATGCTCGTCGTTGGCGAGACCGGTCGAGTGACCTGCGAAAATATCCGCGCTAACACAGTGATTGTCGCCGGCGCTGTTCGCGGCAATATCACCACACAAAAGCTGGAAATCCGCGCCACAGGTCGCGTTTGGGGCGATGTGGTCACGACAGCCTTCGTCACCGAAGAAGGCTCCTTTTTGCGCGGACAGATCCGCATGGAGGAGAGCGTTGATCTCGAGCTGGGTCCTGCCCCCGAATCGACTCCCGCCGAGGAAGCCGACGCAACCATTCCTGATATTGAGCCCACGGCTGAAATATAGAGAATTTCCATTGTAATCGGCAATCACCTCCACCCTCCCTTGAAAAATAAAATTTCAGCCCTGCTTCTTGCGGCTCTTCTCCTGACGGGATGTCTACCAAAGACAGATATCCCCATCGCAACGCTTCCCGCAACAAAGATGCCTGAGATGGCTTCACCCGTTGAACAAAACCTGCCTCCGCTCCGTTACGCCATTCTCAACCCAACAACTTCCGTTAATATTTGGTCACTCTTTGACAAAGAGGGCGCGTCTTACGAAAACTATGCCGTCAAAGGGGAATATTGGCCGCGCCTCTATCATCTCGCCGCGCCAAATAACGAACTCACTCCTCTCCTCGCCGATGGCTTCCCCTCCCTCATCACACAGGAGGGTGAATTCCTCACTGCCACCCTCACCCTGCTCCCTGATCTCACCTGGTCAGATGGCTCCCCTCTCAGCGCCACGGACGTCGCCTTTACCGTAAACACTGCCCTGGAATTTGAACTAGGTCTGAATTGGGCGGTATTCTATAATAAAAAGATTCTCCATCATCTCGAAGCTATTGATGCCCAGACCATTAAATATTATTTTTCATCTATTCCAAATGCAGGGGATTGGCAACAAGGCGCATTGATCGGCGTTTTTGCCAGCCAATCCTACTGGGAACCAAAGGTTGCTGAGGTCAAAAAGCTTCTCCCTCTCACCGAAGACAATCTTCTCATGGCAGAATATCAAATCCAAATTGATGCCCTCCAGGCCGAAGCCGAGATCATTGCCGAAAATATGCCAAACTTAAATCAGAAAAGCACCGAATACCGTGCTCATGAGAAACTACTTATAGACAGGCAATTTCGACGAGACTCCTTCAAAAAGAAACTTGAACTTGCCCAAAGGGAAAAACGGGAAAAATTCACTGCCGCTCGCGCCGCGCTCTATGCGCTGGATGATGCCAGGGAACCCCTGGCCGGTTTATGGCAGTTGTCTGCGGAAGAAGAAGGTTATATCGAAAACATAGCCCTCGTTTCATCCCATTTTGAGACGACCCGCTATACAACATATCAACGTGATGCCGCCATCCAGGCCCTCCTTGCGAATGAAACGGATTTTATCCTGACACCCCATGGCCTCACTTCCGATGATATATCTCATTTATCGGAAGACCCCGCCATTCACTTTACCGAAAGCCGCCGCAACAATATCCGCTTTTTGGCTTTCAATCACAATCGCACCCCTCTGGACGATATCGCTCTGCGCCGTGCCTTATCCTGCCTGATTGACCCGGAATTTCTCGCCACAGAAATATTGGATGGAGCGGTCAACCCTGCATTGGGCTGGATACACCCCGAAAATATCGGTTGGTATCCGGGCCAGATAGAGCCACCCTGCACCGGGTTGGACGCGGATGCCCGGCTTGCCGCGGGGGTGCGCCAGCTCAAAATGGCAGGTTATCTTTGGGAGCAGGAACCAAGTCCAAATCACGCAGGGAAGGGCCTGAAAATTCCTTCGGGTGAAGATTTCCCATCAATTACGATCATTGCCCCAAGCGACGATCCATCCCGGGCAAATGCTGCAATCCATATTGAAGCAATGGTGCGTTCGCTTGGAATCCCAATAACAGCCGAGAGTATCCCCGCCGACGATCTTTTCTTTGCTGTTTATGGCGGTGGCGACTATGATCTGGCGATCGTAGGCTGGAGTCTTTCTCTTTTCCCAGATTATCTCTGCGATTTTTTTTCAGAGGGAAATTTTTACAATTACAGCAATGCCGCAGTAAACACGAAATGCACCCAATTTCTAAGAACCAGCGACATCTCCCAAGCGCGTGAGCAACTCTTTCAGATCGAGGTCTACCTCCTGGATGATCTCCCAGCTGTACCACTCTTTTCAACCAAGGTCACTGAGGCATATCGGAATTTTTCTCTCCCTTTTGATGGTTTTTTGGACGGATTTGGATCAGGTCTCTATGGTGCACCTGCTTTGCTGAAGCCAGAAAAATGAGTAAAACCCCTTTCTAATCTCAGCTTATTATAAATAAATTGATAGCTTTATTTACTATTTTATTTTCAAATATTTGCTATAATTTATTACTCCAATAATCCTCAGGAAAAACTTATGACCCATCGCATCCTGCTTGTTGACGACCAACGCGAAGTAATCCGTCTTTTGCATTCCGCACTCAAAACTCTCAAACAGAAAATTGAGATTATTGAGGCTCCTTCAGGTGAGGAGGCTTTTTTAGAAGTTACACGGAGCAAAATCGACCTTGTTGTGATTGATTATCGATTGCCGGGGATGTCTGGGTTGGAATTAATGCAAAAAATAATAACCCACGATCCAGATACTCAAATAATTTTGATCTCTGGAACAAAAGATAAAAAGGTCCGCGAAGTATTGAAGGAATCTGGTGCTTTTGCCTTTTTTGAGAAACCCATCTCCCTGACTGATTTTCTCGATGCCGTTGAACGCAGTTTGGAATTAAAGAGAACGGTTCTTCCCCCTGAAGGAGAAAACGGGGATTCTGATGCACATAAAAATCTATCTGGCTTGCTTTCGAAGTTTCGAAAAAGTATGGAAGCACAGGTAATCTTCCTGCTTTCTGATCAGGAGGATGTTTTAGCTAGAGCGGGTGCACTTAAAGATAGCGACCTGGAGGCTTCTCTGCTTTCGGCTTTGATGGGTATCTATCGCGGCGGACAAAAAGTTTCGGGCTTTATTCACCAGAAAGATCCATTGAGCTACCATATTTTCCCCGGAGGCGACCAGGATTTGCTCCTGGTCCCCGTTAACAACTCCCATGCACTGATTGTTGCAGGTGAGCGGATCGTTGAGCGAGGTAAAGTTCTTGATCTGACCGATGCGATGATGATCCTGAAAAGTGAAGTGGAGCATGTACTTGATGCAATGGGCGTTACCCGTTCCTCTCTGGAAAAAATGGATGATTATTTTGAAACAGAAGATTCTCCTGATGAAGAAATAATTGAAGATGATGATTCTTCGGTTGAACTGGATACCCTCCTCACACAGAAAAAAAAGCTCAAAACAACGGAGGCTGATAGCTTCTGGGAAGAAGCTGTGGTCAACAAAACAAATCTACCAGTGGATGCAGATAAACTCTCTTATGACCAGGCACGCCAACTCGGTCTGACACCAGAAGATAAGCCCTGAAACTTTGCGTTAACTTTCTCCCTATGATACAATCTCGCCCGCCTACGTGGGCAGTATAGGGGCATGGTGCAACGGTTAGCACACCGGCCTTTGAAGCCGTTGATCTTGGTTCGAATCCAGGTGCCCCTGCAAAAGTTTATGGTAACGATAAAAAGACAAGCCTTCACCCTCCACAGTGGGAACGCAGCGCTTGTCTTTTTGTATTTATTTGCTAACAAATATAATCTGAAATAGTAGCTAAAGGAAATTCCATGAAAACAACATCCATCATCCTTGCGGCGGGACAAGGGACCCGCATGAAATCTGAACTCCCAAAAGTGTTGCATTCCGTTTGTGGGAAGCCAATGCTTTGGCATGCCCTGCAAGCCGCGCAATCTGTAACCGACGAAACACCAGTGATGATTATTGGACATGGCGCCAATCAGGTGCGGGCAGTCGTTGGGGATGCAGCAAGATTTGTTGTGCAAGCCGAAAGACTGGGCACGGGGCACGCGGTTCAACAGGCGGAATCCACGCTGAAGGGAAATACCGACCTTGTACTTGTCAGCAGTGCCGATATGCCCCTTCTGACGAGTGAAACATTTAATGAAATGATTCGTCTGCAAAAGGAAAATGATGGCCCGATGACAATGTTGACCATTATCTCAGATGATCCGCGCGGTTTTGGGCGTATCATCCGAATGGAAGATGGCAACGTGCAAGCTATCGTCGAAGAGCCACAGGCAACGATAGAGCAAATGGCAATCAAAGAGCTCAATGTTGGGGCCTATTGTTTTGATGCGAAATGGCTTTGGGACGCGTTGGAGCGGATCCCATTATCGCCCAAAGGTGAGTATTATCTGACAGATACAGTTGGGCTGGCGGTTGAGGCTGGGATGAAAGTTCAGTCATTGACCTTGGAAGATCCCGTCGAGGCGGTTGGTGTCAATACCCGCATCCATCTCTCCGAAGCGGAAGCAGGCATGAGGCTAAGAGTGAATCGACTCCATATGCTCAAGGGTGTAACAATGATTGATCCCCAATCCGTCCATATTGGCATGGATGTGGAAATCGGTCAGGATACTGTGATTCACCCAAACACCTATTTACGCGGTGAGACAAAGATTGGCGCAGGCTGCGAAATTGGCCCGAATACCATCATTACAGACTGTACAATTGGTGACCGCTGCGAAATTTTATCCTCTGTCCTCGAAAAGGCTCGCCTTGAAGATGATGTGGATATGGGTCCCTTTGCCCGCCTGCGGAAGGGGGCGCATCTGGCAAAGGGTGTTCATATGGGCAATTTTGGCGAGGTAAAAGATTCATATCTTGGTGAAAACGCCAAAATGGGACATTTTTCATATATTGGCAACGCAACAATCGGCACGGAAACAAATATCGGCGCTGGGACAATTACCTGCAATTACGATGGAGAGAATAAACATCTTACAGAGATTGGCAAAGAAGTATTCATCGGCAGCGATACAATGCTGGTCGCCCCACTGAAGATCGGTGATCGGGCACGAACAGGCGCCGGCTCTGTGGTGACAAAAGACGTGAAGGATGATACCCTCGTGGTTGGAATGCCTGCCCGGGCAATTCGGAAATTTAAGTGATATAAACATAATACCTGCAACCTATCCTTCTCCCTTTGTCTCTCGGGGATTCTCCGAGAGTAGAGGAAGGAGATAATAGACTTCTTGCAAAAGTCCCTTTTTGACACTGCTCTAGCCGCCGTCCTTCGCGTAGCATACTAGCAGAGTGCGGCGGCGAGGACGCCGCCAGGAGCACATATTCAAAAGGTCTAATGAATAAAAGGAAAAAACGTGATCACAATTGAATGGGGCTTGCTCATCATCGCCCTGCTACTGGTTTTGGATTTGGCAATTGCCGCGACACGTGTCAGTTTTACAAATGCGCGCGCCTTTCGGCTGAGTGCTGAGGAAGGTCAAAACGAAGAAAGACTTAAACGTGTCCTCCTTTTGATCGAAAGCCCCCGTTTGGGAGCGGTTTTGCGCCTTAGCCAAACCCTGATGCGTTTTGGAATTGCTATCCTGAGCTTTATCCTCCTTCAAAATTGGGGAGGCTCTATCGGTTTTCAGATAATCAGTCTTTTATTGGTTGCTGTCATCATGCTGCTGGTTGAATTTTCAATCGAATTCAACGTAGCGGAAAATGCCGAAATTTGGGCTATGCAGCTGGCTTTTTTGGGTCGAATATTGTTATTTCTCTTTACGCCCTTGGTCATTCTGCCGCTCTTGCTCCTTAATCCGCGCCGCATATCCAGGGATACTTTCGCTCAAATGACCGAAGATGAACTGAAAACCTGGATCGTATCTGATGAAGAGAGCGGTAGCCTGGAACCTGAAGAACGCCGCATGATCTACGAGATCTTCCAATTTGGCGAAACACTGGCGCGCGAGATCATGGTGCCGCGTATTGATGTTCTCGCTTTGGATGAAGAGACTGCCACTCTCTCATCTTCTATCGAGGCTTTTATCACCTCTGGCTATTCGCGCCTGCCAGTATACAAGGAAAGCATAGATAATATTCTTGGCTTCCTCTACGCCAAAGACCTGCTCAATACCCTCGGTAAATCGGAAAACGAGATTATATTGCGTGACTTACTTCGCTCACCCTATTTTATTCCAGAGACAAAAAAAGCCGATGAACTTCTTTCTGAAATGCAGGAAAAACGTTTTCATATGGCGATCGTTGTCGATGAATATGGCGGCGTCTCTGGCATCGTTACCCTTGAAGATATTATCGAGGAAATCATTGGGGAAATCCAGGACGAATACGACGAACGCGAAGAAGCCCTTTACCAGGAGCTGGGGGATGATAAATATCTTTTTCACGGGCGAATTGATCTGGACGACTTTGCCGATATTGTCGGAACAGAATTGCCAAATGGCGATGCGGATACCCTGGCAGGATATCTCTATAAAAAATTAGGACGTGTTCCCCTGGGCGGCGAAAACGTCCGTGTAAATGGCCTGCTGCTAACCATCGAACAGGTTTTAGGCCGACGCATCCGCCGCGTCCGCGTTGTACATGAGGCAATCCCTCCAGAGGAGATAATAAACGATGACTCAAACAACGAATGAATCCAACCAGAAATTGATCGATCTGGCAAATACGGTACGTAAAAATGTTTACGCACCCTATTCAAACTATCCCGTGGGCGCGGCTCTCCGCGCAAAAAGCGGAGCTGTCTATACTGGTGTCAATATCGAAAACGCAGCCTACCCCGTTTCCATGTGTGCCGAGCGGGTTGCCCTTTTTAAGGCTGTCTCAGAAGGCGAACGTGAATTTGATGTCATTTCAGTCGTCACCGACAACGGTGGCTCCCCCTGCGGAGCATGCCGGCAGGTACTCTCGGAGTTTGGGTTGGATATGATCGTTTTGATCGCCGACAAGGATGGGAACTTGATCGAAGAAACCACCCTCCACGACTTGTTGCCGAGGGCATTTGGACCGCAACATTTGGAGTAAGGGCGGGGTTTCCCCGTCCAGGGCGACAGGACCTCGCCCCCACGCATAAAACCCTGATGAATACTCCACGCTCATTTCGTGCAGAAGCCATTGTCCTCAATCACCGTGACTGGGGCGAGGCAGACCGCCTTGTTACCTTATATACACGTCAGCGAGGCAAAATTCGTGCGGTTGCCAAAGGAGCACGAAAGCCCCGCTCGCGGAAAGGTGGGCATCTCCAGCCTTTTACGCAAATTACCGTCCAGTTAGCACGGGCACGGGGGCCATTTATCATTACACAAGTAGAAACCTTGGAAGCTTACCTCTCACTGGGTGATGACTTAAAACTGACTGGTAATGCATCCTATCTGGTAGAGTTGCTTGATCGTTTTTCTTACGACGAAGAAGAATCTAATGCTGCCCTATTTCGTTTATTGAGCGATAGCCTCTCCCGTCTCGCCCGCGGCGATGATTTCTGGGTGGTCGTTCGCTATTATGAAATGCACCTGCTCAATTATTTGGGTTTCCGACCACAACTTTTTGAATGTGCCAATTGCGGGGAGGAGATCAAGGCTGAAGATCAATCTTTCTCCGCAGCCCAGGGTGGAGTCCTTTGCCCGAATTGTAAATCCGACCAATCCAGTGTACGACCGATCAAAGTCGAAGTGCTGAAATATTTACGCCACTTTCAGCGCAGTTCCTACGCAGAGGCGCGCCACGCTGATCCGAATCCCAAAATACGGGCAGAGGTGGAAAATCTGATGCAGTTTTATCTGACCTATCTGCTCGAGCGCGGTTTGAATTCCCCCCGATTTATGCGGGAAGTGGGAAGAAAATAATTTGAAGCAGGCAAAATCTCTATTTCTTCTTCTCCCATCCCACTACAAAAAACACACCGATCAACCCAGCCAACCAACCCATCCTATGCCAAATAACGCCTTGAAGACGAGCCTTATTAAAAAGATATAAGACTTTGGCAAAAAAGGTCCGTCGCGAAAGCGCACGTCCCAATTTACTGCGTGCTAAACGCGCTTTATAATCTCGAAAACTAAAATCATTATTTTCAAATGCATGCTGAATAGCCTGGGCCGCTATGCGCCCATACCCTAAAGCAGGGCTGATCCCCTCGCCAAGTAAGGCATCCACGCCAAGCGCATCACCGACCAATATGATCCGATCTGTGGCAGGTGCATTGGCTGGCTCGTACCATCGAATTGGATGCCCCTTTAGCTCGAAATCATCCAAATCATATCCATTCGCAGCCATTTCATCAGAAAGAACCTCACGGAGGGGATCACGGTTTGGCCGCTGGTGAATATTACTGTCGTAGATTCCCCAGCAGCGCATTGCCTCACCCTTGATCTGGGTTGGGAAGTCCCAGACGTATCCAGAGATGCCTTTGGGCACAGCGAGGAAGTCAAAAGAGGCAACCCCCTCCCGTCCTCCCACATTTTTTTGGAAATGGAGGATGTGACTCGAAGCAGCGGTGGGGGTTGCCGGTGTAACCACCTCCAAAGCCCTCCCGACATGCGAAGATGGTTTTTTCTCCACTGCGCGGCGAACAACGCTATTTGATCCATCCGCCCCTACAACAACCTTTGCGCGAAATTCCTCCTGA
>JACNJN010000039.1 GCA_014382535.1 Candidatus Desulfolinea nitratireducens | reverse complement strand
ACAAATTCAACACTGGGAGCGGGATCTTGCCTTGGCTCTGCCTCGATTTCAACCCCATAGGTTTCTATAACCAGGCCATGAGTTACATCATCAGCGATCAGGGTTATTTTTACGCGATCCCCTTGATTCACGCGAATCGTTCTCGGAGTATATTCAAAAGTTTGTGCGTGTAATGTAATTTCTCGTGTCGTTACGGATGGCTTTGCAAAAGCCACAACAGGGATCGACACCAACGCAATCACCATTAAAAATAATATGGGATTCAATAATTGCCGATAATTTTTCATGGCCGAATCCTTTCAGTTAATTTTTTACCTAATAATTTCAAATTACTAATTAACACTGCAACTGCCACAGGATGTCGCCGTACAACTTCCACAAGCAGAAGGTGATGTACCTATTGGAACCATATTTCCATCGGATGACATGGAAAAAGTTGCTGGCATTGAAAGCATACGGGAAATTTGTTCGCCTTCACATTCCGGACACCGCCCCGGATCATCGCGCTGTGCCATACTACGCATCAGCTCAAAACGCGAATGACAAGCTTGGCAACGATACTCATAATAAGGCATATTCACACCTACTTCACTTAAATTGATGGGGATGGGATATTGCTATCCCATCCCCCGTCGAACAGGAGAAAACCGGTCTAAGCGGCTTTCTTGGCTCGCAAGAATGGAAGAACAAAGCCAACAGCAGCCAAAATCACGCCCGGCAGCCCAAAGATGAGCAGCAGGAGTCCAGCAGCGCGCGGCTCAAGTTCCAATTGAGAGGCACTGTAATTCTGGATAGCGAACAGGATCAGGATGGTCCCCAGCACAGCCAGAACCCACTCATACCACGTGAGTTTCATTTTGGTGGCAGCAAAGTAAAAGCCAAGAGCAACCACCGCCCCTAAGATTAACCATAAAGTTACAGACATGGGAAAACCTCCTTTTCCTTAGCTTGTCTCGCGAACGGTTTGATCAGTGTGAATGCCGTAGTCCGGATGGTTCTCATGCCACCAGGATTCAGCCGTCTTCTGCGGTTTGCCAAACTCTGTGTACGGGGTGTACAGCAGGTCGTCGATCTTCTTGAGCGTGCCATCGAAAGCCGGCACGGTGGCGGCCATGTAATCACGCACCTTGCTAAAGGATGCCAGATTCTTGCTCGCGAAGGGGCAGACCGCGAAGCAGATACCACAGTTATTGCCAGTCTCGTACCAGTAGCTGCGGCATTTGACCGAATCTTCAAACCAGGCTTTATGGCCCGGGTTATTCCAGCCACCAACTGTCTCCCAAGTAGGCTCTTTTTCAAAGCTAAGTGCCTTGGAGGGGCAGTGATCGGCACACTTGGTGCAGTTCTTGCAGTACTCCAGCAACCCGGCATCGATTGGTTTCGTAGGGGCCATTGGCAGGTCGGTGAGAATCTTGAAGACACGCACCATGGAGCCATATTCAGGGGTGAGTAAGCGGTTGTAGCGTGAGAGCTCGCCCAGCCCGGACATTACACCAAAGGCCGGCGCAATGGCCAATGCATTGGTGGATGATTCGCCCATAGCCATATATCCCAAGCCTCCCAGGAAGAACTGACCACGTTCCTGGACATTTTGTGAACGACGGTATGTTAACGAGGTGGTTTGCGAGCCCAGATGCGTTGGGCAGCGGATCATGGCCTCTTCGGACATCTGCACGGTGTAGGTGATCATCCAACGCGCTTTCTTGGGGATGACACGATAGTCCTCACCCTCTTCCGGCATGTCCGCATCTTCAATGCGCATTTCTTTCCCATCAGGGTCTTTGGCATAGATTAGCTTCTCGGTGGTGTTGGTATCCAGTTCCGTAACGCCAACCGTGCCGGCACCGTAATGGCGCAGGGCAGCCGAAACGATCATAGTCGCTTCTTCCGGAGTTCCAGTCCAATTAGGAACACCCAGTTTTTCGGGGGTTTGGACTTTTTCTGGATCCTGGATAAATACCCTGGACACACCACCTTTACCCGCACCTGATTTCAAAGCATGGTCCTTCAGGGTATAGCCGTCGCGGCCTTCCTTGATGTACTTATCCATATTGGCAGTGCGAATCTCAGTCAATTTATCGAGTCGATCCTGGCTAAGATATTTTGAAAACGAACGGCGGGCTGTTACTTCTCCCTCAGCAATGCGCTTAACTTCATCCCAGCGAATTTCTGTCGTTGGTTCATCAACTTCCTTGATGAAGCTCGGACGCTTGAGGCTATAAGGCTTATCAGACATTTGCTCACCAGCAACGACCATGGGGGCCAAGCTGGCAACTGCGCCTAATTTACCGAGTTCTTTCATGAACTCTCGTCGTGTTAAACTTTCAGGCATTTCGCATTCTCCTTTCTTACATATGAAGAATTGTTGGGTTCCCACTCCCTTCCGCGAGGCCTGTGGAAATACCGATCAGGTGGGCGACCTGGCTTGACAGTTTCATAGCATCAAATAAACTATGCCACCATCTTACAGTTGCGGGACAGCGCCGGACTTACTTGCCAATTATGGCTAAAGATCACCGGCTTCGCCTAAGAACCTTCCCATCCGGGGGAGAGGTACACTGATCGAAGTTTAGACTTTATGTGCAATAGCACAATTGGACGCAATTACGCCCTTGCATAGAAAACCCCTGGTGATTTTTTCTTGTTTCGCCTCCTTTCCACTCTTCTTAACAAGTGGCTAAAAAAACTACTCGATAATAATCGTCATATCAATCCATGAATGGATTGTGCAGCCTGCACGATACTCGCCAGGTACATCGTAAGCAGTCCATAAGCGACGAATGGTCTGGCCAGGAATAACGATCATTTCCTGTAATCCGATGTCGGGGGCAACCAGATTATGGTCTTCGTTCAAATCACCTTCTTTTGTGTCACTGTTATAAATAACAAACAGTACCTTTTGCCCTGCCGGGATAGTGACGGTATTGGGAATAATCTCATCTACTGTGAATTCCAGCTCAACGACCATCGCATCTTCTGCCCCTGCGGGAACAGGTTCGTCCATAATGATCTCATCGCTCCCACTGCTGCCACCTCCACAGGCGGATAACATCAAGGTGAGAAGGAACAGCACGGTGATAAAAATATTTCTTTTTGTTTTCATTCTATCTTCCTCCAAAATTTGAATAGATCATCTTTTGTCTCGAGTTCAAGATTTATCCTTGGTCTCGTCAAATACTTCTTCAGCAATGTTGGCCACGCCTGAGGAAATATCTGAGAAAACTCCCTGCATTGCACGGATTGCCTCTTTAGCTTTTCCTGCTAGTCGTACAGTTTCCTTTGGGCCAACTACCAAAATGGCAAATAAGAAAATCAAAAGAAGTTCGCTTGCACCCAAATTGAAAAATCTCATTGCTTACCTCACACAGCTTCCATAGCCAATGCTTTACGTCGAGCACGTTCAGCCAGCCAAGCCAAAAAGATACCAACTTCATAAAGCACCACTAATGGCGCCATAACCAACAGCATATTAAAAGCATCAGGAGTTGGCGTCACTACTGCCGCTAACACAGCAATAGATACCAACGCAACTCGTCGTCCTTTTGATAGTTGCTTAGCTGTTACCAAACCCATTCGGGCGATCAACCCCAACAAAAGCGGTGTCTCGAAGATAATGCCTGCGCTGAGCATAATTGTTGTAACAAAGCTGATATAGCCATCTATCGAATATGTTGGTTGAACCAGATCGTTCATAAAGCCTTGCAAATATCCCACCGCAAGTGGGACCATCACAAAGGCGGCGAAAGTTACGCCGAGGGCAAAAAAGAATCCAAGCCCAAACACCGATGTCACCAAAATACGTCGCTCACTACGCTTTAGCCCTGGTAAAAAGAAGGCCAGTATTTGATAGAGCAAGTATGGCATCACCAGCACTACCCCCAACAACATCGCCACACGGAAATAGACAACAATCGATTCTGTTGGATGTAAAGCCACGGGCTTGACCGCATTCATGTAATCCAACAATATCTGCAGCACCTGCTCCGTGAAAGCCAAGCTAATAGAGAATGTCACTAGTAAGCCGATGATGACACGCCCCAAGCGTGTGCGAAATTCCTCTACATGCGCCCAGAATTGCATCCTGCGTTCACGCCGGGATTTCCTTAAATCGTCCTTATTTTGCTTTTGATCAGTATCCATTATTCAACGATGCTTCTCCCTTGTTTTTAACTTGCTGATTCCGCAGGTTGCTCTTCTGCTTCTTTTTCATCTTTTTCCGCAAAATTACTGCGAAACTCGCGAATCGCTGATCCTAATTCGCCACCGATTTTGCTCACTCTGCCCACTCCAAAAATGAGCAATACGATCACAAGAATAATGATCAGTTCTGTTGGTCCTAAGCTTGGCATGGTTTATCTCCTTTTGTTTGGCTTACTCAGATGATGTGACACCTTCAATCAACTCATAGCCTTCCATAACATGACAATAGCTACACGATTCTGGAATTTCATCGGAACCGAAATTGATATGACAATAAGAACAGGTTGTATCTTCGCCATAATGTCCATCATGAGGGTTAGGCTCGTAGACGGCCGTCAACTCTTCAAATCCTTCTTGAGTTTCACCATGACACTCCAGACAAATATCGTTTGGCGGAGGGCCAACTGGAGGCCAGTCCACATGGCAATCTTCGCAAACTAAATCCTCTACCTCCTGCCAATGAACGGTGTCCAAACTCGGGGTAACAAATGTTTCATAGAGGTCTAAGGTCTTTGGAAAATGCGGCAATTGCTGAACTAGCTTTTCGAAGATTTCACTATTGTCCACAATCTCAAAATTGACCCCTTCCCAATCCTGTCCGTGGCAAGCCGAATTTGAACAGAACGAAGTGTTGTTGGCTTCTCCAAAGTTGGTTACGTCATGGCACTCGCTGCAAGTTTCATTTTCATCTTCTTCATCGTACATATACCGATGCAAAGCAATCCAGTTGGCGTTATGATGACTATTTGGTTGTTGTTCATGGCTAATATTAATTTCTGTAACAAGATCATCAGGCCCGGCAATCACAGGGACAGCGTGACAAAGATTGCATTCTATGCGAACAGCAAAACCACCAAAGTCAAAATGCTTACCATCATGACAGCGGAAACATCCCGGATCATTCATGTGCCCCATATTGCTCGCGTAAGTATCCCAATCCACTTTTTGTTCAGGGAAGATACTTTGTGTGTATATCTCTTTAATTACGCCAATAGCTTGGTCAACGCTTTCCAAGTTTTCTTGATAGAACTCTGCGTATGTGTCTCGGTAATAATTTCCTAACGTATCCATCTCTCTCAAAGCAGCGTCTTGCGACTCGTATGGCTTACTCAGTAGGCGCACCGCATTTTGGCGTATTCCAGGGATATTCACGGAAATTACTCCCCGAGATATGGCTAGGTCAATGGCATTTTCAGGTTGGTGGATCGTATGTGAAATACGATTATGACAGGTAATGCAATCCATTTCTTTTAGTTCAGCTTCATCTATCGAGTAAGGATCAAAATCAGAACTGATGTCAACATACTCGCTAACAATTCCGCTTTCTGGGTAAATCACTTTTACATACGGAATTTCCTGTTCGCTTCCATCCGTTGGATAATACAAAACCTGGTTTTGCGTATGCCAGTGGATCCCTTTCCCCAAACCCTCTCGCACAGTCCCACCCCCTGTTTTCAGAATCAGGTAAGTTCGATAGAGGGTATTCTCTTTGTCAGGAGAGTAATGGTAGATGACACGCTGGCTATCGTCAGAGAATTTATCCGGGTTATGGCAACGCTCGCATACTTCTCGCGCAGGCCTTAATGTCTTTACATGCAATGGGTACTCATAATTTTTGGAAACAGCCGCTACAACATGCTGGATATCCCCCAGTTTTCGTGTGATCTGATTGCCAACAAAAGCACGACCAATATGGCATTCAACACATTTGACTTCAGCATGCGGAGATGCCTCATAGGCTATATTTTCTGCCGGATGTATTCCATGACAAGCAGAGCCGCAAAACTCTGTTGAGTTCGTATACTCCCAAGTATAAGTGCTTGTGATTACCATAAGTAAGAAAAGAATACTTAGCACCAAATATGGCATGATTTTTACCCAACGCGAAGCATCAGATGCTGGATAAAAAAACTTTTTAATCGCGCTAAAAGCTCGCTTCATGTATTTTCCTTAATTCCAACGGCAAAATGAATCGAAACAGGGTAAGACTGTTCTCACTTATGGTAGCAAAAGCAACCCGTCTGGAATAGCGGGAAAAACCTGTTCTTTTGTAGGGCTTTTTCTGACAAGCTTAAACTTTCTGTCCCCCATTGATTTTGCACAAAAAACTTACAGTAGACGAGAGCGCCGAATAATCCAAAAAACAAAGCCTGTAAGTGACAATACTACAACTATTAGCCAATAAATCATGGCTGCTCTTTGTTCTAATTCCTGATGGCTGGCAATGGCACTCTGCAAAAAAACGATTTCCAAGAAAAGCCATATCCCCCACAGTATCCATTCATACCAAGGTCGGCGAACGATTTTGATTGTGAAATATTCTTTGTCTTCACTCATACGAACACCAATTAATCTTCATCGATGGTCTGCTCTGTATTAATCCCATACTCAGGCAAATTCAACCACCACCACTCTTCGGGGCTTTTCTGAGCACCATAACTAAAAGCATCATCCAAGCTTCGCAGCAGCCCATCTAATGTAGGGAAAGATGAAATACCACCCTTAACCCAATTATGGAGCCAAACCTTATTCTTTTTCGCAAACGGGCAAACAGAAAAACATATACTGCAATTCGTGCCTGCCCCTTCCATCATATATGTACGGCACTTAAGAGAGTGTTCAAAATAAGCCTTATGCCCAGAATTATTCCATTTCCCTTGAACGTCCCAAGTTGGCTCGTCGTCAAGGCTTAATGCGCTAGCAGGGCAAGTCTCTGCACACTTTTTACAACTACTGCAGAACTGCATAATCCCCGCATCAATTGGTTTATCTGTAGTAACCGGCAAATCGGTAATCATTTTAAATATCCTCACCATAGGACCAAATTCCGGTGTTATCACGCGATTATGTCTCCCTAACTCTCCCAAACCAGCCATCACAGCTAGAGCTGGTGCAATTCCTAAGCCATTTACATTCGCCTCCCCCAAACACTGATATCCTAATCCACGTATAAACTCTTGGGTTTTTATTTGAATATCCAAAGCACGGCCATAAGACAAAATTGTCGTTTGTTCAGCAATTGCGGTTGGGGCTCGTTTAAGGGCATCAGCAGACATCTGAACAGTATAGACAATAACCCACTTTGCTTTGTGAGGAATAACACGCTTCTCAGTTGTTTCATAGGCAATATCTACATCCTCGAAAACGATTTCTTTGCCATCGGTGTCGTAAGAATAAATCAACTTTTTCGTTTGCTCGTTGAGTTCAACAAACCCAACTGTAGCTGCGCCAAAATGCCGCATAGCAACCCTAAGGATACGAGCTGCATCGCTTGAACTCCCCTTCCAAGTTGGAACACCACGTTCCTCGGGCGTTTGTGCCTTTTGCAATCCAAGAAAAGAGCGCTTCGATGATGAAGAACTGGCCTGGGCTGCTGAAAGAGCTTGATCCTTTAATGTATAGCCCGGGACCTTTTGTAGCAAACGCTCCTTTTCTTTTCCAGCAGCAATTTTTGTCAGGCGATTAACTTCTTCTTGTCCGACATAATTGATGAAACCCGAACCACGTGCAGCTGTTCGCGCGTCAAAACGCTTTACGCTCTCCCAGGAAATTTCAACAGTTGGTTTATCTACCTCACGCACCCACCATGGACGCTTCATCCGCCCTGCTTCATCCAGGATTATTTTGCTATGTGGCAAAACAGATTTCTTACGAGTCGGGGGGCTAAAGGATCCAACAGCAAGCGACGATGTAGATAATCCGGCTAACTTTAGAAAATCTCGTCTACTAATTTTTTTTCGCTTCTCTGTCATCGTTTTGATCCATAAAAATTGACATTCCTACTATTATCATAGTAACAAAAGCATTATCATAAAACTATCAGGAAAAATATATATACGTGTAGGGGTATTCCCGACAGGACCTAAACTTTATTCTATCTGTAAATAAAAATATTATTTTAAGGGATGGTCGCCATTTAAAAGACCAGCTTTAAGTGCAAAATCTATAATCTCTGCACGGCTATCCAGATCAAGCTTACTCATGGCTCTTTGCCTATAGGTATCGACGGTTTTAGGGCTCAGAGCAAGCTGATCTCCAATTTCCTTGCTGGTATAACCCCTTGCTACCAAGCGCAAGACTTCTATTTCACGCTCAGAAAGCATAGAAAGCAAGCGCTTTTCATCCTGTTTCGCTAACATTCCGTTGATCATTTCCGTTGCTGCATCAGGATGCAAGAAACGCTTTCCCTGATGAACTGTGCGAATCGCTTGTAATAAATCTGTATGCGCAGAGGATTTTGGAACAAAACCGTCACATCCAGCCTCAATAGCACGTAGTACTAATTCTCGATCACCATACATGGAAAGGATCACTATACGGGCGGACAACTCGTGACGTCGGATCTCGCTAACCACATCAATACCATTACTATCTGGCAAACCAATATCAAGAACAACTACATCAGGAGTAAGATCAATGGTTCTCTGAATCGCTTCCTTTCCCGTTCCTGCTTCAGCAACTGTCGTTAAATCATTTTCCCCATCAATTAAGACACGCAAACCATCCCTCAAAACCTTATGATCATCCACTAGCAACACACGTATTTTCTCAGTCATACGATAATCTCCAGAGGAACAGGAATACTAACTTGTAAGGACGTTCCCTTCCCTTCATCAGATTTGATCTCAAAAGAACCTCCCAACATCTCCGTACGTTCTCGAATATTAATCAAACCTAATCCACGCTGATTAGCCACAGGTTGAACACCAAGGCCTCTCCCGTCATCTTCAATTCGCAGGTTTACAGAATCGGGAAAACGAGACAGCTCAATGCTCACACGATTAGCTTCTGCATGGCTAATGATATTTCTCAAGCTTTCCTGCGCGATTCGATATAGGTTGGTTTCAATCTCAAATGGTAAATTTTCCCCATCTAACGACAACTTATATATACATTCTAAGCCAGAATTAGGCAACATTTCATCAGCTAGGTTTTTTAGGGCAGCATCAAGACCAAATTCTTCCAAAACTGCCGGACGTAAACGGTGAGATAGCGAACGGACACGCTCAATAGTTTCTGATGTTGTTTGACAAAGGTTGCTGACTGTTTCTATAGTTTCTCTGTCAGGAATCTGCTTCTCAAGGGCTTTAAGTCGGACAAGCAAACCCGTTAGCTGTTGCCCAGCATCATCATGCAATTCTCTTGCTAGACGAGCCCGTTCTCCTTCTTGCGCATTAACCAGAGCACTAAGTAGCATCTGTCGTTCTGCTTCTTTGTCGCGCAAGCTTTTTTGTAACCAAGTGGTCTCGATAAAATCAGATATCTGCTTTCCAATGGTTCCAAGCACCTCTATATCGGCTTCGGACAAACTGTAATCTTGCGCGCAAAGCATATTGATCATTCCAATCCGCCGATCACGCAAATCCAAAGGGACAGTTACATATTGCGTCGAGATTTCATATTGAGCAACCAAACTCTCAAGTGAATCACAATGATGTACGCTAACTTGTACATTTTCTTCATCTGTTAGAATATTTTTCTGACAATTGCAAAAACCCGAATCAGAATCATGAAGATGCCTTTCAACCTCATCAGGCAAGCCTCTCGCACAAGCTAATGAAAAACTGCTACTACTGCGGTCTTGCAAAAAGATCCAACCGCTCTCAATACTCATTTCTTCAAGCACTGTTTTCAATGAAATGTCCAAAAGCTCTTCAAGCCCCAACCCCCGGCCTGCAGCAACAGCAATTCGATTAAGAACCATCAACCGCCGGTTCGTCCGTTCTAACTTCTGCTGACTACTAACCAAGTGATTGATCATCTGATTAACTGCTTCGGCAACCTGACCAATTTCATCCCGTGCTGGAATACGTGAGCGGACATCTAAATCCCCTTCCACAACTCGTTGAGCAACCTGCCGTAACTCCAAGAGCGGCCGTGTCAACGAAAGCATCAACAAAAATGTGAGAAGAATCGATAGGATTGCTGCTAAAGCCGTTACCAAAATAACACTGCGGCTTCCTGCTTCCATAGCCCCTTGAACACGTTCATCAGACAGCAGATAAGAAAGCCAATCCGATAATCCTGTTCGCACCCAATAATTCAAAGCAATTCCCAGAATTATCAAAGGCAAAGTCATGATCCCAAAGATTTTTATTCGAACCGGGACAGAAGAAACAATATCAATAATACGTTCCTGGATATTGGTCCGTCGCTCTTCTGAGAAAACATCTTGCTTTATAGTCATAACAAGATTATACAGTGTTTACAACGAAACACGACTGTCGAATGTAATATCCCTAAGAACATCAATTCCGTGATATTTCCCCACAAGTAATTAGCTTTTTTCTACACCATCATCCCCTT
>JACNJN010000164.1 GCA_014382535.1 Candidatus Desulfolinea nitratireducens | reverse complement strand
TATTCACTATATAATGTCTGGTCAAATTGCAATAATAAGAATATTACACACAGGACTTACGCAAAATACCTTTTTTCTCGCTGCGTTGAAGCTTGTCTACAAACCCCCAACGCAGAGCATTGGGACCAGGACTATAAAAATGCGTAAGTACTAACATAATTAGTTATGGAGGAAAGAACTTATGGGAGAAAAAAAATTCCAAGTCGCTGTGATCGGTGCGGGACCAGCCGGACTCTTTGGAGCACGCGAACTCGCCCAGGCAGGCGCAGAGGTGACGCTATTTAATCGGGATATCAAACCCGGTGGTCTCGCTGAATATGGGATCTACCCAAATAAATTTGCGATGAAAAAAGGGCTGCGCAAGCAATTCATGAATATTCTTGAAACGCCCAATCTGCACTATTTCGGCAACGTGACCGTTGGTGATCATGCCGATCTCAGTCTCGATGAATTGCGCGATCTTGGTTACCAGGCAATCTTCGTTACCATCGGCGCACAGGGCACCAAATGGCTTGGTTTGCCCGGGGAGGATCTGACAGGTGTCTACCACGCCAAAGACGTAGTCTACTTTTATAATCATTTGCCGCCTTTCAGCCAGCAAGAATTTCGATTTGGGGAGCGCTGCCTCGTCGTTGGGGCAGGAAATGTGATGATGGATATCGTCCGTTATCTTGTTCGGCAGGAAAAAGTAAAGGAAGTGACAGCCCTCGTCCGTCGCGGTCCCGCCGATGTTAAATTCACAAAGAAAGAATTGGAATATGTAGCCGAGAACCTGGATCTCGACGCACTCGATACCGAGATTGCCCGCGTATCTGAAAACATGCGCGCCGTTGGACAAGATCCGGAGGCCGCGAAGGAATTTATCCTTTCTGCGCTTCCCAAGGCTGCGCCCAAGATTTCTGAGACCAAATTCAACTTCCAATTTCTGACCTCCCCGCAGCAAATGCTTGGTGATGAGCAGAAAATGCTCACCAGCGTGGAGGTTGAGGATAATCTGCTTTCCCTGAATGAGGGCGTTACCAAACCTCGCGGCACGGGTGAAACCCGCCATATCGAAGCCGAAACGATCATCTTTGCAATTGGTGATAAAGTGGACGAGGATTTCGGTCTCCCTGTTGTCTGGAGCGAATTTGTCAAGAACGAAAAGCCCCGGTTCCCTGATGATGGAATAACATACGAGGCCTACGATCCAGCCAGTGATTCCGTAATCGAAGATGTTTTTTTCGCCGGTTGGTCACGCAAGGCCTCGGATGGCCTCGTCGGCTACGCTCGTAAGGATGGCATCATTGGTGCCAATGCGGTCCTGGCATACCTCTCAACCCTGTCAGGGAAAGAGCCTGTTCTCTCAGCGCTCGAAAATAAACTCGCAAGCCTCAGCAAACCCATCGTCACGAACGAAGCGGCATTACGTCTCTATCAAATTGAAAGCGAAGAAGCTTCAAAGCGTGGTATCGAAGAATTCAAATTTAGCAAGAACGAAGATATGCTCGCCGCAATTGGGCTTGTAGCCATCGATCTGTAAGGATTTTGCACGGAACTTCCTCCGTAGTATTGGGTTTTAGCAGGAAAGAAACCAAAAGGAGGTTGATATGTCCGTAATTGCAATCATCACACTCGTTCTCGTAAGCCCCTTCATGGCGATCAGCCTGCTTCCCACGCTGCGCGATGAAGATGACGAAGAGCAACCTATGGTTCGCTGGCGATAATAAGTTTTTCATAGCGATAAAAAGTCCCCATTCTATTTCAATGAATGGGGACTTTTTTATACAGAATGAGAGCCAGCATCTATTTTGACAATTGTACGGTAAGGGAATACGCAACATAATCAACTCTATTCTGATCATGCGATGGAAAGAGCCGGATTGTATAAGGCGCACCTGCAAAAAGATATAAGTACAATTGGCGGGGTTGTCCACAGCTAATATCATCCCAGCCTTGCAGGAGGACACCATTCTGGATAAGTTCCAGGTTCAGATTGCTACTCCCTGAACAATTCAGCACAACCGATACAATCGTTTCCTGGCCAGTTTGTCCTTCAAGCGTGAATTTCACCCAATCGTCCGGATCTCCTTCAGGAGCTGAAAGATCACTATTATGTACAAAGAAGGTCGTAGAAGAATTGGAAAGCGTCATATTGACAGCCGGAGATTGGGCAGAATCTCCATCCTGAGGAGCGGTGGCCAGCGTTAGAGTGGATACTGCGGATGGGACGCTAACGTTTCCTGAAGCGACAGTTGGGTTTGCTCCCGCTTCGGGAGTATTATCCGGGGTCTGAGGCAGTGCGCCGATAACCGGTACACCAGATGAGTCTGGAACCTGCACAAATTGTGTTGTGATCCACCCTGTCCCCGTGGGGCTTTCCGGGAAGATGACCATCCACCAGTCACTGGTTGAATCTTTGCCGATAATCTCCACCTTGGAGAAGATTGCAATCGTTCCGACCTGATCACTGATAATTGAGGGAGCGCTGCGCACATTGAGTTGAGATGTGCTTTGTCCTTCAACGGGAGCTACCGGCAATGTGGGGGTAGCAGCCTTCAGCGTTGGTGATGGATATGGAGTCAGTGTCGAAAGCAGAGTGGGTAATTTTATGATTTGAGATGTGGGTGGATCAGTCCCTGTGGTTGGAGCTGGTGTGATTTCTTTTGGGCTGCAGGCAGTTTTCATGAAGAAGATAATAATGAAGCAGGAAAGCTGTAAAATTCGTGACAAAATTTGTTTCATGATCCTATTGTACTCAAAAAAATGTCACACTGCTGTAAATGGCTAGCCACAATCGAGTCCTGCATCAGGCCAGAGCAGTACTCCTGGTAGCTGTAAAAATAAGTATTTGCTGAAGAATTGACATAAAGCTGAAAAGCCAGTACTGTTCAGATACGTGTAAATTTTTATCGATACTATGAGGAAATATTTCATGTCATTAAATCCAGTAATTTCCATATTAGGTCGCCGATTACGCCTGGCTGTGATCGGTGGAGGACCTGGCTCCTTTATTGGGGCGATGCACCGGCAAGCTGCCCGCCTGGATGATCGCTACGAATTGGTTTCCGGCGTGTTATCGTCAAATCCTGAGCGATCTATACAAGCAGGCAAAGAAATTGGCTTGCCTGTTGATCGTATCCATACCTCGGTGATAGAGATGCTTGATGGAGAAGCTGCCCGAAGTGATGGTGCAGATGTTGTGGCGATCATGACCCCAAATGATAGTCACTTTGAATATGCGGTTGCCGCGCTGGAGCATGGCTTTGACGTGATTTGCGACAAGCCAATGACCAATACCGTTGAAGAGGCGGAGGCCTTGCATCAGAAAGTTCAGGAAAGCGGACTGATCTTTTGTTTAACCCATAATTATACGGGCTACCCAATGGTTCGGCAGGCAAAAGCCATGGTTGAGGATGGCCAGTTAGGTTATATTCGATTGGTGCAGGTGGAATATGTGCAGGGCGGCAAAGCGGATGCAACCAAAGACCCGGATCCATCTGGAGACTTACCGTGGCGATACAGTATCGCAAAGGGTGGCCCCTCTTTGGTAATGGGAGATATTGGCACTCATGCTCATAACCTGGTGCGCTTCATCACCGGGCTGGAGGTGTCAGAAGTGGCTGCTGAGGCCGGGACGATCGTTCCCGGTCGTGTGATACAGGATTATGCGGGGGCATTGCTTAGATTTGAAAATGGCGCGCGCGGTAATTTTTGGGTAACCCAGGCAGCTGCCGGTGTGGAAAATTGCCTGCGTATTCGAGTTAGTGGCACCAAGGGAACATTGGAATGGATGCAGGAGGTACCGCAACAATTAACCTTTAAGCCCTTGGGCGCTCCCTCTCAAAACCGGACACCGAATGGGCCGGGGACATACCCACTGTCCGCACGATCCAGCCGGATCGTTGCCGGTCATCCGGAAGGATTCCATGAGGGCTTTGCCAATATCTATGCTGACGCAGCCGAGGCGATTGCAGCACGGCGCTCAGGTAAAAAAGCCGATCCATTGGTGCTATATTTCCCGAATTCATTGGATGGTTTGCTGGGAGTGCGCTTTGTCAATTCTGTGATTGCATCGAGTAATGCAAATAGCAAGTGGGTATCGTGTGACTAGGATTTGAAGATGATCCCACGACAGAAGTTTTTCCATCAGACCGTCATCCCCTTTGACCTAAACGGGAATGCCTTGGAGAGTACTCGCGTTATTCTTAAAAAGTCTTTCAGAAAAAATGGGGGATGAAGTGGTTCCAACCACCACGTCTGGGGTAATCAGATCTTTAGTGCAAAGACCGAGATCATTGGCAAAGTTTAACCCCCGACTACGCTGGTTTCAACTTTATGGATCGGGAGATAACCCTGACTGGCTAACGCAGCGGAGGGAATTGAGGCTTCGTCGGGTTTATCGGATAATCCAAAGAGCAGAGCCCCCTTGAAAAGCCAATCCAAGGCTCGTTCCCGAACCTCCTGGGTAATCATGATCTCTTGGGAAAGTCTTTCATCCAAAGGAGTAGCCTCACCCATTTGGCCCATATGGGCTACCGTTGCCAGATATTCCTGCGCCCGAAAAGACTTGAAGGGGGTTGGGTCGCCTTGCTGCATCCGGGCAAAGACATCCTTGTGGATTTCCCGCACCCCAACCGGCAATTTCTTTGCCTGGGCCTGTACATCGTTCAGGAATTGATCAAATAGTAAAACCCCTCCCTTGCGGATGTCCTCGGCCAGTTTTTCTTGCTCATATAGCCCAGTGCTTATGATCAGGCAAATATAAACCAGGTAATCCTGGTTGTCGGTTGTGAAGGGATGAAAATCAGGTTCGTTGAACAGGTTGTATGATTTTTCGAAAGCTTCCGCATCGAACTCGCTGCCGATCAAATCTTCCACAGTAGCGAAAGCGGCCTCTACCCGCACCTGGTTAATGACCTGATCGTTGCGTCCTCGTGCTCCCAGACAGGTTTTATCCAGGTCTAGAATGATGGCAGTGCTTTCGTCAATATAAAAATCATGCCTGGCAAGGTTCTGATCAAAATCATTGAGGTACTCCCAGCGATTGGCTAAATATAGCAGGCGCTTTTCTTCTTCTTCGAGAATCTCGAGAGAAGGTTTGTTTTGCATTTTCTCCGCGCAAATAAAGGCTATTCCCGGCCAATCGCCAGCCGCACAGATTTTGTTGAAAGCGGTAGCATCGTTGAGACGCGTATCACCGACAAAAAGCAGCCGGTTGATTTTTGTTCCGGGAGCCTCAAGTACTCGTGCACGTTTGAGCAAGTGACTGACCAGGTTGGCATAATCAGTGGATGTCTTGCGCGGAATGCTCTGATCATGGATATTAACAATGGCGCGCAATTCTTCCAAAGATGGTAAACGTTTATCAAGCGAGTTCAAACTGCGGAAAACAATATTATCACCTAAAAACTCACTGATGGTTGAACGTCCGTATAATTTCATGATCGAAGCTCCCAATGAATTTTATCTTTGTCTTGGAATAACTGGCCTATTTTATCATCACTGACTATTCATCCCCTTCCTGTATTTTTAAGGAGAGTTTAGCATCCTCTCTGCCTTTTTCGCTTGCAGGTCGGTCTTGTCCATTGATTTTAAGTGTGTGGGGAAATTGTATCTTGCCTACTCAGGTGATGGATTTGGATAGTTTTTAAGCACCTCTAGCGCAGATGGATTGCCTAGATACCAGTGGATGATCTGTTCAAACCAATAGCTGAGAATAAAATCTTTGTTTTTAACAAGTTTTTCTAATTCAGGCAAGCTGTAATATTCAATTCCCTCAACTTCAACAGGGTCAAATTTCACCGCATTGGGGTTAACAAATCCCCGGTAAAGCTCACTGATTTCATTGTCGTTTGGACCATACTTCATTTTGAATTTTATGAGTGGCTGTATTTCAACCCCGGATACACCCATCTCTTCAAGCAGTCCCCGTATTGCTGCCATGTAATAATTCTCGCCAGCTTTTACATGTTCTGAAACTGAACAATCCAAGGCCAAAGGCGAATGCATCCTGTCCTTACTGCGTTGTTGTACAAGTAGCTTCCCCTCACGTGTGAAAAGAAGAACGTGTACGCCTCGGTGCCATAATCCGCGTTGGTGAACATAAGATCGAACTTCTTGGCCAATAACTATATCGTCATCATCTATAATGTCAAATATTTCATCAGGCATCTTGATTTTCTTCTTTTTATATGGACAATTACAGAGTTGAGGAGAGGGGAATCTACGGATCCCTTTCGTCCTAAGCCTTGATGCGTTCTCCTTTTGGATCCCAAAGTGGTGATCGTGTTACTGCTGCATCAACCTGTGTTCCGAAGAATTCAACCTTCAATTCAGTGCCAGCCTTGGCGTATTCCATTGGCAGGTAAGCATAAGCGATGCTATTTGCGATCGAATAGCCGTATCCACCAGATGCTACCCATCCGATGATCTCATCGCCAGACCGGATTGGCTCCTTGCCCAGGGCAATAGTGCGGCTATCGGAGATGGTCAGGCAGCATAGCCTCTGTTTCAGACCGGATTCTTTCTGTTTGAGCAGGGCTTCACGCCCGATAAAGTCGCTTTTTTTCAGGTTGACGGCAAAGCCGAGACCGGCTTCAAAGGGGGTATAGTCTGGGGTGATTTCACCGCTCCAATAACGGTATCCTTTTTCCAGGCGGAGCGATTCAATCGCCTTGTATCCAGCTGCTACCATTCCCTCGGGTTGACCGGCTTCCCAGAGAGTATCCCATAAACGCAGACCATATTCCATTGGGCAATAAAGCTCCCAGCCCAGCTCGCCGACATAAGTCACGCGCGAAGCGTTAACCGGGACATCACCAACGGTTATCTGCTTGGCAGTCATGTAGGGGAAGCCCTGATTGGATATATCGTCTGATGTTACTTTTTCCAGGATCTTACGTGCTTTGGGGCCCCAAATACCAAGACAGGTATAAGAGGAACTTACGTCTTTTATCGTCACAGAGCCATCTTCGGGCAGATTAAGGGAGAGCCAGGATAGATCATGTTGTCCAAAGGCAGTTCCGGTGATGATAAAGAAACGGTCATTTTCCAATCGGGTAACAGTGAAATCACATTCGATCCCACCGCGTTTGTTCAGGCATTGAGTGTAGATGACCGTCCCAACTGGCTGGTCGATATCGTTCGCGCAAATATAGTTCAAGAAATCCAGTGCACCCGAGCCACGGACTTCAAACTTATTAAAGGATGTCTCATCAAAAAGACCGGCATTTTCGCGGGTTTGGATATGTTCGTATCCGATAGCGCGTGACCAGTTATGACGTGCCCAGCCCTTTGGTTCGTGACCGTGCGCAGCTTTCTCTTCGTGAGGCTGGAACCAGTTTGGACGTTCCCAACCGGTCTTTTCGCCAAAATGGCAACCCAGATCGCGGAGTCGATAATAGGTGGGGGAGAGACGCAGACCTCGACGTGAGAGGCGTTCCTCGCCCGGGAAATGAATATCGTAATACTGCGTGTAGGTTTCAAGAGTGCGTGCGACGGTATAATCCTGACTGTTATAGTTGGAGCCAAAGCGACGCACATCAAGACGCCACATATCCCATTCGGGGTGCCCGTCGATGATCCACTCAGCCATGACCTTACCGATGCCGCCTGCCCCGGCCAGTCCATGTGCACAGAACGCACAGGCAACCCAGAAACCCTTTACGGATGTTGGACCGAGTAAGTATTCTCCATCGGGGGTGAAGCCTTCGGGGCCGTTTAGTAATTGCCTGATCTCGGCGTTTTCCAGAATTGGGACGCGTTTGATGGAATTTTCCATTAGCGGTCCAAAGCGATCCCAGTCCGGCGGGAGTAATTTATATTTGAAATCACGTGGGATGCCATTTAAGCCAAAGGGGGCTGGATCACGTTCGTAGCCGCCAGTGGTAAAGCCACCAACTTCCTCACGCCAGTAGACCAAAAGATCTGGATCGCGCAGGGTTGGAATATCGTGGCCTACGCCCTCAATGGGCGTGGTGATCGCGTAAAGATGAGCCATCGGGACAACTGGCAGGCTAAGACCGACCATTTTACCAATCTCTCCCCCCCATTGACCAGTAGCGTTCACCACGATCTCAGTTTTGATGCTGCCTTTGTCGGTCACTACTTCGCTGATGCGCCCATTTTCAAGATTGATCTTCTCTACATTTGTTTCCTCAAAAATACGAGCGCCGCGTTTCTTTGCGCCCGTAGCTAGCGCAATCGTTAACCCGGTGGGATCGATGACGCCATCGTTGGGTGTGTAGGCAGCACCGACAACACCGTCCAATGATATCAGCGGGAACATATCCTGAGCTTCTTTTGGCGAAACCAGTTCCATTGGCACGCCGAAGGAACCCGCCATGCCAACCAGACGCTTGATTTCTTCCATGCGCTCCGCAGATGATGCCAGGCGCAGTCCACCGACTTCGCGCCAGGCGGGATCATGGCCGGTCTCATCCTTGAGGCGCCGATATAGGTCGGTGCTGTAATGCATCATGCGGGTCAGATTTGCGTCTGAACGCATCTGTCCGATCAAACCTGCCGAGTGCCAGGTGGAGCCACTGGTTAACTCATGACGTTCGAGAATGACAACGTCTTTCCAGCCCATGAGGGTAAGATGGTAGGCGATACTGCACCCGCCAACACCACCACCAATGATGACAACTTGAGCTTGTGAAGGAAATTCAGCCATTTTTATTTATCTCCTTGATCGATTGACCCCGGTGAGGTCGTTTATGATTTCGACTTTTATAATAAATGATCGAATGACATACCCATGATGAGATTGGGTGCGGATTTCTAAATTGATTAATTTCCCGGTTCATTGCGCGAATATTGAATTTTTGAGATGCTAGCTTCCGTTAAAGGAGTGTTCATTTTAATGAAATTTTTCGCAGCAAAGCCTGGAAGTGAATTCATCCTTTTATTTTTGCCAGATTGAGTCAGGCCTTGCCATCTCGGCCACAATGTCATAGGACGAAATAATGCCTAAAGGAAATGCGTCCGGATCATCACCATCAATTACGATCAGGCGGTGAAAGTGTTTCTGAATCATCAAATTAGCAGCTTCACGAAGACTGGTGTTGATGTGGACGGTCAATGCTGGGTGCATCACATCGGCCACAGTCATGCTTTCGTCCACCCCCTTTACAACAAAATTCACCAGATCTTTTCCGCTTACCACGCCGAGATGCTTGCCTTTCGCATCAACCACCAAAACAGATCTCCAGCCTGCATCCGTCATTGAGCGGGCTGCCGAGATAATAGGTGTTTTGCCGCGGCAAACCATGATGGCATCTGACATGACATCTGCAACGGTTTCGCGTCGCGATTTTCCCTCTTTGGCTAAGCTGGAAACAAAATCAGATATGGAAATAACACCCACAGGGGTTCCATTATCGGTGACCAGCAAACGGTTAACATCCTCGTCAATTAGCTTTTGGGCCGCTTTCTTGAGGTTCATATTGGCATCAATAGTGTCAACAGGGAAAGACATAAGGTCGTTTGCTGTCAGTTTGCGCATCGCGTCAAGACTTTCAGCATCAACTGATAGCCACTCACCGGCAAGCAGGTCGTAGTCAGAAATAATGCCCAGTGGGCGACCATCACGATCAGTAACGATTAAAGCATGGACGTGATGTTGAGTGAGTAAAACGGCAACTTCCCCCAATATCGCTTCGGGTTGGCAGGTGATCACCCCGGGATGCATCACGTCACGGACTATTTTTGTCATACCAGTTTCCTCCGATTACTAGACTTCATCCACTTCCTTGTACCATTTGACACGGTCGCCAACACGAGCGCGCAGACGCCAGGCCAGCGACTTTGGTTCTTGCTCAAGCTGCTCCAGGGCTTTTGCTACTTGTGATTCAATATGCGCCTTATGCTCATTCTTGAGCTGTTCATAGCCATGTGCCAGTTGCCGTACTTTATCCAGGTTCATCGTAGTCGTACGCCATAAACCCCAGTCTGTGCTGCAAAGTTCTGCAATACGTTTGATGTTGATTGTCTCATTGTCATTATCACCCAGGGGGTGTTCAAGCAACAACATAATTGTGTCGATGACATCCTTTTCATTGATTTGAACGATTTGCATTTTTTCCAGGAGCATCTCAGCAAGAGGGATGGTAGGGCTATCGACTTCGAGACGACCATCCCAATAGATCGGGTGGCAAAAATCCAATTTTTCATAAAAAACGTCTACATAAATCCCTGTCTCAGAATTGTCAAATATCGATCGTTCACCCTCGCTATATATGAAAACCTCCCGCCTCTCAGTGTATCCCAGATCGGTCATTAAATTTTTGATTTCTTGGCTTTGCTTGCTATAGCCGGCAAAGTCGATGTCAGTATAGGCACGCCCCATGGCTTCCTGAAGGTAACCGTACTTTGGGCAGTGAATCTGAAAAGCCAGTGATCCGATTACCCTTAGTAGAATGCCGGCATCATCACTGACTTTGAGTATGCGCTGAAGCTCGCCTTCAAACTTGTCACGCTCTTTTCGATCTTGCTTGCCCATGCCAATTGAATTGTTGGACATATACCACTCCCATTTTGAAGTTTTGGCAAATAACGCCTGTTTGGGAACGCATGCCAGTTCAGGTTTGAGAATTACTTTCGAATAAATTATAGCTGAAAAA
>JACNJN010000071.1 GCA_014382535.1 Candidatus Desulfolinea nitratireducens | reverse complement strand
CGCTCCTTGACCTGATTTTAGCTCGTTATCGACTACAGAACTGCGTAACATGAGTAATGAATTTGAAAAAATAGTTCAAAATTCGGGCGATCCGGAACTAATGCATACTTTAGATGATTCTGTCAACCTGATTCCTCTGCTCGATACCTACGAATCTGCTTTTCAAGCTGTTGTCACCGCTATCGAACAACGCAGTCGCCCGGATGGACAAGAGAATACTATGTTCGCAACGCTCAACCAGCTTGAAGCCATGGTTTCCCCTCTGCCAGATCCTGAACTCCTTCAACTGGTTTTTTAAATTCGGGCTGACGAGCAAGCCTACTTGAACACGGGACAGCGTCAATATTATGACAACCTTCGATTGTTGATTCTCGAATTTACCGATCTGGTGCAAAATTCCTCCCAGGCCAATCTCCCGGATGAAGCGGCAGCAATCCCTGGCTCGGCTTTCGTCCTGAAAGGCATTTATACTCTACAAGATGCCTCAGTTTAAGACATTCCAAAAAAAGGGGGAATGGCATGCCTTTGAAGGTAACACTTTACCTCCTTCGTAAATACTCCTTAGTCAAATCATTCGTTATTTTTGGCAGAAAATCTCGTATTTTTTGCTGAAAACTATTTTTTTGCATATATTGTCACTTTTAGTTGTAAGGTGTTTGAAATGTAGCCAATATATAATTCACAGTAAAATTGGTTTGCTACAATCTTAAGATTACTGGGAATTAAGGAGTTGCACAGTTGATCACTTCGGCAGATCAGATACTCCGGATATCAATTAAAAACAATATTTCAGCCGATTTCAAGAATAGGAGAATCGAAATGAACCATAATATGAAAGTCACATCAAAGTTTTTTCAATTTGCACCAATATTACTCCTTGTGCTGGTCTCGGCCTGCGCCCCTGCGGCTACCCCCACTGCAGAGCCAGCGACTGAAGTTGCCCCTGTCGCCGAATCCACTGTTCTCAATATTTATAATTGGGAGGATTATATGGACGATACCATTTTAGCGGCCTTTGAAGAAGAATACGGCATAACCATCAACTACACTACCTATACCAGCAATGAAGAACTGATTGATGTTCTTATGGCAGGACCAGTTGACTATGATCTTGTCGTACCTTCAGATTATGCCGTCGAATTCTTGCGTGGCGAATCTATGTTTGGATCGCTGGATAAAACGAATATTCCAAATTTTGCAAATATTGCACCCACCTTTATCAATCCATCCTATGATCCTGGTAATCGCTATTGTATTCCATATCAATGGGGAACCACGGGGATTGGATACAACATCAAAGCAACTGGCAAAGAATTAACCAGCTGGGCCGATGTTTTTGATCCGGCTTATGCTGGCCGAGTTTCGTTTATAGAAGAACCTCGAGAGGCTTTTGCCGCCATTTTGCTGCTTTTGGGACATAGCCCCAATTCAACCAATCAGATTGAACTTGATGAAGCTACAGCGTTTTTAAAATCAAATGCAGATCATATAGCGACCTATGCTCCTGATACCGGGCAAGATTTGTTGGATGCTGGTGAGGTCGATATTGCGCATGAATATAATGGTGATATTTTCCAAATTATGGCAGAAAATCCAGATATTCGTTATATGATTCCAAGCGAAGGTGCAATGATCTGGTCTGATAATCTATGCCTGCTGGCCAGCGCGCCAAATAAAGAGAACGCAGAAAAGTTCATGAATTACCTCCTGGATGCTGAAGTCGGTGCTGCGCTTTCAAATTATCTTCGCTACGCTTCACCAAATCAGGCAGCATTGCCATTTTTGAACGAGGAAGATCGCAATCACCCAGGCTTGTACCCACCCGAAGAAGTTCTCGCTCGGATGTTTTTCTTTGCCAATATTGGATCAGCCAGCCAGCTCTATGATGATGCCTGGAGCGAGGTATTGGCCAACCACGGACAATAAGGTATTAAATATGCAAATAGAAAATCTTGAAAGGTTTGAACTATGACATTATCTAAAACCTCATCAAGCCCGAATCGGATATTTGGCTCTATTCGATCTCAACTCGTGTTGGGGTTTGGGTTGATACTGATTTTAGCCCTGGTTATTGCGATTATCGGCTATCAGAGTCTGCAAAGCCTGCGCACCAGTGTTCAGACCACACTGGAAGAAGCCAGTCAAATTCGTGAGTTGAGCCTGGAAATCGAGAACGAATTTTTGCTAGCCCGCCAGGACGAATCAAGCTTCCTGGCTACATGGCGTTCACTGGGGTTTGAAGCGGCTCAGGCCGAATATGTCTCTACGAATGAATTACACCTGGAACAAGCCCGCAGCAAGTTTCATGAATTTGAAAAAATAGTTCAAAATTCGGGCGATCCGGAACTAATGGATACTTTAAATGATTCTGTCAACCTGATTCCTCTGCTCGATACCTACGAATCTGCTTTTCAAGCTGTTGTCACCGCTATCGAACAACGCAGTCGCCCGGATGGACAAGAGAATACTATGTTCGCAACGCTCAACCAGCTTGAAGCCATGGTTTCCCCTCTGCCAGATCCTGAACTCCTTCAACTGGTTTTTTAAATTCGGGCTGACGAGCAAGCCTACTTGAACACGGGACAGCGTCAATATTATGACAACCTTCGATTGTTGATTCTCGAATTTACCGATCTGGTTAAAAATTCCTCCCAGGCCAATCTCCCGGATGAAGCGGCAGCAATCCCTGCCTCGGTGTCCGATCCACAGGAAGAAACTGTGCCGCTATCGGCACCGGAAGAAATAGTAGAGATACCGATCTCAGAAATACTCGAATTGATCGGGATATATCAAGCAAATTTGACGGAGTTAGTCACGATAGAGGGAAGTATCGATGTCAACACCACCGTTTTCCGGGAAGTGACGGTGGAAATCAACGAATTAACAGATCACATCCTTCAGGAAGGCGAGGCTGGCTTTACTCGTGCGCGCGATCAACTGCAATCTGTCAGCGATCAGAACAGGCTGGCTTTGGTAGTGGTTTCAATTATAGCGTTGGGACTGGGGTCCTTGGCAGCGTTCGCGCTGGTGCGAGGCATTATTGGCCCTTTGAACAGTCTCAGAGACAGCGCTCAAAAGCTTGGAGAGGGAGATTTGACTCAAACAGTGAGAATCGCTGGTGGGAGTGAGTTTGTTTCGCTTGCCGAAACATTCAATACCATGAGCGCTCAACTTCGGGATCTAGTCGGCAGCCTGGAACAACGCGTGGCAGACCGCACCAGAGCATTGGCCACATCCACTGAAGTCAGTCGGCGTCTCTCCACCATTCTCGATCGGGATGCCCTGGTAAAAGAGGTGGTTGAGCAGTTGGTGACAGCCTTTGGTTACTACTATGCTCATATTTATCTCTTCGAGGAAGATGAGAATAAACTGGTCATGAAGGGTGGTACCGGCGAAGCCGGACAAGTGCTACTCTCTCGCGGTCATACCATTCAAAAAGGGCGCGGTCTTGTGGGGCGTGCCGCAGAAAGTAATGCTGTTGTTCTCGTCGGCGATACACTGAACGAAGAAGGCTGGCTGCCAAACGAATTACTCCCTGAAACACGCTCTGAGGTCGCAGTCCCTATCGCTATTGGTGATAACGTGCTGGGCGTTTTTGATGTGCAACATGATGTGATCGACGGAATCACTGAAGAAGATGCAGAATTGCTGCAATCCATCGCCAACCAGATCGCGGTCGCTCTGCAAAATATTGAATCTGCCGAAACAGTAGCCAAACGCGCAACCGAGCTGGAAACGGTAGCTGCTATCAGTACCGCTACTGCTACTATCCAGGACACCTTCGAAATGCTGGAAACCATGGTGCACCTGACCCAGCGCGGCTTTGGTCTGTACCACGCGCATGTGTTCAGGTATCAGGAAGAGAAAGAAGAACTGCAGATCGTGGCCTGCGGCTACCAGGAAGGCGACGAGCAAGAAGGCACACACGGCACCGCCGTTATCCCCCTTGAGCAGGAGCAATCTCTGGTGGCGCGTTGCGGCCGCACCCGGCAACCCGTGATCGTCAACGACGTGCGCAACGAGCCGGGCTGGCTACCCAACCCGCAGCTGCCCAACACGCGCTCAGAGCTGGCCGTACCCATGATCGTCGGCGACCAGCTGCTGGGCGTGCTGGACGTGCAATCGGAGCGCTTGAATGCCTTCACCGAGGAAGATGCCAATATCCAATCGACGTTGGCCTCCCAGGTAGCCACTGCGCTTCAAAATGCACGCTCCTTTACTTTGGCTCAGAAACAGGCCAAACGTGAGGCTACTTTGAATATCATCAGTCAGAAGATTCAGAGTGCTACTTCTGTGGAAGCGGTGCTGCAAATTGCCGCACGCGAACTGGGCCATGCCCTGGATGCCCCCATGACCGTCGCTCAACTGAATATCAAAGACAAAAATAATCTGGAATAGACACAGGAAATCTACCCATGTCTACCAAAAAATCTCGTAAACCAACCAAGAAATTATCTGCAGCTACCAAAACAAAGGGTAGTGCTTTGGTAGCCCCTGCCGAAGATGAGCAGAAAATTCGTGAAAGTATTGATAAACTATTTTCATATCTTGGAAATCTCACTGAACAGGAACCTGCAGATCATAAAATCAAGTTTGGCAAACGTGGTACAAAAGCCAGAAAAAAGAGTGCGGTAATTGAAAATTCACCACCTTTGGTAATTCCAAAAGATACAGAGGAGAAGATCAAACTGGACGCACTTAATAATCGCATCCAGGAATTGGAAAAAAAACTTCAGGAGAAAGGAAAAGCTGCCCCCAAACTATATGACAAGGAACAGGTGGGCTACGCTTTCAAAGGGGATTCTCTGGAACCTCTGACTGGTCCCAATTTAGGAAAAAGCATTGAAGATAAAAAAGGCATTCAGGCACCCCTAACAGATACAGGGCAAACCATTGGCACCATTCATATTGAGGCTTCTCCAGAGCGTCCGTGGGAACCCGAGGAGGAAAGTCTGCTTTCCAGTGTCGCTCAACAAGCTTCACTGCAAATTCAGAGCCTGCGTCTGCTTGCCTCTGCAGAACGAGCCCGTACCGAAGCTGAAGAAGCCACCCGTCGCTTTATGCATGAAAACTGGGCATCCTATCTCGACGGCATTCAGCAAAATGAGCGCCTTGGATACGCTTATGACCAGGCATCGGTAACACCCTTTCTCGATAAACTAACTTCTGATGAAGACCTAAGCGCAATAATAAAGGTTATGGAGGAGGAAATTGGTACATTATCTTTAAAACCTGACCCGTCTCGTCCCTACACAGACGAGGACAAAAAGATGGTTGCCGCCGTTGCCAGTCAAATTGCACAACAGGTTGAAAATATCCGTTTGCTGGCAGATGCCTCTCGCGCCCGGGCTGAAGCCGAGGATGCTACCCGGCGTCTGACACGTGAAAGCTGGCAAGAATTCACAGATCGTAGGGAAAAAGACTCTCTGGGATTCACTTATGATACGGTCCAAGTTAGTCCGCTGGGAAATTCAACGCTACCTGAGAATATTGCGCTTACCGTGCCATTGGAAGTGCGCGGCGAAACTATTGGTCAACTGGTTGTGGCAGGTGACGACAGGTTAGCAGAAGATGCCATTGAGCTGGCAAGGTCTATTGCAGCTCAGGCAAATACCCATATCGAAAACCTGAGATTACTCGAAGAAACAGAACTTGGCCGTCAACAGCTCAACAAGCGAGCTGCCGAATTAGAGACCGTGGCAAAAGTGAGTACAGCCGCTGCTGCGATACGAGACTCTGAATCCCTGCTGCGCTCTGTGGTTGATCTGACAAATTACAGCTTCAAACTTTACCATACGTCTATTTACCTTTTTCATGAGGACGATGATGGCACAAAAACGCTCAATCTTTTTGCTGCATCCGGAAAAATTGGCCAAAAAATGCTCCAACAAGGACATACAGTCAAGCTTGGTAAGGCTAGGGCAATTATCACTGAAGCTGCACGAACAAACGAAATCGTCATTATAAGTGATACTGAAAATCACCCTCTCTATCATAAACACCCTCTGCTTCCAAATACCCGTAGCGAAATGGCGATCCCCATGATCGTAGCCGATCAACTGGTCGGTGTTTTTGACGTAAAGGCAGATATCCCGAATCGTTTCACAGAAGATGACAAACGTACCTATAGTACGCTGGCATCTCAAACTGCGGTCGCCCTCCAAAACGCACAGCTATATGAGGAGCAGATCAAAACCGTGGAGCGATTACGGGAACTGGATCAACTAAAATCATCTTTCCTCGCAAATATGAGTCATGAACTTCGCACTCCGCTCAATTCAATCTCAGGCTTTACACAGGTTATGCTGGAGGGGATCGACGGACCACTCACAAAAGAGATGGAAGACGATCTAGGTTTGATTGATAAAAATGCGGAGCATTTACTCCGTTTGATTAACGAAGTTCTTGACATGGCAAAGATAGAAGCAGGGAATATCATGGTCGTATTAGGACCTGCCAACCTCCATAACATGCTGGATGAGGTTATCAAAACGACTAGCGGATTGGCACGCGAAAACGATCTCACTATTAGCCTGGTCAATAATATTCCTGAAGACCTTATTGTCATGGCTGATGATTTGCGTATCCAACAGGTGATGATCAACCTAATTGGAAACGCGATGAAATTCACGAAGAAAGGCGGAGTAACCATCCGCTCGGATATTCATAAGGACAATATCATCATAAAAGTTATTGATACTGGGATCGGGATTCCGCCTGACCAACTAGAATCAATCTTTCAGGCATTTAGCCAGGTAGACATTTCAACTACACGAAAAGCCGGTGGAACCGGGTTGGGTCTCCCGATCAGCAAACGTTTTATCGAAATGCACAATGGTCGTCTCTGGGCAGAAAGCACAGGACTTCCTGGAGAAGGTTCTGCATTCATCCTTGAGATTCCAGTCGTATTACCTGAAGACTAAGGACCTGATCTCAGGTATTACCATCTACAGATCTAAAGGTTTCTAATGATATTAAAAATTGATATACTACTCACTATAATAGTAAATTGAGCCTAACTATGACAGCTAATAATATTTTATATATTGAAGATAATCCCGATAATATGCGATTGGTGAAAAGAGCGCTTGAAGCAAAGGGATATGTTATTCATGGTGCGGTTGATGGCTTATCCGGTCTTCAGATGGCAGAAAGCATTGAACCATCCGTTATTTTGCTTGATATAAATCTCCCGGATATTGATGGTTATGAAGTCGCCCGGAGGATCCGAAAGCATAAAAACAGTGCAGTACGCCAAGTTTCGGTCATCGCAATTACGGCAAATACCCTAAAGGGTGATGCCGAAAAAGCTCTGGAAGCGGGTTGTGATGTATATATGTCAAAACCTATCAATATCCGCGAACTCTGGGCGCGCGTTGAGGGGTTCATGCCAATTGATGCGATTTCTAATCTCTTCTAATTGTCCGAATTTTAAGGAAAAGATATGGCAACCATATTACTCATAGAAGATATTGACGATAACGCCACCCTTGTAAAAAAAGCCGTTGAGGCAAAAGGAATTGACTTTTTGTGGGCCAGTACCGGCACTGAGGGTATGAAAATTGCGCTTGAAACAATTCCTGATCTTATTCTTCTGGATTTAGGTCTCCCTGATATTGATGGACAGACACTCTCTGCATGGATCCGCGAAGAGAAAACCCTCTGGAAAATCCCGGTTATTGTAATGACAGCCTGGCCCGAAAATACAGCAAAGCAAACAGTCGAAGCCTACCAATTGGATGGCTATATCTCCAAACCTTTTAATCTTAAAGATTTTTGGGATACCGTTGGGGAATTTATCAAAGCTTAATCAATATGGGCCTAAAAATTCTCACCGCTAACCACTTCACAATCGAAGAGCTAACTGCCTTTTACAACCGAACTCGGGTGGATTATCTTGTTCCAATGCCAATGAGCCCCGAAGTCATGGCCGAATATATTCATGATTTTGATGTAAATTTAGCTCTTTCTCCTGTTGTTCAAGAAAAAGGATCTGGACAATTTTTGGGACTTGGGATGTTGGGAGTGCGCGGCGAAAATACCTGGATCACAAGAATGGGTGTCTGCCCCCCAAACCGCCGACAAGGTGTCGGTGCAGCATTGATGGATTCACTACTCGAGGCTTCCTATCGTATCGGTGGAAAAAATATAATTTTGGAAGTTATCAAAAATAATATCCCTGCTCAGACACTTTTTGCAAATAGCGGCTTCAAAAAAAACAAGGAATACCTCGTCCTAAGGCGAGCACCTATTCGTCCTTCACTCAGCCCTGAAGGGGAAATCACCTGGCTCTATAGAAAAGATGCTTTGGCCGCTCTTCGCTCTTATCCACATTCCTTAACATGGATTAACGCCCTGGAAACAATGAAAAACGCCAGTATGTTTCAAGGATTTTCCATTGAACTCGAAGACGGCTCACGCGGCTGGCTGGTTTATCGGCATAAAAAGCATTCCATTACACACTTTGTATTCCATACAGAACGTGGCAATCCCAGCACAATAGCGCGTAATATTCTCATATATTTACACCTCCAATATCACCGTATGGATTCCTATGCTGAAAATTTCTTTGGAGATGATCCACATCTTTCGGCCTTATATGATCTCGGCTATTTTGAAGCCTTTCGGCGTGTGGAGATGATTAAAGACAACACCATCTGAAGGTATTTTCAATTGCGTTGAAAAAGTAATAAAAATCATTTCTATCATAATCCCGACTGCTTTTTGAATTGAATTTATCTTTCAGAGAAGCATTATTTTTTTAAAATAACTATGTTGAAGGAAATTACTAAATTTTCTTGCGATTTGCATAAAAGAACGCACAACCTTATAGATTTTTTATAATCGGGAAGTCTCTTTCCTTAAAATTTGAGATTTCCTTCATTTTTTTGTTGACGCAAGCCCTTCCGGCGTGTATAATCACGGGTCGGTAAACTTGTACAAGTATAGAAGGAGTAGGCTTATGGCTGAAAACGAAACCACACCAGAGAGCGTGTTGGAACCAAAAACAAAAATAAAAGGTACGATCAAAAAAATAACAATCGGTGGGGCAATTGTTGATCTCGGACAAGAACTTCCCGGTGTAATTCATATCTCCCAACTACAAAAAGAGCATCTGACCCGTGTGGAAGATGCAGTTGAGATCGGACAAGAGATAGAAGTGTGGGTACGCCGTGCCAAAAAGGATCGGATTGAATTAACAATGATCGAGCCATTGGATTTAGAATGGCGCGAAATGAAACCGGATGTCGTTACAAAAGGCAAAGTTGTGCGTCTTGAAACTTATGGTGCCTTTGTTGAGATCGGTGCTGAGCGTCCGGGCTTGGTGCATGTGAGCGAGATCGCCCATGGATATATCAAACATCCTTCGCAGGCTATCAAGGTTGATGATGAGGTTGAAGTGATGATCCTTGAGGTTAATCGCCGAAAGAAACAGATTCGCTTGAGCATGAAGGCTGTTCTCCCCGAGCCAGAAGAAAGCCCTGATAAACCAAGACGTGGTCGCGGTGGTAAAAAACGTGGCAAAAGCGTTGAAGCCATGATGGCTGAATTTAGTAGTGAGGAGCCAAAGGTTCCTGAACATACTGCCATGGAAGTGGCCTGGAAAGCTGCTCTTGACCGAGCCGGTTCCACCAAGAAAAGCAACAAAAAAGATGAAAAAAGCGCCGAAGCTGCCCAGGTGCAAGAAGAGCTTCTCTCCCGCACCTTGGAACAACGAAAGTAAGCTTCTCCCCTTTAAAACGAAAAGCCCTCAGTCGAGGGCTTTTTTTGTATCTTCACTCTTCCATACTAGGACGAAGCCTGCTGCAAATAGGCTTCCATAAAACCATCCAGATCGCCATCCAAAACAGCCTGGGTATTACCCATCTCATACTCAGAACGGTGATCTTTCACCAATTGGTAGGGATGCAGGACATACGAGCGGATCTGGCTGCCCCATTCGGCTTTGGTATATTCACCACGCAGCCCATCCAATTCTTCTTTTTGTTCAGCTTCCTTCAATTCAAGCAAACGAGCACGCAAAACGCGTAAGGCATTTTCCCTGTTTTGCAATTGAGAGCGTTCATTCTGGCAAGTAACTACAATCCCGGTTGGTAGATGGGTCAAACGGACTGCGGTCGAGTTTTTCTGAACACTCTGCCCTCCGGCCCCAGATGATTTATACACATCAACACGCAAATCTCTTGCGTTTATTTCCACATCCATATTCTCATCACCGATCTGTGGGAGAACTTCAACCAAAGCAAAAGAGGTATGCCGCCGATGCGCCGAGTCAAAGGGAGAGATACGTACGAGACGATGGGTCCCCTTTTCGGAGCGCAGATAGCCAAAGACATAATTCCCTGAAATAGAAAGGGTTGTACTTTTAATCCCTGCTTCTTCCCCAACCGTCAAATCCAGGACATCGACCTGATAGCCGCGTCGTTCCGCCCACCGCAAATACATTCTTTGGAGCATCGCCGCCCAATCCTGGGAATCAGTACCACCCGCGCCTGCATGTATCGCGAGCAAGGCATCCTCAGAGTCATATTTACCAGAGAGCATCGCCCGAAAGGCACGCTTATCCAGATCCTTCTCCAACGCATCCGTTTCCGCTTCCAACTCCCCCAATATGCTTTCATCGCCCATCTCAGCCAGTTCGATCAAATCCTGAAGTCGTTTCCAAAAGCCATTCCACGACTCGGTTTCTTCCTGCAATCTTGTGACGGTTTTCATCACCCGGCGGGCGTGATTTGAGTCATTCCAAAAATCAGGCGCTTCAGTTTCTTTTTGTAATTTTTTGAGCTTGGTTTCCTTGGAAATTAAGTCAAAGACGCTCCATAAGCTGTTTGCTCAATTCTTCTGCGGCTTGTAATCGTCCTAAAATCTCGTGCATCATGCCTCCGTTAAAACGCTGCCAAAATACCTTCGATAAAGGCGTTTGGATCGAAAATTTGTAAATCATCCATCTTTTCACCCAGACCAGCAAATAGGATCGGCAGTCCAAGCTCACGGCGAATGGCAAAAACCATCCCTCCGCGGGCCGATGTATCCAACTTGGTCAGGATCACCCCTGTCACTCCAACCGCTTCCTTGAACGCCCGCGCCTGTTGGAGCGCGTTTTGTCCGGTGGTGGTATCCATTACCAGCCAAACTGCATGAGGCGCACCGGGGGATGCTTTGCCAACCACGCGTTCAATCTTTTGCAATTCCTGCATGAGATTGAAGCGCGTATGCAGACGGCCTGCAGTATCGATCAGGATAATATCTGCGCTACGCGCGATCCCTGCCTGGACTGTATTATATGCGACTGCGCCGGGATCGCTCTCCGGTTGACCTGCGATCACGTCAATATTCAGCCTGCTGCCCCAAACCTGGATCTGCTCAACGGCTGCCGCCCGAAAAGTATCGGCAGCCCCAAAAATAACTATTTTTTCTTGCGAGACGAACAGAGCGCCCAACTTGGCGGCTGTAGTCGTTTTACCAGAACCATTTACACCTACCAAAAGAATAACACTGGGGCCAGATTCTGCAAATGAAATATCCCCGTGCTCATCGAGGCGGGAGCGGAGTTCATCCCGAAGGGCAACTTTAAGCTCTTCGGAGCGAAGCAGGCCCAAATCACGGCTGCAACGCTGAAGGGCTTCAATTACCTCAGTCGTGATCTCAACTCCCAGGTCAGCCTGGATGAGAAGCGCTTCCAGTTCATCCCATATATCTGATGTAATTTCTGTGGCGCCGAGTAAACTGGCAACACGTCCGAAAGCAGATTTACTGGTTTTTGCAAGGCCCTCTCGCCATCGAAAAATGGGTTCTGTCATAACGAGCGATTATAACATAATGAATTTGAGAAGGCCTTTTATGTTATACTGCCTTGTGCTTTTTATTTCATCAAAGAGGTGTTTATATGGGAGATTTTTCCACAAATATTAAGGTCACCTGGCAGGGAGAAAGCGCCTTTCTGGGAGAAAATGGGGAGGGCGGGACAGCGCAATTAGGCGTAATGGAGGGGAAACCCGGCATTAAACCGATGCAAATGATACTGGCTTCGTTGGCTGGTTGTACTGGCGTTGATGTTGTCAATTTTTTAAATAAAAAGCGCGTCAAGTTCAGTGATCTGCAAATTGAAGTTAGTGGAAAGCGGGCAGATACGCATCCAAAAGTGTATACTGATATCAATGTCACATATTTGATCTGGGGCGAGGATATCAGGGAAAAAGATGTGGAACAGGCTATCCAGCTTTCGGAAGATAAATATTGTTCGGTAAGCGCAATGCTAAAATCAACTGCAAAAATCAATTCGGACTATAAAATTATTGCACCCAGTCAAAGCACAGAATAATTTGTGGAGGATTAATCATGGTTAACGAACCTATTCACGTGACAGATGCGGCCTTTGAGAAAACTGTATTGCAATCATCGCTACCAGTAGTGGTTGATTTTTGGGCTCCGTGGTGTGCTCCCTGTCGAATGGTTGCGCCAATCCTGGATAAACTGGCAAAAGAGCTGGAAGGTAAAGTTTTGATCGCAAAAGTAAATACGGATGAAGACTCACAATGGTCACAAAAATACGGTGTTCAGGGGATCCCTACAATGCTTTTTATTGCTAACGGGAAGATCATTCATCGCCAGGTTGGCGCATTGCCTGAAGGAATGTTGCGGGATACAATTATTCAGTTTCTGGAAGTTGCCAAATAGATGACCCGCTATGCGAGGGAGGTCGCCATGAAGAAAATCTTATTTGCAGGGGCACTCGTTCTACTTAGCTTGAGTGCCTGTGTGCCAGACTTTCTGAATCCAGGGTCTGGGGATGCAACGTCCGCACCTGTTGATGTTGTAGCGACGGTAGAAGAAGCTGCCAACACCCAGGTCGCGCAAACGCTTGATGCGATAGCTGCACTTGCGACATCCATGCTAGAATCGCCCACTGATGAACCAACTGCGACCGAAGTAGTATCTTCCACCGAAACAGCCACCGCTACCCTAACTGAAACACCTGACGGGACCCTCACACCAACTGAAACTCCAGATGGCACCCTCCCCGCTGAAACTGCAACGGAGACTCCAGAAGGCACTCTTCCTGCCGGAACTGCAACGGCAACCCGTGAGATTACTGCAACAAGTGTTTTCCCCTCACCTACATCTCCTATCAGTATCAATGAACCTCCAGCCAGTGTGCCAAGATATAAAATCGATGTAAAAAATACCACAAAGGTTAGAGTCTATATTTCCTTGCAAGGTTCGACAGTAGGTGGATATAATCCAATTATCGAATATGATCTTGCCCCAAGAGAACGAATTAAACTCACTATTCCCGAAGGGAATTATGCCTCTATCGTCTATGTTGGCAAAGATCCCATGATCAACTATTTTGTCGTACATAAAAACAACAGCATCACAATAGTCATATCCAAAGACAAAGTTAAAGTCGAAAAATAATAATTTTCAGGAGTTCAAGAAAATAACATGAAAAAGATAACCCTCATCCTTGCTACGCTCAGCTTTTTACTGAGTGCTTGTGGAGGAACCCCGGCCGAAGATGCCCCACCGGTTTTAACCGGCGAAGATGTGCAAGCAACCGCCCTTGCCATGGCGTGGACAATGGCTGCTGAAACAATTGCAGCAATGCCCACAGCCACACCTGTCCCTCCGACAGAGACACCGACCCCCGTCCCTCCGACAGCAACAATGACCCTTGTTCCAACTTTGGCGCTGCCTGAGATAACAAATACGCCAGACACAGATCGGTGTAACCAGTTCTTGGGCAGCTGGGCGGGGACAGAGTCAACAATGCGTATCGTAAATACTACAAAAAGCACAGCCAATATTTCACTATATCTCTCGCCAAATAACGCGCACAATCAATGCGGCTATTTATTTGTACCTTCCCTCGAGAAAAATCAGTCTGTAGTAATGTCAGTGCCTTACGGAACCTTTTCGATGTACGCGTGGCTTGTAGGACAAAACAAGAGTGTTTCTGGCGGCGGTTATGGCATCGGAAACCCTGACAAGCATACGCTGGAAATTAGGGATGACTCAATAAAGTGGATAACACCATAATCATTGTTGATACTTGCTATACAAAAAATGCAAAGAGCTTCCCGTCGGGAAGCTCTTTGCATTTAGAAAAGAAAAAAATTAAATCAGTTCCACAAAAACCATAGAACCTGGGGGACGATCAATCCAAGGATCACCCCGGCTATCGCTTCCAGAGGCGTGTGCCCGAGCACTTCGCGCAATTTTTTTTCTGCCTTGAAATCTCCACTAAGTAACTCACCAATTAATAAATTGATCTTCTCAGCATGGAAACCAGCCTGACGACGTACACCTGTCGCATCGTAGATCACGATCATTGTGATCGAAAAAACCACCGCAAAAACAGGGGAATCAAAACCTACAAAAAGGCCTGCGCCATAGGTCGCACCGGTCATCAGGGACGAGTGCGAACTGGGCATTCCACCTGTGCTGAGCAGCAATGCCCAGTTTATTCTTTTGGTTCGCCAATATTCCACAGGAACTTTTATGATTTGCGCCAAACCCCAGGCGATAACCGAACTCAAAAATACCGGGTTTTGAAATATATCTACGGGGCTATTCATGCATCCGCCTCGAGCAAACCATCTTCAGAAAGCTGCCTCACTTTCAATTCCGCTTCTTCAAGTAAAAAGGTGCAACGGCTGCTCAAATGCTGACCTCGTTCAAAAAGCGCCATTGATTTATCCAGCGAAGTCTGTTCATTTTCAAGCGTCGCCACGATTGTCTCCAACTCGGCAAAAGCTTCCTCGTAGCTCATTTTTTCAATTTTTTTCTCAGTCATAATATCTCCATTATGTGACCTTTACGCCAAATTCTCCATCTGCAACGCGAACCTTTAGCTCATCCCCCGCGTTCGCATCGTCCACGCTGCCAACAATTTTCTGGTCTGTTTGACGGGTGAGGACCGCATACCCTCGCCCCAAAACCGCCTGGGGATTGAGAGCCTCGAGACGGCGATTCATTCCTTTTATCCTGGTCCACATCAAATCCTGACGGTGGGTTTGCCGGGTGTTAAGGCGATACAAGAGCCCATCTAAAGATTGAGCGTCCCGCTGGATTTGCTTCAGCGGAGAGGCATACCCCAAGCGAACGCAAAGATCATCCACGTTAATATGATATTTATCCAGTGCATTCGAAATTTGGATCTTAAGCTGGTCGGCGTAATAACTCGTCGCGCCGCGTAATTCGTCGATGGTGATCGGGGTTGCCAATTCGGCTGCTGCGGTGGGAGTGGCTGCACGCAGATCGGATGCAAAATCTGTCAGGGTGAAGTCGGTTTCATGTCCAACCCCAGAGATGATGGGGACCGGTGAAGCCGCCACAGCACGCACAACGCGCTCATCGTTAAATGCCCACAAATCTTCGATGGAGCCACCGCCGCGTCCAAGCAGGATCACATCGAGGTCAGGAACGATGCGGAGCAAATCATCCAATGCAGCGATGATTTTCGGTGGAGCTGTGTCGCCCTGGACTGTGGTCGGTGCGAGGATCACTTCTGCAAGAGGCATCCGCCTTTGAAGTGTGTTGAGCATATCTCGCAAAGCCGCGCCTGTAGCCGAGGTGATAATACCAATCTTTTTAGGTAACTCAGGGATAACTCGCTTACGATCATCATCGAAGAGACCTTCAGCCTCGAGCATTTCTTTCAAACGTAAAAATTCCTGATAAAGCAGACCTTCGCCCACGGGGCGAATCTCATCGGCGTAAAGCTGGTACTGCCCGCTTACATCATAAATACCGAGATACCCATGAGCTTCAACGGCCATGCCCTCTCGCAAGTCAAGAGCCAAACGGGCGGTGCTGCTGCGCCACATGACGCTCCGCAAGGCGGCTCCACCATCTTTCAGGGTAAAGTAAATATGCCCGGAACGTGGGCGAGAGAGATTGGAGATTTCACCCTGAATCCAAACATCACGCAGCATCTCATCTGATTCAAAGATTTCACGCAGATAAGCGGTCAGGCTGGTAACTGTCCAGCGAGGGGAAGAGAAAAGAGAGGGCTGATTCATTATATTGAGGATACTTTAAGGCAGGGTGACTTGTCAACCATACCAGCAAAAACCATTCTCTGCTACAATCGTTTTTGATCTTCCATTCTTCTCAGTTTACTGGTTTATAAAGCTGATTTTATCAATAAAATTATGAAATATCTCTGGTCTCCCTGGCGCATGAAATATATACAAGCTCATAAAAATGAAGAGGGCTGTGTCTTTTGCACAATTCAAAAGATGCCCGATAATAAAGAAAATCTGATCGTTGTCCGAGGCGAGCTATCCTATGTGGTCATGAATCGTTATCCCTATACAAGCGGACATATTCTTGTAATTCCATATATTCACAAACCCAATCTCGAAGTTCTAAACGCGGATACTCGCGCTGAAATGATGGAACTGGTCACTCAATCAATGAGGGTCCTGCGCAGCATCTATCGCCCACAGGGATTTAATATGGGCGCAAATATCGGTGAAGCCGCTGGCGCAGGGATTGCTCCCCATGTTCACCTGCATGTTGTGCCGCGCTGGTCGGGAGACACAAATTTCATGTCTTCGCTTGGAGAAACACGCGTCCTGCCCGAGGCGCTGGAAGAAACATACCAGCGCATTAAAGAGGCTTGGGGAAAAGAATAGCCAGTTTAAGGGTAGCAGATTATGAAATCATCAAAAATATTCTTTTTATCTATTACCCTCCTTCTTATAGGAATGTCATTTTCTGGCTGTACTAAAAAGAGGGAAACTGCAAGTTCTTCCATTCCATTAAGAGAAACTTCGCATACTGCAACACCAACCCCCACGCCAACATTCACTCCAATTCCGCAGCCAATTGGAACTACTGTCAGCTTTGGCCCAAATCAGGAGGATTTTCCAGAAGGTATCAATCCTCTCACTGGGCTTTCTGTTTCCGATCCATCTTTATTGGAAGAGCCGGCCTTACTCATTTCGGTGCCGCATTTTCCGATTAGCGCCCGGCCACAATCGGGGTTGTCATTTTCTCCCTGGGTTTTTGAGTTCCTGATCGGTGAGGGCACAACACGCTTATTGGCCGTCTTTTATGGAGAGCAGCCCTTTGAGGAAAAGGCTCTCGTTGGGGATTGCGAAATTCGTACCGAACCCTTTTCCCACAATGGGGAGATCCTGGGCAATTTTGTGTGGCTCGATAAAAACGGGGATGGCATCCAAAATGCCGGTGAGCCAGGCGTAGGCGGCGTTTGCGTTAATCTCTATAATTCAAATGGCGAACTCATCCAGGAAACCAGCACTGATTCAAATGGTTATTACGGATTCGCCGTGGAGAAAGGGGAAACCTATCAGATCGAATTCATCCCTCCTGAGAAAATGGATTTCTCCCCGGCTAATCTTGGCGACGATAAATTGGATAGTGATGCCGATCCCCTCAGCGGGATGACGGGCTTGCTGCCGATTATGAATGATTATTTTCTGGTAGATGCAGGCTTGATGCCACCCCCAAACCAGACCTCGATCCTGCCTGGGGGGAAAGTTGGGCCAATCCGGTCTGGACGTTTGCTCTATATTCACATCCAGAATTTTTTCCAAAATAGCTGCCTGATCATCTCTGGTGCAACGAGGGAGATAATAGACAAACTTCCAATTTGCTCACAGGTGCATAATACGGAAAACGGGGCAGGTTCTCTGCTCGAAATTAAACGCATGATAACCATTTCAGAGAAAAATGCCATCAACAGAGGGAGTCATTTTAACTACGCCAGCAATTTATTTGCAGAACTTCCGCCTGCAGGAGGAGTTCCCGCAGATCAGGTAGATATATTTGTCTCCTCCGTTAATCAGACAAAATGGATCTATGATCCACTTTCGAAGAGTTGGGCACGCTATGTAGATAATGCCAGCGAAGAAACTGTTTTTCATCGAGATATTGATAAGTTGACCGGACGTGAGCTATCTTTTGAAAATCTAATTGTCCTTTTTGTCGAGCATGAGGTGTTAGCTACGCGCATCGCTGATATGCATATGGAATTGGGTATGCTTGAAAAAGGGATTCTTTTCCGAGATGGGCAGAAGTATGAGATCAAGTGGAGTACCCGCACGACTGACTACGAAAGATCGACAGGATTTCGACGCCCACCTGCTTTTCAGGATTTGGAGGGAAATCCGATCGCTTTACACCCCGGCCACACGTGGATTTTGATCGCAACGCCCTATAGCTCAGTCACTGAACTCAATACACACCAATGGAAGGTACGTATTTTTTCTCCTCCCGGGTTTGGGGAGTATTAAGCAAAAGCTGGTTTTCAAGTACAATATTTTCAAGATGTATCCTGTGAAATTATCGAAAAAATGCTTTCTAGGCATTCTTATTCTTTTGGGAATGCTATCATTTTCTGGCTGCATCAGCACATCAACTGTTGAAGGAACACCCACGGCAACAAAGACAATACCCCTCTTGGCAACAGCCACATCCGCCCCAACGCAAACGCCAACCATAACGATCACACCGACACCACAGCCACGATTGACGCCAGTTAGCCATGGCCCTGAAATTGAGAATTTCCCATCTGGTTATAACCCTTTAACCGGTCGCGCTGTTCAGGATCCCACCCTGCTTGATCTGCCAGCAGTGCTGGTCTCGATCAGTAATATTCCGGTCTCTGCACGTCCACAGGCAGGGCCAGGATTTGCTCCCTGGATTTTTGAATATTATATCGGCGAGGCCACCACCCGCTTCTTGGGCGTCTTCTATGGCGATTATCCCCGTCGTATTCAAAACGTCACCGGAAGCTGCCCGGTTAGGGAAACTATATTCACCCCAGCAGAAAACTGGGTCGGCAATCGGGTCTGGCTTGATGAGAATCTGGATGGCGTACAAAATGCCTGGGAGGCCGGTGTGGGTGGGATCTGTGTCCATCTCTACAATGCAGACAGCGCAGAAATTGTCCAAAGCACATCCACAAATTCAAATGGCTTTTATGCCTTTGATATTCCGGCAAATGAAAACAGCTATTTTATCGAATTTGTTGGGACAAAAAATTTCGAGTTTACCCATCCAAATATTGGAAATGACGATCAGGATAGCGATGCGGAATTAACCACCGGAAGAACAAAATCCTTCAGACAATCTTCCGCCGATTCATCCTGGGACGCAGGCCTGCTCCTGCTGGAAAAGCCAGTTGCGACCCCCAGTCCCGTCGTTACCGGTACACCCCCGGCCTGGTACCTGCCTCTTGAAGCCTATGTGGGCCCGATCCGTTCCGGGCGGCTGACATACGACAATATCAACAAAATGTTCACCAATAGCTGTCTGGTCTTCGCCGGTGCGCCAGCCGACATTCTCGCCCAGCTCAATCCCTGCAGAATTGTTTATGGTGTGGATACGTCCACGCCAAATAGCGCCCTCCTGCCGGTTGAAGAGATGCGAAAATTGGCTGAGGAGAATAAGGTTGACGGACAGAAAGTCAACTATGCTGGAAATCTATTTAGCGAGAGCCTGCCCAATATCGCGGGCGACCCGGCAACAACTATTTCTGTCTATTATCACAAGATCAGCCAATCCGCCTGGCGATATGATCCGATTTCACAATCCTATTTGCGTTATACAGATAACGCCGACGGAACGGGGATTTTTCATCCTGCCACTGACCGCCTGAGCGGGAGGCAGCAGTTTTTTGAGAATGTGATCGTTTTGCAGGCAGAACATGCCGTATTTCGGCATAATCAGTTGGAAATTGATCTGAGCATGAGCCAAAAGGGCTTTGCTTATCTCTTCCGTGATGGGATGGTCAGAAAAATCTACTGGTCTACTGCCAACCGGGAATGGGAGCAGAAAAACGGACTTTTACGCCCAATCCATTTTGAAGATATTGATAAAAATCCAATTGCCTTACACCCTGGTCGGACCTGGATTCATCTGGTCACACCAGCTTCGACCATCAAGGAAGAAGAAAATGGTGAGTGGCAAGTAATATTCATCCAACCCTTTGACCCATCTCCAAACTAAGAGGGGTGCGACGTACCCTCCTCCAGCCCTGCACGCCTAAATAATATGACTTTTTGGTTTCCAGAAAAGGTCTATTGACAATTGTTCATAATCCAAAAATCTTATAAACTTCTATAGTATCAACATAACTTGAAGGAGATAATAGATGACCAAAGAGAACGAACCCGTTATTCTGAGTGCAGCCCGGACGCCAATCGCACGCTTTCAAGGTGCATTAAAAGGGATTGACGCGCCCAAACTTGGCGCAGTAGCGATCAAAGCTGCTGTTGAACGTGCAGGTATCCCTGATCTGGCAGAGATCGACGAAGTTTTTATGGGCAACGTGGTAACCGCAGGGGTAGGTCAGGCTCCTGCCCGCCAGGCCAGCTACTTTGCCGGATTGCCTGAATCTGTCGGCGCAACCGCCGTAAACAAGGTCTGCGGATCGGGGTTGAAAGCGATCATCTTCGGCGCACAGGCGATCAGAGCAGGGGATGGACAGCTCTTTGTCAGCGGCGGGATGGAATCGATGACCCGCGCTCCCTTCCTTGTCCCCGGTCGAACGGGTGAACTCCGCTATGGTCACGTCGATCTGAAAGATTCCCTGCTCCACGATGGACTCTGGGATCCCTTTGAAGAATGGCAAATGGGGGACGCAGCTGACTATATTGCGGGTGAATACGAGGTTACCCGCGAGGCAATGGATCAGTATTCTGCGGAAAGCCAGCAAAAAGCTATCGCCGCGATCGAGGCAGGAAAATTCAAGAATGAGATCGTACCGGTTGAAGTTCCAGGTCGCAAGGGCAAAGTAACCATTTTCGACACCGACGAAGGCCCCCGCCCAGGTACGACTGTTGAAGCATTGGCAAAACTGCGTCCGGTTTTCAGTAAAGATGGAAAAACCACGGCTGGGAACGCGTCCACCTTGAATGATGGTGCCGCCGCTGTGGTCGTCTCAAGCCGCGCTTACGCTGAAGCCAAGGGCCTGAAACCGATGGCACGGATCGTCTCTTACGGTCATGCTGCAGTCCATCCAAAACGCCTTTTCGCAGCGCCTGCACAGGCGATCCCAAAAGTTCTCGCCAAAGCTGGTTGGACTTTGACCGATGTTGATCTGATCGAATTGAATGAAGCTTTCTCCGCTCAATGTCTCGCGAATGGCTACGAATTGGCGGATCAAGGTTGGGATTGGGAGAAAGTCAACGTAAACGGTGGCGGGATTTCCCTCGGTCACCCGATCGGTGCCTCAGGTGCGCGGATCGTAGCCACCCTGATCTATGCCCTCAAGGATCGCGGTCTCAAACGCGGTCTGGCATGCCTCTGTCTTGGCGGCGGCGAAGCCGTGGCGATGACGATTGAACTGGAAGACTAAGAACCTATCCTAAAATTCTTTTGTAGTAAACGCTTCAGCCGTAAAGAGCGACTAAAGTCGCCACTACGGAATATTTTTAGGATGGACACTAAGTGGATTAGGATAAATATGGATATCAAAAATATCTTTATCGTTGGCGCGGGGACCATGGGGAATGGGATCGCTCAAACTGCCGCAGTTTCCGGATATACCGTCACCTGCATGGACGTTCAACCTGCTGCCCTTGAAAAGGCACAGGCTGTCATTACGAAATCTACCGCCAAACTGCTCTCCAAAAATCGGATCACCGAGGAGCAAAAGGCCGCTGCCGATGCGATCAACTTTGTCAGCAATATGGATACCATCGGCGAAGCGGATCTGGTCGTCGAGGCCGCGACAGAGAATCCCGACCTGAAATTCAGGATTTTCAAGGAAATGGATGAAAAGGCCCGCCCTGACGCGATCCTGGCGACAAATACATCTTCGATCAGCATCACAAAGATCGCAGCGGTCACCTCCCGCCCGGAAAAGGTGATCGGGATGCACTTCATGAACCCTGTTCCGCTGATGAAGTTGGTGGAGGTCATTCGGGGGATCGCAACCAGCGATGAGGTAACGGAGACCATCCTCCAGGCGTGCGAAGCGATGGGCAAAACCCCGGTCGAGGCAAACGATTCACCGGGATTCATCTCCAATCGCATTCTCTGCCCGATGATCAATGAGGCTGTTTTCGCTTTACAGGAAAATGTGGGCACACCCGAAGCAATTGACGAAGTGATGAAACTTGGGATGAATCATCCCATGGGGCCGCTCGCCCTTGGTGATCTGATCGGCCTGGATGTGGTATTCTTCGTCATGGAGGTGCTCCAGCATGATCTTGGCGAGGATAAATATCGCCCGGCTTATCTCCTCCGCAAAATGGTGGATGCCGGCTATCTGGGACGCAAGACGGGGAGAGGGTTTTACAAATACTAGATTTCAGCGATCAGGCATCAGACTTCAGTTTTCTCTGATGTCTAACAGCCGAAGTCTCCCGATAACAAAACTGTAGGCAACTATCCACAATGGTAATGCCGTAATCATCAGCCTGTCGCCCTGATCGGCTGAAACGCCTGTAGCTAAAATCTGAATTATGAAGGTGAGGTAAATAATCCAAACTGCCTTCCATTTGCCCTTGTAATTGAAAAGTAAAAAATAGCCCATTAATGGCAACATAAGCAAATGCAGATAGAAATGCCATTTGTTAAGAGTCATAATGGCGACATTCATAGAATTATCTTTGTCGATAATCACATAAGAATCGGCGAGTAAACCTTCTGCGACAAGATTATTGAAATAAGTCGTGAATGTAAGTTGCTTGTGGTCAAGAAAATAGGCGATTTCTTCTTCCCGTGACCAAGTTTCCACAATGGGAGCAACCTCATGCAGGTCCGCTATGCCTTCGGCGCGAGCGTAGACACGCGTCAGCATCCAGTATTTGAGGGTATGCCCCGCTACATCGGAAACGGTCGCATATCCCAAAATCTGCCATGTGATGAGAAATTGAATCCACAAAGGAAATAGTGCAAGGATAATCTTCCCCCAAAAGCGCAAAATGTGCCATTTTTTAAAAGACTTAATCAGGCTGAAGATCAATAAAGCTGCAAGCTGGAGTTGATAGGTTGGCTTTGTAACAACCAAAAGGCACATTAGGAAAAGCAACCAGTAATCAGAATTCTCTTCATTGGAATGTTTTGAGAACAAAAAAAAGACCAGGATGGATAAAAGGAAAATATTAAAAACTTCCGTCATCCCATGGAAAGTTAATGCTATCGGAGAAGGATGCGTCCAAAAAATACCTGTTGTCAACATTGCCAACCAGATTTTTCCCGTTGCGCGCACCAGGGTTAAAAAGATAAAGGAAATAGATAAAAGCCAGAAAACAAATTGCAATACCCACAAACCAAAATCAGGAAAAGAAGGGATGATTAAACGTAAAAAACCAACTATTAGCGGATATAACCAAGGGCGACGGTTCAAACCATGCACCTCTGACCTGCCAAAGAAATAATCTCCAGAATCTCGATAATCTCTCGCATCAGATGCCCACCACATATTATTGTCCATCTTCTCTCTGTTAATGCCAATATGGGTTATTTCAGCAAAAGTTTGAGGAATTGCCCAGGCAAAATAATAGATTGTCGCAGCAACCAATATTATCCCCAATGCAACCAAAAGACGATGATTTTCTTTGATCACGCCCCAAAGCTGTTTCATTCTTTTTCCCATTCACTCTCCAGCAAATGTAGTTCCCCCTCAGGGGCAATATTTTTGATTATTTGTCTACAGGAAATTTCATAGTATTCCCTGCATCATTGCTGCCACAGCCTGATAAACAGGTGACTCGTCACCCAATTCTACCAGCGGGCGTCCGCTGTATTCGAATTCCATCAGATCGTTATTTGAGGGTACGGTACCCAGGAAATTCACATCCATCGCATTAACCTTCTCCATCAGCGGAGCGGGCAAATCCCCGACAACCCGATTAAGGATCAAATGAATATTTTCCACGTTAATGCCAAGGTCAGGCACCATTGCGGCAATTCGCTCTGTGGCCACAATCCCTCGTTGGGTGGGATCGCTGACCATCAGCAGGTGATCCACATCCCGGGTTGTGCGGCGGCTGAGATGCTCCATCCCGGCCTCATTATCAATGATGACATAGCGATAACTCTTGCTGATACTATCCACTACCTCTCGCAGGCTATGATTGACCGCACAATAACATCCCGCGCCTTCAGGGCGCCCCATCGCGATCAGATCAAAACGATCGCCCTCAGAGAGGGATGAACGGACCTCATAATCCAGATAATCCTGTTTGCTCGACCCGCCTGGCATCGTCCCCATGGCCGCACCAGTTTGCAGTAGCGATTTTTGGACTTCTGCCAGCATCCCCTCCCGAATATCGCCCACAGTCCATTCCAGGTCGAGACCCAGCACCATATTCAGATTGCTGCTCGGGTCGGCATCAATTGCCATAATGGCGCCATCCTGGTTTTGAGCCAGATATTTGATCACCATCCCCGCAATCGTGGTTTTACCCACCCCACCTTTTCCGGCCAATGCAATTGTTGTTGTCATAGAATTCTCCAATAAAATTTTGGATCCATTTTTTTACTCACTTTTCGAAGGGTTCTCCCCCAGTTTACGGGGGGAGCTAGAGGGGGGCGTTAAAAGCCCCCACCTGGCCTCCCCCGCAAGCGGGGGAGGAATTATTTCTCAAATCAATTTCTTTACCATCTCTTCAACAGCGATTTTCAACACTGGAACATGATCGTAAACAGGAATTCCCAACCTGTCGGCCTCCTGGACCTTCAAGTCTGCGGGAAGAAATCCCAACACTGGAATTCCAGGTGATCCCGCTTCCAAAAAGCTGGATTCGTCCTCATTCCTGACCTTGTTCCCGACTAACCACAGACGCTCCAGGCCAATATCATTGGCAAGTTTCTTGATCTGACGCGCAGTACCCAAAGAGCGTCGGGTTGGCTCAACGACAATGATCATTGCCTCAACAAAATCGACCGTAGCACGTCCCAGATGCTCCACCCCAGCGTACATATCCATGATAAGGATATCCTCATCACGGAACATCAGGTGGGTAAAGAGGGTTTTCAGCATCGCCGCTTCCGGGCAGATACAACCTGATCCGCCCAGATCCACCGAACCCATTTCCAGGAGGCGAACATTCCTGTGGGTAACGCTGAAGCGATCCGGGATATCATCCACGCGTGGATTAATGGTAAAGAAACCACCGGTCGTACCGGGTTTGGCACCAGTTCGCTCTTCGATCAATTCTTCCATCTCGACGATAGGCTTAAGCTTTGCCAATTTCTCATCAGGGAAGCCGAGGGCCCCGGATAAACAAGGGGAGGGGTCTGCATCCACTGCCAGCACATCCCGCCCCATATCAGCGTAGGCTTGCGCCAGTAGAGCTGAGAGGGTGGTTTTACCAACGCCACCTTTACCGCTAATTGCAAGTTTCATAGTTATCTCCGGACGATTATATTTATTAGACTTCTTGCAAAAGTCTTTTTCCACTATGCTCCCTGCGCCGTCCTCGGCGCAGGCTCTCCTATTACCGCCGCCGAGGACGGCGGCTAGAGCACTTATGCAAGAGGTCTATTCTTTTGCTCGAATCAATTGCTTTGCCAGGTTACTGCCTAAAATGGCATAGGCATCCGTGACCAAATAATGATGGGCATTGGCGTCAAAAAGCATGCGATAGGAAGAGGAGAAATCTTCATCTCCTAACCAACAAACCACCATTATCGGAACAAAAGGTAATATTTGATATGAGAAGGCTGCGTTCCCAAAGGCTTCGCGCCTCCCGCCAATTTTCTCGTTGGCCCTGATAAAGGCTTCCAGATCATCTCCAAAAACATTCAGCAATTCGTTTCCTGAATAACCCTGAAAAGCCTGGGCGTAGAACATCCCGCCGGGGATCTGATTGAAGGAAATCCACTCTCCAGCGATTGGAGAACCTGTGGAGATATCAAAATAATAGGCCAGCATGGTCATATCAAAAGAATTCAGTTCTTCTCCAGTATCCGCGTATTTGCCAATAAAATCTGGAAAACTGATCACTACCTCCCTTGACCAAAAGGGCAGTTGAATCTCAGAAATCGCCTCACCTGTAGATGAGTAGATTGCACCTGTTCGGGTGGCTAAAACTTCAGGGTCTTTAGCCTGCAATTTCTCTCGGATCTCGCCAACCCGATCTCCCAATGGATTAGGCGAATCACCAAGCAACCAGTCTTTTTTGCCCATGGAAATTCCTCGATGGTCAGTTAAATTTTCAAGGGACCACAGCATCTGCGATCCCTTGAATTATATCAACCAGCTAATTATTCTTTATGCGACAGCCTTTACCTTGGCGGGATCAGCTTTAGGTTCGGGAGCCACAAAATCTGGCGGTAGCAAGCCTGCTTCAGTGACGAGGCGCGGGACAATATCTTCCCAACCCACAGCCATCACGTGGATGCCATTGACGCCTTCCTTATTGCGAATGGACTCGATCAATTCCAATGCGATCTCAAAACCGACTTCGGCTTCACCATCAGGTCCAGCAGCTTCCATGCGTTTGAGCAGCTTCTCTGGAATAAAGACGCCGGGCACGTCATAGTGCATATATTGTGCCATCTTTAGGGTTTTCAGCGGAGTGATTCCGATCAGCAAATAAACCTTGTCAAGAATATCGCGCTTGGCTAACTCATTGAGCCAAATTTCCATCCCATCGGGATCGTAAACCAGATTGGTCTGGAAGAATTGTGCCCCTGCATTGATCTTTTTATGCTCACGAATTGCCTGGAATTTGGGCTCTGATGCGAAGGGAGCGGCCGCGGCCCCGAGGAACAATTGCGGAGGGAATTTAATCTCGCGCCCATCAAGATATTTGCCCTCGTCGCGCATACGACGCAGGATCCAGAGCATCTGGACCGAATCGACATCGATAATATCCGAACGTCCCAAGGGAGAGGGACCCATCTGAGAGCTATCACCAGAGAGGCAGAGCACATTTCGAATACCAAGAGCGCTCGCCCCAATTATTTCAGCCTGTAATCCAGTGCGTGTACGATCACGGGCAGCAATCTGCAAGACCGGTTCAGCCCCGTTCTCGAGCGCCAATTTGCTGCACGCTATACTCGACATGCGTGGCGTTGCCGAAGGGCAATCTGTAAAGTTGACTGCCGCCACGTAAGGACTGATCATCTGAGTATTTCTAACAAGCTTGCCAGTGGCCGCGCTCACGGGGGGGGCTACTTCTGAGGTGACTACAAATTCTCCGGCTCGTAAGCGACGTTCCAATTCTGACATCGGTTCATCATAAGCTGGAGGATGATATTTTGCATCACCTTCCCACCAATCCGGCTGGCGAACGGGGCGAAAAACTGAATCCCAGGTCACGGTGCGAGTAGCCGCATCTTTGGAAAGCATCCCTTTGACTACCCTCCCCGTGCCCACTTTCTTTACCTGTCTGGTTACATCGCCCCAGGTCTCAGTGCCGGTTTTTTCCCAATCCAGGGGGGGCAGCACTTCCAGCAGCATTTCTTCGCGCCCCATCTTAAAGGAACGCTCATAGATCTTGTACCACATGCAGGGACGGGTATTATCTACATAGCAAAACTCTTCAGTCGAACCACCACAGGGGCCGTTACGGGCGCCTTTAGGGCATTCCATTGGGCAAATGAAAGCCGTTTCCTGCAAAAGACAGTTACCGCACATGCGACAGCCAAAAAGTGGACCCTTGATGGCTTTTTCAAGGGATGCGAGCAACCTTCGATTAAGTGGTTCCTTTTTGAATGGCAGGTACGGGGGCTGCCAGCGACGTCCAGGGGTAAAGATGGGCATGGTATTCTCCTAATCTACTTCAGCGAATTGTAATGTATATCATATTCATTGTATAACCTTGTTTATGCAGAGAATTTTTGTGGTTTATCTGCACCTATTTCACTTACTTTATTGTTCCAAATAAGAATCTGCGTAAATAACCTTGTTAAGAAGAATTTGAACAGTCTTCCAGACAGCAGCCTGCTTGGGATCGCTCATATCAACACCATCAGGAGTGGGCGCTTCCATGGCTGCAACATGATCGTGGATCTTGAGATAAAGTTTATTTAGCGAGGTGCTCTCATCGCGGTTTTCAACGATGCGGATCACATCCATAAGTTCTGTCTCCAGCGGATTTGCGATCATCATTTGGAGACCGGCTCCCATGACCATTGCACAGTAAACGCTGTTGATCAGCGGTCGATTGGCAGTTGGAACAGCATTGGAAACGTTGGAAAGCCCAATCGAGATCGCAGGGGGCGGATCCCAGGCAAATTGGATCGTACGAACGGCCTCGATCAATTCAGGGCAAAATTCCTGGCAACCTGAAACGGTCAAAACCAAGGGATCAATGATCAGGTCTTCAATAGGGAAATCCAATTCCAGGCAGCGAGGGATCAGTTTTTCAAGGGCAATATTAACCCGATCATCTGAGGCAACCGGAATTCCACTTTTTTCCATTGTCAAAGCGATCAGTTTCGCATTGTATTTCTTCGCCAGTTCCGGCACTTTTTCCAGACGCTCTGCTTCGGCTGAGGTGGAATTCAGGATAGGCTGGGCCTTGGTAACAGTCTTCAGGGCAGCTTCCATCCCGTTGACATTGGTGGTATCAATGCATAAAGGAACATCAACCACCTCTTCAACTGTCTTCACCATCCAGGGAAAAACTTCCTCCCAGTCTTTCTTGCGAGGGCCGAGATTCAAGTCAACGCATTGCGCGCCGGCCTCAACCTGCTTGATGGCTGCTGTTTTAAAATATTCACCGTCCCGATTTATTAATGCCTCTTTGACTGCGGGGGAAATGATGTGGATATTCTCTCCAATGATATACATTTGGTCTCCTTTTTATACTCGCATACACAGGATATGCAGGTTGGTTTATTTTTCTTCCATCATTTTTGCCACAGATGGGAACAAAGTCATATCTGTATGCGGCAAGAAGAGCGCCGACATAAATGCATCATAGAATTTATTATCGGCAGATAATTCAATATAAGTCATTTTAGTAGCAATCTCTGTAATTCGGTTGCGTACCTGATCGTCAATCAACGCCAGATAAGAGCCTTGCACGGAGGTATTTCCCAAGAACTGGAATTTCTCCCAGGGCAGATCAGGCAGCAATCCAATTTCAATGGCCTTTTCGACATTGATATATTTTCCAAATGATCCACCCACCAAAACCTGTTCGGCCATATCCAGGGTTACCCCAACATTTTCAGCCAGGACAGCAAAACCAGCGTAGATGGCGGCCTTGGCTCGCAGAAGGTTATCGATATCAACATTGGTAATGACAATATCTTTACCAGTACTGGATTTAGCGGCCCAGGCGACAACATACTCTCCGCCATGTTCACCTTCTCGTGTGCGTGGGGTTGATAGTTTTGTGTTAACTTTGCCTCCCTTATCAACCACGCCAGTTAGGAACATCTCGGCCAGGAGGGAGATCAAACCGCTGCCGCACAAACCTTTAGGCTTGCTACCGCCAATTACCCTGTAGGTCGGCTCATGCGTTTGATCGTTAACCCAAACTTCCTCGATGGCGCCCTTGGTTGCGCGCATCCCGTCTAAAACACCGGAACCTTCAAAAGCGGGACCCGCTGAACAGGCGCAGGTTACGAGCCAATCCTTCGATCCGAGAACGATCTCACCATTGGTGCCAACATCCAGAAAGAGGATCATCTCTTCCGAATCGATCATTCCCGAGGAAAGCACACCAGCGCTGATATCTGCACCCACATAGCTGGCAACACCCGGCAGGCAATCAACAATAGCCTGGGGGTGAATTGCTAATCCAACGTCGGTCGCATCCAGGGTGGGGATTTGATTGATTGCAGTCACAAATGGTGATAGACGAATGCTTGCTGCAGGAATCCCCAGTAAAAGATGCATCATCGTGCTATTGCCAGCAATGGTTGCCTTGACAATTTCATCAGGGCTGGCTTTCAATCTCTTGCACGCTTGAACCAGCAAATTATTGATCGTATCCACAACCAGGTCACGCATTTTTTCACTGCCACCCTCCTTGCCAGCGACAATGATGCGGGAGATCACATCCTCACCACGCGAAATTTGTTGATTATATTCAGCAACCTGTGCCTTTACTTCTCCTGTGAGCAAGTCAACCATCCAAACCGAGACTGTGGTCGTGCCAATATCGATCGCTACCCCCCAAAGCGGCGTATCATCTTCTATATGCCCGGGTAGCAAAGCCAGCAATTGAGCCGGGCAATCGGGGCAATCCCAGGTTTTCGCATTGAGCGTTGCCGTAACCTGCCAATCCATTTCCCGAAGAGTTGCGCCGATATTTCGGATTAATTCCAAAGAGGCTTGTAGCTGTGTCACGCCGGCCTGTTTACGCAAAGCTGTCTGTAAACGGCTCCAATCGTCAGTCTGGTCATCCATACTGGGAGGCGGCAAGGTGAGCTTGACGCGGCGAATACTTTGACTCAGTTGAGGATCGTAACCAGCAGGGATCACCACTTTGCCTACAGTTCGATCGGTGGTCAACCGACGCTGGATTTTTTCCTGAGGGGGTATGGTGATCTCGGTATCCCCTTCAATGACTGACTGACAGGCCAAAGCATAGCCAGCTGCCACATCTTCAGAGGATAAACGCAAGGTGCTGCGACGACGAATACTCGAATCGCCTTCGGTAACGATGACGGCACAACGCCCACAACGGCCCTGCCCTCCGCAAGGCTGATTGATCTCAATGCCAGCTTTATCAGCGGCTTCGGAGACCAGCGTCCCTGTGGGAACTGTGACAGGCTCAGATGAAATATCGAATTTTACAATGTGTTCAGCCATTTTAGGGATTGGGAGATTTAAGTACCAGGTATCAAATTTATTCTAATTTGATACCTGGTATAAAGCACCTACTATCTTAGACCAAAGATTTCAAATAGGCCGGGATATCAACAGCTTCGCGCGGTCCAACGAGCACGTTCCAATCAGGGAGTTCCTCTTCTAGTTCGCCAGAGAGCACTGCTGTATGGCCGGGGAGGACAATATTCTTCGTGGTGACTTTATCGGCAACTTCAAACCGTTTGACGTCTTTGGCAATCACCTCTGCATCAAATTTGCCGGCTGCCCAGGCAGTCAGTACACTCATACCCTCGGCTTCGGTTACCAACAGCCAGGAAGGATTTCCGGAGCTTTCGACTTCATTGGCAACACTGAAATAGGTAATACTGAAATTAGTGGTCACAAGGACAGGTGAATCGGGACCAGGACCGTTTATTTCGTATATGCCTGGCTGGACCTGGATCGGTTTTTGTGGGTCTGTATAAATATTCTCGCGCAATACCAAAAGGGCGTAGGCTGTTTCCGGGGAGAAATTATCCATCACGATGAAACCGCTATATTTTCCAATGGCTTGCGCGGCCAGAGTAGCCTCAGTCGAGGCATCCCCAACATCTCCGGGGAAACTGATGATCGGGTAACCCAGCGCCCGGAAATTTTTCTTGAGGGCCATACGCCGGGATACTGTATTGGCTGTCAGTGTACCGCGGAAGCCACGTTGGGTGGGCGAAAGCACAAGATCCTTGACGCCAGCTCCCTGCACTTTCTCGGATAAATCCACCATTGCATCAACAGAATCAGCTTCAATAGCCAGTGCGGTATCATACTCTTTTGCCAGGGCCGCCATCGCCTCCCAGTTATCAGCTGTAGCGTGTCCCAACATGACTTTCTCGTCACCACTAATCGCGGCCAGGCCTGCTTTGAGTTGGTCTGCTTCGCCGATGAGTATCAATGGGCGCTGACTAATCTCACGCACCGTGCTGACAGCCTTTCCAAAATCGCCGCCATCAGCCTGGATGACAAATCCACCCATCTCAAGCTCGATGCCGACATAATCGACCATATATGCATCTGCCGGAGAAACTTTGGCTTTGATCTCCTCAGCGCTTTGTGAATCATAAACGCGCAGGAAAAGCCCCGGGCGGCTGTAAAAGGTTTTTTCGTGGCGAAACAGGACCACTTCACTGCCGGCTTTGGCTTCATAGCCATTCGATTTGAGCGCGAAGGGTCGCACGGGAGGTGCAGCAGCTTCTGAAAGCAAGGCCGTTGATTCTTCACTTACATGTGGACATAAGGATAATTCCACCTGCTTTGCTGCCAGCTTCATCGCAAAGGCCAGGCAGGTTGGAAAATCACAATCCTTGCAATTGGTCTTCGGAAGCATTTTATAGATTTCAATACCTGATAGTGCCATTTTTATCTCCGTTTTTTTAAACACAAAGGTCACAAAGGTTTTTCTTCGTGCTTCTTGGTGTCCTTAGTGTTTAGATTTTTCTAAACTAGCATTATCCTGCCAAATCTTCAATAGCTGCGCGTGTGCGCCGCAGGCTTTCAGGGTGTCGCAGGGTAAGAATATCTGCGCCTGCTTCGAGCAGCATGACCGAGGTCAATGTTTCCCAGGTAATGGAGCGCTCAAGCCAGTCGCCCCAGGATTCGGGGACATCCACACCGACTTTTGCCTCTTTTGTTTTCCAGCACTCTTCGCCGGGGGTAACGAGCATCGGCATTTGGGTCATGCTATCGCCCTGCAGGGCAGCCATACGCAAACGCTCCATGACAGAATAGCCATATTCAAATCCATATCCCAACGCGCCTGTGGTCGGATCCATGATGATGCGTTCCAAGGGAAGGCCCATATCATTGATCAAAATATTGAGCTGTTTCGCCAGGTTGACATCCATGGCAGTGCGCGCATTGACCAGATGACCATTGGCCATCGCAGAGGCTACAATGGTGCGGTAATTTTTATCTTCGCAGAGGCCCAGAAGCAATCTCTCACCCTTGAAAGCATCGGCAATCGGCACCATCAATTCATTGTCAATATCAACCTGTCCGGGGCCAAATACCATCAGGGGCAATCCGGATGCTTCAAGCACTTTGCGAACTGCTGCAACGGCTGCATCCGGTTTGGTTGGGTTACCATCGGCATCGGTCACCGAGAGAGTCATCTGAAGCAGATCTGCGCCAGCTTTCTCTGCGGCTTTAGCCCAGGTTCCGGGGTCGTTCATTGCATCGCCCCATTCCTTGAGCAGTAATTCTGACCAGTCGTCAGGGCGACGATCTTTGATCTCAAGGGCAATCACAGGTTTATTGGGCATCGCACCTTCAAAATCCATGAAGGGCATTGCATTTTGACCGCCAACTGTAATCACACTGGTACGAGTACCACCATCAGCGGCAGTGGCGCCAAGCTTGACTTCGCGGACAGAGCCAGGCCAATTTTCTTTGAGAATCTCCGTTTTGGTACCCTCGGCAAGCCAGGGTTTATCAGGAGCAAGTGTTATTTCAGGTTTGGCTGCTGGGGCAGGTGCTGCTTCAACAGGAGCAAACACTTTTGGAGCAGCCGGGATCTGCGGGACGTCCACATCACCAAGTTCTGCCAATGCCCCGACCAGAGAACCGATCAGGGTTTTGACGGAACGCTCCAGACGATCAACACGCTCTTCCATCGAACCGGATACCGCGGGGGCGGAGGGGGGAGCGGGAGGTGTTGCATGGGCAGGAGGTGCTTCTTTAACCTGAGCAACTTCAACAGGAGCTGGTTTCGCAGCCTCAGCTTTCGGTGCTTCTACCTTGGGAGCAGATACAGCATCCACTACCGCTTCTGCCTGGGCGATAACATCATCGGCCCCATCAACTTTAGCGGATGTAGCAACCATGGGGCCCAGATCCAACACGGGGTGGTCTTTCTCTTTCACCCATTCGACCAATTGCTCAACTGTCGTAACTGAATTGCTGTCAGCGATCCGGTCAATCAGATCAGGAATGCCTTCCCGGTCTGCCACACCCTGGAATTCGGTTTGCATACTTTCTTTGAGGTTGGCGCTCATCCAGACGACGCGTTTGAAACCACCATCAGCTGAGATGAATTTGGGGCTGATCAAATAGAATTTACCGATGCCCATCACGCCCGGGGTTTGCATACCGCCACCAGCCATGCCCGCCAAACTGGAGAATTTCATTCCGATGGGGGTCATACCAGTATCTTCTCGGCTGACAATGAAGACACCCTCCACCTCAGGGACATACATGACAATGCATTCGAAACAGCCACAGGCCGTCATCGGGTTTTCCATGATGGAATACATGGAAATGTCCTGAACAACACCATGAGAACCGACTTTGGCGTAATCGAGCGTTCCTGACCAGTAACCAATTTCTTGGTCAAGGAGTTTGCCAAGCGGAATCGGCTGGTTGGGGCCAGTGGGATTGATGCTAAAGGAGGCCTTGCAGTCCAGCCAGTTATAAGCTCCACAAAGTCCGAGGCGCTCAGGGCTGACGATACAAACATGGTTAGGAGCAAAGGATTGACAGAGGGTGCAGGAATAGAATTCATCCACGGCCGTATCGGTCAGATCTGCCAGGCGCTTATTACGATAGTCATAAGCTTCGCGGGCTTTTTCCATCCACTCGGTCACCTGATCTGGCTCGGTGTACAAAGTGACCTTGACCTTATCAACAATGGCACCAAATTCTGCATGCAAACGAGCATATAGAATTGTGCCAATATGTTCCAGTGTAAATCCTTTTTCGGTAGCTTCTCGGGAAATACGGATCCAGGTGATATCACGCTGTCCAATATGCTGCAGCCCCGAACCACCATTTACAAAGTAGTGAATCTGGCGTTCAAGAACAGGTTCAAAATCTTCCTGCAGTTTACGTCCAGCCACTTCGACGACAATACCGAGGTCCATCGATCCTTGATCCTTGACATCGTCAAAGTTGGGACCAACGATCTCGATCACGCCATCGGTAATTTCATCCATATCACGCATTTGCAGATACTCAAAGCAGCGCGAGTATTTTCCACCAAACTCGACGCGCATATCAGCTTTACGGACGACCTCTCCCTCGAATGCCGAGCCATAAGGGATCGGAACCGGAACTTCGGTCATCTTGATCTTGACGCCGCGTATTTCGATGCATTTCTGCACCAAACGTTCGGCGCGTTCCAGATCATCTGCGCCTTCGATTTCGTCAAAGGGCATTGAGATCACATGCTCGTAATCAGTTACGCCTGTTGGCAAAATTTCGGGAATTACAGTATCAGCGATGACCGGGAAACCAAAGTTGATCGCCCCTGCCGCTGCCGCGTATTTTAGATCGTCAACCTCGCCCAAAGCCAGCACAAAGGCAAAAACGCGTTTCTTGTTGTAGAGGAGAATATCGCGTGCCTGGCCTGCATCAATTCCGCCGAAAGTTAGTGCCGAACGAGCGGCAAAACCCAGCGCGTAAATCGCACTGATCGTATCAGTCCCAAAGGGGATCGTATAGGTATCGTAGCCGAGTTCAACACCCTCTTCCTGAAGTTGGTGAATGATACTGCGACCATTGACGTTGCCAGAGAGGAAGACCAAAATATTTCTCTGCTGTAGCTCACGGACAATTTTGACGGCTGTTTCATTGTTTTTTGCCGCACCAACTATAGCCGCAAAACCGGGCATACGACCGTCTACCAACTGGATACCCCAGGAGCGCAATTGAATATCATCAATCGGTCCGTTCAGATGTCCGGCCGGCCCGCCGCCGTTATCAAGCTGAGGATAGGCGGTGCCACCGGTCAGTTCAATTCCGGGGAAAGGTTCGGGTTGTAATCCGTAAACAAAGCGAATGGCCTCGATCACTTCGGCGGCCAGGAGGGTAGCCATACCACTATCCAGGGTTTCTCCCAAATATGGCGTCCAGTGATTTTCGGCGGGTACGGGATGCAGGAGTGAACGAGCGTGATTCAGTGCTTCTCCGAGCTGGCCAAGCGTCTCTATTTCCATGGCGGTCATTGCAAAAATGGTCGGTAAAAAATAAGCCGTATTTGGGAATTCGACTATGGTGTCGGGACCTTTTTCTGATAGCGCCCTCTGAAGCATTGTTTCTGCTTCTATAACCAGTGCGTTAGCACCACGAATGGCGCGAGTTGCAATATATTTTGACATTTTTTATCTTCTCCTAGTCCGCTGCAACGCCGTAGATTGATTCTCGGCGTTCCGAAAGAGGAAGTTTCTCAAGTTCTAACATGCGGGTATCGCCGCTCTTTCCAAAACGAGTTGGATCATATTCTGGCAGGCCCAAATCGGCTCGTTTTTTATCGATATGTGCCAATGTGGCGCGAACCATTTCATCGGGATCGGGGATGAACTCCAGTTTTCCACCGTAGGCTTCTTCCCATCCTTTGCTGAGGTAGTTCAAAACAATATCGCTTTCATCTATTCTGTCTGGCATTCCCCCTACCGGGGAAGAACCACCAAAGATCACGTAAGCACCCGAGGCCACACAGTACGTGGCGATGGCAAGTGCCTTTTCAGACATCCACTCAGGGGCCAAACCAACGGCGGGAACCTGGTCGATATCATCGCCGAGTCCACCTTCCTCAACCATTTGAGTAAGCACGGTCAGGATGCGGGAGTTATCAACACATGACCCCATATGCAATACTGGCGGAATACCGACAGCCTCGCAAATTTCACGCAGGCCCGGACCAACCTTGTCAAGGCCAGCTTCACCTAACAGGAGACCTTTCTTAGCCGCAGCAATTGCACCACAGCCAGTTTCAACTACCAGGACATCTTGTTTTAGCAATTCTTCAGCTACATGGGTAAGCAAATAATCCTGCTGACTACGAGGGTTATTACAACCAACAATAGCCGCTACACCACGGATACGTCCGGAGATGATCCCATCATTAAGCGGGCGGAAGGATGCGCGGTAGGATCCACCCAGCATATAGTTGATATATTCGTGAGAGAAACCAGGGATCAGATCCTGTTTATCATCAGGAATGTGAGTTGCACCACGTTCCTTGAAATTATCAATGGCTGTTTTTAGAATATCTTTAGCTATGGTCATGGCATGACGCTCATCAAATTCCATATGTGTAGCACCTTTGATCTTTACTTTAGATGAGGTAGTAATGATCTTTGTATGGAAATTTTCAGCAAGGTTAACCAACGCTTGCATAATGCACTGCACATCTACCACCATGGCTTCGACAGCACCGGTGAGGATGGAGAGTTCCTGATGCAGGAAGTTGCCCGCAACCGGTACGCCCTGTCGGACAAGGATTTCATTGGCTGTGCAGCAAATACCGGCAAGGTTGACACCTTTTGCTCCGGCAGCTTTAGCATATGCAATGATCTCTGGGTCCTGGGTTGCTGCAGCGATCATCTGACTAAGGGTCGGCTCGTGCCCATGGACAACTACGTTGACCATATCTGTTTTCAAGACACCCAGATTGGCCTGACCATGGACGGGTGCCGGCGTGCCAAACAAAATATCTGAAACATCGGTGCCGATCATGCTGCCACCCCAACCATCAGCCAGAGCGGTGCGTACAGCTTGCTCCATGATATGTTCGTAATCCTGATCGTCGCCCATATGAGTGCGGTGGAGCATATCCACTACTTCACGATCAATACCGCGGGGCTGTACTTTTCGATCTGCCCATATCTTTTGGCGTTTCTGTGAAGCGCGTTTAAGCGGCACAATTGGCCCGACTTGCGAACCGAATTGAGCGATGAACAAATCTGCCAACTCATTGGCGATCTCTTTTGGTGAGCGACCTTCAATGGGAATATCGTAAGTAGCAGCTACATTCCGCAGCTTGGCAACATCCCGGATAACAAATCCTTCGGTTTCATCATTGGCAACTGCCTTTAGGGTGAAGGCCATATCACGACCATGATCTGAATGGGCCGATGCTCCGGCAGCAATCGATCGACCCAGATTTCTGGCCTGGATAGTATCCATGGTTGCACCACAAACCCCGGTCTGACCATCTTTGGTTACTCGGCAGGGTCCCATACCACATAATTTGCAGCACAGACCAGCCGCACCAATATTGCAGGGAGCCATATTATCTGCGCGAGAAAATGCTGTTTCGAGACCTAGTTCATCGGCCCGAATGAGCATTTTTTGGGCTGCGGGATCTATACTTTTTTCCTGGGGTGTTCGTTGTTTTTTAGCCATAATTCTCTCCTTACCCTTCCTCATCCATACCGGTAACAGGTTTCATACCTGGGCAAGGCCATAACGGGCGCCCGCCGTAATTTACTTCTTGCGTAAAGCTGACCTCATTGGCTGTAGCCATTTCTCCAAGGGCAGCTGTGTGCCTATAAGTCGAATCGCCATTCTTCCGGCCATATAATGGCTCTCCTGCCTCAACGGGGATGGGTAATTCACCAATATAACCGGCCTTCTCAAGTGTAGAGGTAATATCTGCCTTTTTGACTTTCTTGGAGTTATAGGTAATTTCAGCAGCACGGAAACCACTGCTGGCATATACTTCTTCTACACCATCCAGATCCATCAATAGGCGCTTAACTTCGACAACATGATGGTCACCATACATGGCCGGTAGTTCAAGCGTTAATACGGTCATAAGTTTCTCCTCCTCGGATTAAAGGTTTTCTCAATAAGTATTCCACAGGGTTAATTTGTTAAAAAACACAAAAGGAGCAAATTTTGCATGCTTATTCAACATACTATTTTTGCTCCTCAATACATGCCAAAATATAAGGATCTTGCAACAATGACTACGATTACAAATAATAAATACGTCTTTGTATGCATTCATAAAAAGCCAGAACCCAAATAGTAGATTTCACAATAACCAAATATATTAATAAAGAATAGAAAAGAAAAAGTGCTGCCCTGCACAACACTGATTAAAGTATAGAATAGGAGGCATTATTTCGTTAGTATTTACTGTCATCAAGATGCTTGATATTTGTCATTAGCTTTTTTATGACAAATATTGCCTATATTTAATCACTTTCATAGCTCCATGATACAATTTTGTTTTATGCGAAAAAAAACCTTCAAATTGCCAATAAAACCTATACTTACAGGTAAAAACAACCATGAAAATTTTAGCGATAGTTTCTGGAGAATATGGCGAACGCCATGTCAAAAATATCAAAGCCCACGGGCCATCGTCATGGAATATTGAGACATGGCAGGCGCCCGCTGTATTGCCACCCGTTATTGATTATCCTGAAGATTATATTCCTGAGACATTCCCACCGGCTGATCTGATCCTCTCCTTTGCAGAGCATCGCGGTGTGGCTGAACTGATCCCCGAGATCGCAGAAAAAAACGGTGCGAAGGCTGTCATCGTTGCCGTAGATAACGAAACCTGGCTGCCACGCGGATTGGCCCGTCAGCTTCGGGGATGGCTGGAGAGAATGGATGTTGCCTGTGCCACGCCAAAACCCCTATGCTCATTAACCGAGCATGATTACGGGATTACCCGCCGGGACAGGCTGGCCTATGAGAGCCCGGAAATTTCTGCATTTGCAGAATATTTCGGTCAACCCGATCTGAAAGTGGAAGTTGATCCTGAAACGCGCACCATCTCATCTGCCAAAGTAAACCGGGATGCCGTTTGTGGATGTGCGCGTTATGTTGCAGAGGGGCTGATCGGATTGTCAGTTGACGAAGCCGAAGAAAAAGCTGGATTACTCCATCATCACTTCCCCTGTCTGGCCAGTATGACAAAACTGGACGATTTCAACCACGATACGTTGATGCATGAATCCGGTCATCTGGTTGTGGATAATATTAGTGAGCAGATCAAGCCCTTTAAAAACACAAAATATATCTCGCCTGGAAAACGAAGCCCTTAGAAAAGTAATGGGATGGATCAAAACCTGGTGCAAAATGTCATTGCGAACTGCTGAAGACAGCGCGGCAATCTCATACTTTAGGAGAGAAATGAACAGTCAAATATACGATTACGTCATCATTGGTTCTGGTTTCGGCGGCTCAGTATCTGCAATGCGGCTGACCGAAAAGGGCTATTCTGTTCTCATCCTTGAGCGCGGAAAACGCTACCGAGATAAAGATTTCCCGAAAAGCAACTGGAACCTCCCCAAATTTCTCTGGATGCCCAAAATGCGTCTTTTCGGCTTTTTCGAAATGACCTTTATGAACGGCTTGCTCGCGCTGCATGGCAGTGGCGTTGGTGGGGGAAGTCTCACTTATGGCAACGTGCTGATGGAGCCGGATGACAAGCTCTTTAGAACCGCCGGATGGCAGCATCTCGCCGATTGGAAAACGCTTCTCGCCCCACATTATGCAACCGCCCGCCAGATGCTGGGGGTAACACCCAACCCCAAACTCTGGCCTGCCGATAAGGAGCTTCAACAAATTGCGGGCGAGTTGGGATATGCGGAAAGCTTCAAGCCAACAGATGTGGGTGTTTATTTTGGTGACCCCGATCAGGAGGGAGAAACCGTCCCGGACCCATATTTTGACGGAAAAGGTCCGGAACGAGCCGGGTGCATCCACTGCGGCGGTTGTATGGTGGGCTGTCGGGAAAATGCAAAGAATATGCTCACGAAAAATTATCTCTACTTTGCGGAGAAAAATGGCGCAGAGATCATTGCGGAGGCGAAGGTTGTGGATATTCAACCGATTAGCCAATCGCTCAAGGCGGCGTCCCCGCCGCCGAGGACGGCGGCTAGAGCAATTGATAAAAAAGAAACTCACGCAGATATGGCTGGCCCAGGTTATCGGGTCATGTACCGGTCTTCGACATCACTCGTCAAACGGCAGCAAACTGAAGTTCACGCGAGAAACGTGATCGTGGCTGCAGGTGCAATCGGCACCATGGAGTTACTTTTCCGCTGCCGCGACGAGACCCGATCCCTCCCAAAAATTTCTCAACGCCTGGGCGATCAGGTCCGCACCAATTCCGAAAATATCATGGGGGTCACCACTCGCAATAAAGAGGTAAATTACTCAGAGGGCATCGCGATCACGTCTATTTTTCAGGCGGATGAGGTGACCCGGATCGAGCCCGTAAAATATGCGGACGGGGCTTCCTTCATCCGGTCGATGACTGCGCCGTTGGTCGAGGGGGATCACCCGATCTGGCTGCGTTTTGCAAAGACACTCTGGGAGATGATCCGCCACCCAATTGATTTTCTCTACTCAAAATTCTTTGCGCGCTGGTCGAAATTTACAACCATTTTTCTGGTCATGCAAACTGAAGATAATTTGACGCATGTCCGACCGGGACGCAATTTCTTTACCCTTTTCCTCAAGGGACTGGTATTGAAGCCCGATGCCGATTATCCGATCCCAAAGCAAATTCCGGTTGGGAATCAGGTCATCCGGACTTTTGCCAAGCGGACGAATGGCATCCCACAGGCGGCCTTTACCGATAGTTTGTTCAACTTCCCGACAACGGCGCATTTTATGGGCGGTGTCCCTATTGGAAGTGACGATACCGAAGGCGTGGTGGGAATTGATTGCCAAACCCATCATTACCCGGGTTTATATGTTGTCGATGGCTCGATCATGCCGGGAAACCCGGGGGTGAATCCCAGCCTGTCGATCACCGCGCTGGCTGAATATGCGATGAGCCTTGTGGGCGAAAAAACAATATAGCAGGTGTTAACATTTTTTCAACAATTCTTTGCTAAAATTTATCAAACAATGACAGAAAGATCGATTTAACAAATTTATTACTTGTTTTTTTTTCAGGAGACACTCAATGGCAAAAGCCTCTAAAACGGATGCACAATCTTTTTCGTTCAAAGCTGAAACCAAACAGCTGCTTAATATTCTGATCCATTCCCTTTATAAGGATCCGGAAGTATTCCTGCGGGAGCTATTATCCAATGCTTCGGATGCGCTTAACCGCGCTCATTTTGAGATGCTGACCAATCAGAATATGCTTGATTCAGAGGTGGAGCTCAATATCCGCATCACGGCAGATAAAGATAAGGGGATGTTGACCATCCAGGACACCGGGATTGGGATGACGAAGGATGAGATCATCGAAAATCTGGGGACTATCGCCCAATCGGGTGCGCGCAATTTCATCGAAGCAGCCAAAGATAAAGAAGTGGATATCGCTCAAATGATCGGGCAGTTTGGAGTCGGTTTCTATTCCGTATTCATGGCGGCCGAATGGGTTCGAGTGACTTCACGCTCCCACAAGTCACGCGCGAAGGCGGTCAGTTGGTATGCCACCGGGGAGGATAATTTCGAGGTCAACGCTGCTGAGATGGACGAACGCGGCACAAAAATCGAAATCAAGTTGAAGAAAGATGCGATTGAATTTGCTGAAGAGTACCACCTGAAAACCATCGTCAAAAAACATTCAGACTATATTGGCTTCCCGATTTATGTCGGTGAGAGCGATGAGCAGGTCAATAAACAGACCTCACTCTGGCGCACACCCAGAAGTGAGGCCAAAGACGAAGAATATCAGGATTTCTATCGGCAGCTCACATTGGAATTTGAAAAGCCTTTGCTCCATATCCATGCCGTCACTGATGCACCGGTACAGCTTTATGCGCTGCTTTATGTTCCCAGCAAAGGAGAACGGGGTATGTTTTCCCTGCGAAAGGATGATGGACTTAAGCTCTACTCCCGCAATATTCTGATCGATGAATATAATAAGGACCTGCTCCCTGAATATCTGCGTTTCGTCCAGGGTGTGGTCGATTCGGAGGACCTGCCTCTAAACGTCTCCCGCGAAACCGTACAATCCGTCGGTCTGATGCCCAAACTGAAAAAGATCGTCACCGGGCAGGTCATGCGGGAATTGGAAAACCTCGCCAATAATGATCCTGAAAAGTTCAATACTTTTTGGGAAGAATTTGGGATCTATCTTAAACAGGGCATCGCTGCTGAACCTCTGAATACTGAAAAAGTGCAGCCCTTGTTGCGTTTCAAAACCAATCTTCACACAGAAAGCTGGTCATCCCTGGATGAATATATTGAGCGGATGAAGGTTGAACAAAAAGAGATCTATTATATTATCGGTAACGACCCCAAATCGGTACTGCTCAGTCCGCACCTGGACTATTTCCAGACACAAGGAACCGAGGTATTACTCCTGACAGATCCAATGGACTCCTTCATGCTGATGGGATTGCAAAAATATAAGGACCATGATCTGAAAAACGTCGCCCAGGCAGATGTTGAAACACCGGAAGCAGGCGAAAAGGAGGGCGAAGCGGAAAAAATTCCCGAGGGTGAATTCGGTCCGTTGATCGAGCGCTTTAAGGGAATATTGGGGGAACGTGTTACAGATGTCCGCGCCAGCAATCGATTGTCGCAATCGGTTGCCCGCCTGGTCGACCCGGATGACAGTTTAAACCCGGAGTTGCAGCGTGTTTACCAATATCTTGGCAAGGAATATGAGGTGCCCAAAAAGATCCTCGAGCTGAATCCTTCTCATACAATTTTGAAACTGCTCATCACAAAAGAATCGGACTCTGATCTGCAAACGGAAATCATCGAGCAAATCTATGAAAGCGCATTGCTGGTGGAAGGGCTGCACCCCGATCCATCCAGTATGGCACCACGCATTCAGAAACTAATGGAAATGCTTCTTTCGTAATTCAAAATATCATTGGACTTCCGCATTGTATTAGTCCTTATCCCAATGCTCTGCGTTGGGGTATTGTTAACAAACAGCAACGCAGAGCATTGCTGCAAGATAAAATATATTTAAAATAAAAGGTCCCATTCCTTTCAAAGGAACGGGACCTTTTTCGTTTAGCTATGATTTGCAACGTAACTTGCTACTGCCTCAGGGAATAATCTGCGTTTTCTCCGCAGACAGCTCTAGCTTGAACTTCCCCAGACGTTTACCCAGTGCTTCATAGAAACGCCGGGCATCTTCTTCCTTCTCGAAGGCGCAGACGAAATCATCGAACAAATCTATGAAAGCGCATTGCTGGTGGAAGGGCTGCACCCCGATCCATCCAGTATGGCACCACGCATTCAGAAACTAATGGAAATGCTTCTTTCGTAATTCAAAATATCATTGGACTTCCGCATTGTATTAGTCCTTATCCCAATGCTCTGCGTTGGGGTATTGTTAACAAACAGCAACGCAGAGCATTGCTGCAAGATAAAATATATTTAAAATAAAAGGTCCCGTTCCTTTCAAAGGAACGGGACCTTTTTTGTTTAGCTATGATTTGCAACGTAACTTGCTACTGCCTCAGGGAAGAAATCAGCCAGATCGGGGTGCATCTTGTCGAAATTGGCCTTGAAGTCGAGGCTCTGCCCATACATCGTGGCGAGGCCCAGCAATTGATCAAGATTCGGCGTCCAGAAGTAATCCATATGCTTGCGCCAGCGACCAACGATGGCCTGGACTTCAGGCGAGTCCGCCCCTTTGGACATGGCTGCGATCATATCGGTATAAACCTGGTTTCCCTCATCCATGATAGCCTGCTTTTTCTCGGCTGAGTAGCCCTTCCACTTGCGATTGGAAGCGCGGACAGTTTCGGGGTCATATTTACTCTCAGCCTCTTTGGCATATTTTTCCTGTTCTTCATCGCCAAAAGCTTTAAACAGCGCTTTTTTACTCATCTCTTTTTCTCCTTTCAAATGTTTAATCGTATCTTCCACCGTGCTGATCAGATTCTCGGTGCGCGCCATGCGTGCCCGGAGGGCGTCCCAATGCGATTCGAGGGCTTTGATCTGATCAAAATCGGGCGCATCCAGCAGAGAGCGGATCTCCTTTAAGCTGAAATCCAATTCCCTGTAGAAGAGGATTTGCTGGAGGCGCAACAGGGCTGCATCGTCATATTGACGGTAGCCATTTGCGGCGATCTCGGCTGGCTTGAGCAAACCAATTTGATCATAATAGTGCAGCGTGCGCGCGCTGACTCCGGCCAGGGTGGAAAGTTCTTTTACGGTGTACATAGAAACCTCTGTCTCTGCGAGGAATCCCGAAGGGGTAACGTCGCAGTCTCCTGCTGGCGCGGAGATCCCACGTCAGGCAGACGCCCTCCTCGCGATGGCTACGTCAGTATAAACCCTGACGTTAGGTTAATGTCAAGGGAAATCATTCGGAGGGTTTCAGAGATTTTTTGGGGGAGTGCCTAAATTAGCGGGGAAAGCCTGACTTGTCTTTGCGAGGAGGGTTTTGTCCGACGAAGCAATCTCCCCGACAATCTTGGGGATTGCCGCTCTCGCTACGCTCGCGCGCAAGGACCAATACTCACCAACTTAGCCACTCCCGTGACCTGGAGGACACTGAACGCTACCCAAATCCTTGTCATAATAAACACTAAGTTTGATGGTTATACAAAGGGAGTCGGTCGGAAAAATTCCCTTCATCATCAAAATACACTCCCCTTTCAATATTTTATTATGAGCAATTTCTCTGGTCTTTTTTTCGATCGTGGTCCTGACAGCTGACCCGATACCTTCGATCCCCAGGATTATCCCGCGCAGGGTTAATATAAATTCTTATATAAAGATACAGACTTAGGCATGATCTTTGGTCATAGTAGACAAGTACTTATACTGTTATACTTTGTATATTACCACTCTTGGGGGTGGATATACAGCAAGCTTCGGATATACACAGTTGAACGAACGTTTGTTCTACTGTCTATTAAGTGGGACAAAATGGAATAAGAA
>JACNJN010000137.1 GCA_014382535.1 Candidatus Desulfolinea nitratireducens | reverse complement strand
CATTAAAAATATTAAGAAGCATAATCTACCAAATGAGATAGAAAATTTATTAGTCCAATATTGGGATACAGGCGGAAGTAAAATTCGTGATTATCGAATATTAGATCAACATTATTCAGGCCTTGTAGATCACATCTTTCTTCAGCTCAGACCATCAAAAAAAGTATTATTATTGTTCCCAGATAACCCAAAAGAACGATCAAGGAAGAATTTTACATATGACCAAGAAATATGCGGTATTAGTATTTTACGTATTGGGTTTGATGAAGTACATGAATTGATTGAAAATGTGGCTGAATATTTTGGTTATATGCCAACATTGGTACAAACATCTACAAACTTGTATCAGCTAGGTGATTTGCGCCCATTCAGAAACAGATTGCTAAGTTTTTTGTTTGAAGCACCTATAAAAATCGATCCTGACGGTAAAAGAGCCCAAAACATTTCAGGTATTCGAATGAGTCAAAAAGAGGATGGAAAATTAGAACTTCAAAAAATGTACTTAACAAAGCAAAAACTTAAAGAAATAAATAGGAGAGATCGCTCCTTTTTAGAAAGGGTAAAAGAAGCATTACGGATATTAATATATAGATAGACAGAGATGCAATCTTTTTGTGAGTTGATTCTAGCTTGAACAGATACCGTTATAGTGAACATAGCCCACGTTTAAATTCCAGCAAGCCTAATTACACATCTAAGGACAAACCATGCAACTTACTCCATATACCGATTCCTGGGAAGAAGATGATCCGCACGCCAACTTTAAAGAGGATGTAGCTCATTACACCGTCGCTGACCCCCTCCCAACTATTGAGGGCTTGAGTCAAGCAACGGGTGTTCCGGTACCTGCTCTCATTCGCTATGTCCTGGTAAAGTATGCCGCCTCCAACGCCGATGCACTCTTGGCGATGGGTCCATTGGTCATCAATCAAATGGAAGAGCATATTGCAACTGCCGAAGCTGATGGCACTGATCAAGCACGGTTGAAGGCCTATGATGCATTGCGAGAAGTCGTTTCCTGGCTCGTTGTTGGGATGAAGGGATAAGCTCGCTAACGCTCTGCGGGGCTGGTACAAACTGTTGGGTGCAAAAATAGTTTTGTTTTTAGATGAATATCAAATATACTGAATATAAATGGACTGAGGTAGCGTGAGACTACTTGGAGGATATATATGTGCACAGAAGAAATAAAACTCCCTGCTGCTTTACTTGTCATGGAAAATTCGTCACTATTTAAATTTAACCAGGCTATCATAAAAATTGGTCGTGCTAGAGACAATGATCTCATTATTGAACATTCTAAAGTATCACGTAAGCATGCTGAGATAAGATATCAAAAAGAACGTTTTGAGGTAATTGATCTTGATTCAACTGGCGGAACGTATGTGAATGGAAACAAGATTGACAGATATATATTATCCAAAGGTGATGTTATTACCTTGGCTAACTTTCACTTAGTGTTTGGGGAAGAAGAATTCCCTGTTGTAAAATCGTCCGCTAAGTACAAGGTTCCGGATAAAACTGATAAACCGATCCACGATACTAGCATCATTTATAAGAGACAGAAGCTTTAATTGAGAAACACCTTCTTTTGATAAGTAGTTTGATATAGGGCTCAACGGAATTTGCGGCCTAACAAAGCCCAGCTACCCCATCATTCGCTACACCAGCTATTGGCGCATTTGGGATAAAGCGATCATATCAGGGCAGGGGAATTGGGACGAAAATCATGCAGGAGCTGATCAGAGATTTACGAGTGGATGGTGTCAGAAGAATCGAGTAGAGGGTTGAAGCAGATAATCATCGAGCGATAAGTTTCTATAAGAAATTAGGATTTGAAGCGGAGGGTACCCTGCGGAAGTATATGAAAAGGGAGCTGGATGCTGATTATGTTGATGTCCATCTGATGGGTTTGTTGTTGGAATAAAAATAGTATATATAGCGATATGGCGAGAGGATTATGCCAAATTTAATTACCACTTTGGGCCATAAAAGCCCTGCTGAACTGGGGATGATTTTGCCTCATGAGCATATTTTTGTCGACCTTCGAACCTGGGATACGCCGGGTTATGCCCAGGCCGAAGTTGAAGATGTGATCCAGCTCATGGCTCCGGAAATTGCAAAGGCCCGGGAAGTTGGTGTAACCGCGATTGTTGAATGCAGTACCATCGGCGTGGGTCGCCGGGTGGATATTGATCTGGCTGTGTCCAAGGCCACTAATCTACCCATCGTAATTCCGACCGGTATTTATCGTGAGCCCTGGGTTCCTGACTGGGCACATGCGGCCAGTGAAGCCAAATTGGCCGAGTGGATGTTGAGCGAATTACAAGGTGAAATTGAGGGTAGTGGAGTGCAAGCCGGCTGGATTAAGCTGAGCGCAGGGGATCAGGGATTAACAGCCTGTGAAAGCAAAATCTTGCGGGCGGCTGCAACTGCGGGCCGGGAAACAAATGCCATCATTGGAAGCCACACTATCCAGGGCCGGGTGGTTCGGGATCAACTTAATCTTATTGAGAAGATGGGGTATGCCCCCGACCGATTTATCTGGATCCACACCCAAAAAGAACAGGATTTTAATTTGCACCTTGAAATGGCGCGACGTGGAGCCTGGCTTGAGTATGACACAATTGGGGATAATGATGAGGGTGATCTGCAGAATATCCTCCGCCTCCTGGACGCTGGATTGGGTGATCAGTTGCTGCTCAGTCATGACCGGGGCTGGTATGATCCAGCACTGCCGGGGGGCGGGATTCCCAAACCATACACCTATCTTTCAGATCAGTTTCTCCCCAAACTGCGGGCTGAGGGGGTGGATGAGGGTACGATCCGTCAACTAACTCAGGACAATCCCTATCGGGCGTTTGCCCGCTAAATTGAGTTAATCCTGGTCTGAACCTTTATCGTATAATCAAGATTGTCCACGTCCAACAAATCCGCGGGTACCCGGCTTGTTTCAAGTCATCAGGACAAACGCAAAACCTTCGGCAGGAGAAAATGTAAATGAACTCACGTGAGCGAATCAAATCTGCCCTGGATCATCAACAACCGGACCGCGTGCCGATCGATTTCGGGAGTCATCGGTCCAGTGGGATTGCGGCAATTGCCTACGCAAAATTGAAGAAAGCTTTGGGGATTTCGTCGGGGGAGATCTACGTCTACGACATGGTCCAGCAGTTGGCAATTGTCGAACCTGAGATCCTGGATTATGTTGGATCTGATGTCGTCGAGCTGGGTCGGGGTTTCATGCTGGAGGATCAGGACTGGAAGGATTGGGTATTGCCTGATGGCACGGCCTGCAAAATCCCCTCCTTTATCAATATTGAGAAGCGCGGCAGGGACTCTTATCTGCTTTCTGACGACGGAATTGATCTGGCGATCCAAAAAGAAAGCTGTATGTTTTTTGAGCAAATCCACTGGCCCTGGTTGGAAGAAAATCCGGAGGAGCAGGATTTCTCAGATCTGGAGCAGGCCTTTAAATACACCATGTGGACCGGAATCCCGGCCCCGGGTGGACATATCCCGCTGACGGATGAGGGGTGTCAGCAGCTTGCTGAGGGAGCCCGGACACTGCGTGGATCGACCGATCGCGCCATTCTTGGCATCTTTGGCGGGAACCTCTTTGAAGTGCCGCAATTTCTTTACCGCATGGATACTTATCTCAGGCATATGGGCTATCATCCTGAAGCCTGTGAACGGCTCTCAGAGGCACTCTGTGATTTCTATATGCCGCGATTGGAGAAATGGCTTGGTGCGGTCGGTCCCTATATTGATGTGATCTTATTCGGCGATGATCTTGGAGGGCAGACAGGCCCGATGATCTCACCGAAAATGTACCGGCGCTATTACAAATCATGGCACGCGAAAATGTGGCAACGCACGAAGGAACTCGCTCCGCATCTCAGCATCAATCTGCATTCCTGCGGGGGGATTGAACCACTGCTGGATGACCTGATCGAGGCCGGGCTGGATTCAATAAATCCGGTCCAGGTCACCTGCAGGGGCATGGATCCAGCGCAACTCAAAAGAGATTATGGTGAGCGATTGACCTTTTGGGGTGGCGGTTGTGATACACAGCGCATTTTGCCCCTCGGGACGCCAGATCAAGTCCGGGAGAATGTGCGTCAGTTGGTATCGGTTTGGGCTCCCGGTGGTGGCTTCGTCTTTCAGCAGATTCACAATATTCTGTCTGAAGTCGCACCGGAGAATATTATCGCGATGTTCGAGGCTGTCAGAGAATAGTCAGCGCAATCTGATTTTTTCTCCACCAAATCCTGCCTACAAAAAAAGGAAATAAATTATGATCCCCTCCCACTGGACAGAAAAATATCTCACGATCAACGGTGTCTCTTACCACTATTGGCGGACTGGCGAGGGCAGCAAACCGCCCCTGGTCCTGGCGCATGGCTTTTCTGATAACGGCCTCTGCTGGATTCAAACGGCTCTCGATCTTGAAGCCGACTACGATATCATTATGCCCGATGCCCGCGGTCATGGACTCTCGGCCCGCATCCAACCTGGCGAGAGCGTGGATATGGGGGCCGATCTTGCCCGGATCATCCAGACTCTGGGGCTGGAACGCCCGATCGTCGGTGGCCACTCGATGGGGGCAATGGTAGCCTTTGAATTGGGCGTGCGCTATCCCGAAATCCCTCGAGCCTTACTGCTCGAAGATCCGCCCTGGTTCGAGCACGAAGAAAGCGTGGAACTAAGTCAACTCAGTGAACATCCCATGGCCCCCTGGGTTGAAACCGTGACGAGATTGACTCTCGATGAACTTGTCGCCGATACCCGCATCGAGCATCCCACCTGGCCGGAGTGGGTTATTGATACCTGGTGCCCGGCCAAAAAGCAAATGGATCCCAATATCCTTTCGATCTTGAGCATCGATGAAAGCGATTGGGAAGAAAATGTCCCCCAACTCACCTGCCCGACGTTGATCGTTACCGCAGATCTGGAAAAGGGCGGCCTCCTCTCTCCAGCCATTGCTGACCGGGTGCAGGAGTTGAATCACCATATTTCAGTCATTCATATTCCGGACACAGGCCATCATATCCGCTTTGAAGATTATGAAAGTTATATGAAAAACGTAAATGCTTTTTTTTCTGGAAATTGAATAGCGCATAGCCTCTCCCGATCATCTTCATGAGAAACTCAAAATGAGCGAAGAAAAATTCTCCCCGTTGAATTTTACCGAGAAAAATACAGATGAAATGATAGCCACCTCTCGATCATTTTATTTGGATATGAAACGTCGCCGCACGGTCCGTGATTTTTCAGATCGTCCGATTCCAGAGGAGGTGATCAATAATGCCATTTTAGCTGCAGGGACAGCACCCAGTGGTGCTAATCAACAGCCCTGGCATTTTGTAATTGTCAAAAATCCAGAGACTAAAAGGAAGATTCGCGAGGCGGCAGAGAAAGAAGAGAGGGAATTTTATCAGGGACGTGCTCCTGAAGAATGGCTGAAAGCACTCCAACCACTAGGGACGGATGAAAATAAGCCTTTTCTGGAAATCGCACCTTGCCTGATCGGAGTGTTTTTAAAAAAGAATACTATTGATGAAAAAGGTGTAGCGCACAAAAATTATTACCCAACTGAATCTGTAGGGATCGCAACCGGGATATTGATCACAGCATTGCATCAAGCGGGCCTTGCTACCCTGACCCATACGCCGAGTCCAATGAAATTTTTGAATGAAATTCTGGGACGACCTGATAACGAACGTCCATTCCTGTTATTGATCACAGGATACCCAGGCAAGGATGCGATGGTGCCAAATATCAGCAAATACAAACTTGATCAAATCGCTTCCTATGATTGAAAGTCAATATTTTAGAGTAGTCATGGCTATCCCCATATGTTTCCCAGGCTCGCGCCAATATCAGGATGGTCGATATTCTTGCTGGATGAATTTCTTTAAAATAAGTAAACCAAGCTAATATTGAGGAAAATAATGGCACCCGATAAAAATATTGAGGGATTAGCTGAAAATTGGGGAGCAGATTTCTTTGGTGTGGCAGAGCTTTCTCCTGCCCGTGATGCAATCCTTGAACAGGGTGGGGCAGTGATTGCGGAATATCCGCGTGCGATTTCGATTGGCATCGCTCTTTTAGACACCATTGTAGATCAACTGCCCCAACGAGCGGAGCGGGCTGTAGCGATTAATTATCAACATCATGGTTATGATCTGATCAACCAGCGGCTCGACCTGATTAGCTCAAGATTGAGTAGCGTAATCCAAAGCGATGGCTATAAAGCCTTGCCAGTCCCAGCCTCGAAGACGATAGATGACGAGAAGCTGGTTGCGGCCTTCTCACATAAGATGGGAGCCCATCTGGCCGGATTGGGATGGATTGGCAAGAACTGTCTCCTGATTACGCCAGAGAGAGGCCCCCGAGTTCGGTGGGCAACGATACTGACGGATGCGCCGTTGAAAGTGACAGGGGAATCAATGGAAGATGGTTGTGGCGATTGTCAGAAATGCGTCGAGATTTGCCCGATCAACGCCTTCACAGGGCAACCTTTTCGGGAAAAAGAAGCTCGGGAGGCTCGCTTTGATGCTGGCAAATGTGATCGCTATTTAACCAGGCTGGAAGAGCAGAATCATGTGGGTGTGTGTGGACTGTGTTTGTATATTTGTCCCTACGGAAGGCAGTAGAAATAACAGGCTGGCCTAATATGACAACAATATTTCAAAGAAATGAAATTCCAATTGCCTATTCAATGATAGAGACTGCAAGAAGGATTCGACCTCGCAGGGATGGGAGGCACCCATTTGAGCAGTACTTTCTATTTTGGACGGCATTCAATAATATTTACACAACCATTGCCCATCGTGAAGGCTGTTGGACTCAGATAAAAGAAAACAAGGATGGCTCTATTGCTACAATTGCAAATGGAAATGTAAATATTCCTGAAGTGGAAATCGTCAGTGAAAGAGAGCAGATTCGTTTTGCCCTCCAGGAATTTGACGATAATTTGAAAGATACCCTAATTCTTCATGAAGGGACTAAATATTTTCTTGGTCGAACCCCCTTCTTTCAAGGGAAAAAGATAGAATTTGATTCCTTCGGCCAAAGAGTTAATGGCGTGATCAATATCAATTACACCACTGATAGCCAATATCCGGTTTGGAGTCCGGTCGATTTTCAGTTTTATAAGGCGTATTTAAAAAACCCTGAGAACGAAGAAAATAGAAATTTTTTAGCAGGCCAAATTATCGATTTGCTTTATACAATTAGAAAAAACTTTATGCATGGCAGCAAAAAATTTGATGATGCAAATGATATTAAAGTTGTCGAAAATGCTTTGCCCATGCTTCAATTAATCGTAGCCTCTTTTACACAATGAAAAATGAACTCAAAAATCGGAATTGAATTTAGTTTCCTGGAAAAACACTTACATTAAAGGATGTCAAGATGTCAATAAAATTCGTGCATACCAACCTGATCGCAAAAGATTGGAAGCGACTCTCAGCCTTCTATCAGGAAGTTTTCGAGTGCGTGCCCGCTCCGCCAGAACGTGATCATTCTGGTGAGTGGCTCGACAGGGTGACCGGGCTCAAAGCCTCACATATCCGCGGGATCCACCTTCGTCTTCCGGGCTGCGGAGAGGCTGGTCCAACCCTCGAAATCTTTTCCTATAATTCCATGCCCGAACACCCCTCTGTCCAGCCAAATACACCGGGCTTTTCCCATGTCGCCTTTATCGTCGACGATGTTGGGGCAACAGCGCAGGAGATCTTGAATCATGGCGGCTCTGCGATAGGTGAGCTTGCAATCCGTGATCTTCCCGGCGTGGGGTTACTGACTTTTCAATATCTTGCCGATCCCGAAGGAAATATCGTCGAAATCCAAAACTGGAAGAAACCCGACAATCGATAGCGTTATCAGGAGCAATATGAGTAAATTTCTTATCTACGGATCGTATGGATATACAGGATCGCTGATCGCCAAGCAGGCCCTTGAGCGCGGGCATCAACCTCTGCTGGCCGGACGAAATGAGAAAAAGCTGGCGGCACAAGCTGCGACCCTGGGTTTGCCCTCACTCGCCTTTGATCTTTCCGAAACCGAAAAACTGGATTCCGCACTCCGCGACGTGGACGTGGTGCTGCACTGCGCCGGTCCATTTGGGTATACCTACAAAGCCATGACCGAGGCCTGCCTGCGCACCGGCACCCACTACCTTGATATTGGCGGGGGCACGCCAGAGCTGGAAGCCGTCGCTGCGTTGGATGCAGATTCCAAATCTGCCGGGATCATGATGATGCCCGGCGCAGGTTTCGATGTGGTCCCCTCCGATTGTTTGCTCTTATATCTCAAAGAAAAACACCCCTCCGCCACACATCTCCAGCTCTCGATTCGGGGTGTCGGTGGCGGCGTATCGCGCGGCACGGCTCGTTCTGGTATCGAAAATATGGACCGTCAGGGTACCATCCGCAAAAATGGCAGGATGACTCAGGTTCCGGCTGCATGGAAGATCCGCGAAGTCGATTTTGGGCGGGGTCCGGTCAAGGTCACCTCGGTGGGTTGGGGTGATGTTGCGACGGCTTTTTACAGCACGGGAGTCCCTAATATCGAAACTTATATGTATTTTCCCGCTATCGCCCGCAAGCTGATGCGTGCCAGCGCTTCTCTTGGCTGGCTGCTTTATAATCGTCCTGCCAAAAATATCATCAAGGCCCTGATCGGCTTAATGCCACCCGGCCCCTCTGCCAAAAAGAACGCCAATGGTTTCAGCCTGCTAATTGGCGAAGCTTATGATGAGAGCGGAGAGCATATCCGCGCCAAGCTGCGCACCCCGGAAGCCTATTATTTTACCGCTCAAACCAGCGTCGCCATCATTGAGCGTGTGCTGGCGGACGATTTCAAGGTCGGCTTTCAGACACCTTCCATGGCTTATGGCCCAGATTTTGTGCTGGGATTTGATAGTGTAGAACGCGAGGATTTATAATTGAAAAGGAGTTACTCATGCGACGATCAATATTGGTCATTCTACTTCTTATGCTTGGATTAGCCTCTTGTGGAGGCGCGCCAACCTCTGACCCACAGCCTGCCCCCTCACCGACAGATCTGCCTCAGCCCCCGACCGGAGTCCCACCAACTGATAGTCCCGTCGAGGAAGAGATGATTGAAGAGGAGCCTGCCATGCCCTTTGAATTGACCAGTCCTGCATTTATGCATGAGGCAGATATCCCCGTTAAGTTCTCCTGTGATGGAGATGATATTTCGCCGCCGCTTGCCTGGAGTGAGCCACCCGTGGGAACAGAAAGTCTTGCCCTTATCATGGATGACCCGGATGCGCCTGTTGGTACCTGGGATCATTGGATTCTTTTCAATATCCCCGCAGATAAAGGCGAACTTGAAGAAAATCTTCCTGTTACCGGGAAAAATCAGGATCCCGGATCAATATTTGTTGGCAACAACTCCTGGAACCGTTCTGATTATGGCGGTCCTTGCCCTCCCGGAGGTACGCATCGTTACTTTTTTAAATTATATGCACTGGATACCACACTCAGCTTTCTTCCCGGTGTGAAAAAGGATGATTTGCTGAATGCCATGGAAGGACATATTTTGGCTGAAACCCATTTAATGGGCACCTTCACCCGGTAATTCTTTTCAAAGGAACTTGTCTTTTTGGATTATGAATATCGCCCCGCTCAACTCTTAAAGACTCTACTCTTTTTTAAATATAGAAATACTGTCAATCTGCGCCGTTTGCGGGGCGACATCGAATGGCGTGACCTCGTCCAGGCGGTAGCCGCCCTTGATCAGGCGTGCAGCATCCCTTGCGAGGGTGGACGGGTCACGTGAGACGTAGGCCAGCGTGGCTGCGCCGAGGTGCAGAATCCCGTCGAGGGTATGCCGACCAAGCCCACCCATGGGCGGATCGGCGAGCAGAATATCAGGGGTAAAGTCAAGGCTGGGGAGGGCATCTTTTGCCTGGGCCTGGTAGAGTTCCACATTCTCAAACTCATCTAGATTGATCCCGAAATCTTCACAGGCGGCGGGAGACTCTTCGATGCAAACGAGGCGTCCAACCTTGGGAGCAAGAAAGGCGCTAAAGGAGCCTATCCCGCTAAAAAGCTCTATCAGGGTGGAATCGGAAGTGAGAGGGAGGGTATTAAGCAGGTGCGTGATCATTTTCTCGGCTACGCGAGTGTTGGGATGCGAAAAAGAGGCCGCGGAGACTCGCAGCGGACGGTTGTGGAGCGTGATGACGAGGTGATCATCTCCACCCATCACGATGGCATCGCCTGCGGTGAGGTGTACGACGGAAAGATCAGTTTCGAGGGTCATTTCAGGGGTTTCAGGATTATCCGAATGGATAATTAGCATCAGATTGTTGGCGGCATCCTGACGGAGGGAGATAGTTTCAAAGAGATCGTTTTCACCAAATTCAAGTTCTGTCCAAAAGTCGTTGACCGTAGACTCAGGGAGGTGGCATTCGGTGATTGAGAGGATATTGGGGAATGAAATTCCCTGTTTTCGTCTGTCTGTCAGTTGAAAATCCATCTGGTTTCGATAATGCCAGATTTCTGGTGATGGGATAATCTCATTTACCGGGGGATTCTTGACCTTGCCGATACGGATGAGCTGGTCGCGGAGAATCTCTTCCTTGGCACGGAGTTGGGATTCGTAGGGGATATGTTGATAAGCGCAATGCCCACATCCACCAAAGTGCGGACATTTTGGTGGAATGCGCTCTGGTGAGTCTTCGAGAACTTCAAGCAGTCTTGCTCGGGCGAAACCACGTTTCTGGAATGTCAATCTGATTCGAACGCGTTCACCGGGCAGAGCAAAGGGGACAAATACAGCACGGCCAAATTTCCCGCCTTCGGAGGCTGGCAGCCGCCCCATCGCCTCGCCACCATAAATGAATTTTTCAAGAGTAATTTCGTAGGTTTCGTCTGTCATTAGAAAGCCGTAGGGGTGACCGGCCGGTCGCCCCTGCGGGGTTATTTTATTTTCTCTTTCCAAAGCCTGGATAATACCTCTTCCAACCGCTCTGCCAATAAAGCGGGGGTGTCGGTGGTTACATCGTCTTCGTTCTCGAATACTGCATAAGGAACATCCATGCCTCGGATATTAACGAATTCGGCATTGGGCTTGCTGAACTCAGCCCAGTCATCATCTTTATAGAGAAGCTCCAGCTTATCATCAGGGAGACCATGCTCGAGGATGCTATCCGGTCTTTCAGGATTGAAGCGACGCCTATTCTTGCGCAAGGATTCTTCGAAAGGTACGCTCACATAAACGATCGCGGCGCGCTCAAGGATGCTCTCATCAAGATGCGGAAGGGCCTCGGTATAGCCACCATGTTCGCTGCCGCGCGAGAATTCGATGATCAGCGTATGTTCGTCGTGATAATTTTCTATGCGCATGCGTTTGGGAACCTCAACATTAAAACGTTCGATCAGCAAATGCCAGAGATACTTATGTTTGAAGAACCCTTCTGAATCAGTATGCAGGCGTGGTTGTCCAAGAATATTTTCCAGGATATGGTCTTCTTCAAACCATGCCCAGAGCATCGGGAAATCATCCAGAAAATCCAGTTTGCCAATATGAAACCGATTGTGACGGTTTTCGTCAGTACTGCGCCTCAGATAGTTTATGATCTCACTTTTTCCTGAGGCCGGGCGCCCGATCAGGATGATGATGTCAAAAGTGTTTTTAGTCATCTATATTCTCGGACAACAATTTTTTATCAAATCTTTGCTAAAGGATGAAGGATAATACGATCAACACTGCCAGGAACATGCCCGCCAAAAGACCGATCCTCTTTAGATCATTCTTGATTTCTGTGTAATCCGGGTTGAATTCTGCTGCGGTGCGTGAGGGGCGGACAGAATTGATCGGTTTTCTTCCATTTGTTTTACGGTTGCTTTTTTTAGCCATTTTCTACTCCTGTTAATTTATTAAGTTTGCAAAGACAGCGATTCGTTGGGTATCTATCAGATAAGGGTAGCAAGAAATCAAAGTTGTGGTCGGATTGCTGGTTGCAGCCATCACCTCGACCTGTGTCGGCTCGACGATCACTGTTCCGCTGACCTCATAGATATATTGGCGCTTCTGCGTGAAAACGGAAATTTCATCGCCGGGCTGTAATTGATCAAGATAGCGGAATATCTCTCCATAAACATCATTATGCCCGGATAAGACCATATTCCCGGTCTCCCCAGGATTGGCTGAACCCAAGTGTTGAGCTACGCCCTTCTTCAACTGCTCCCAGCCATCGCCCTGCACGATCGGTGCATCCACGTTGAGGGCAGGGATCTGGATGCGGATGGCTTGCTCCGGGCTGGAGGGTGGGATGGGCAGATCTTTGAGCGACTGCACCATCGGGCGGAGATGATCCGGGATCTCTGCTTCGTTGGGACGCGTGTTCCCGTTTGTGTCTGGAGGAGTATGCCCCGAGGGGAGTACCACTGCCATCACAAGCGGAGTTGGCGCCATCGTTGGCTGTTCGAGCGCGGAGGCAAATTCGGCGTTCAGATCACGCAGAATGCCGAATCCGCTCAGGATAATTCCGATCAACCCAAGTACAGCGATCACTTCAACAGCAAGAAGGAGACGATCAGCCCAACTTTTTCGGGCAGATTTCTCAGTGACGGGGGCAAGTTCCTCTTCAGATGTTTCGATAACGGGATTAATATCCAACTCGGCAGGTTGATTCGAGGCAAGCTGAACTACCCGTCCCGTTCGACGATAATGCTCAAGTCTATCCTGACGCACGTTACGCCGCTTTTCCATCAATAAGCGACGGAGTTCTCCTATGGTCAGGTCTTCAGGTGATTTTGCTTTTCGTCTCATAGTTTCGGCTTGGGATTATACCGCTTTTTTGCCCTCACCCCGTCCTTGCTTCGCTCGGACTCCCCTCTCCCGCGCGCGGGAGAGGGGTTGGGGGTGAGGGCGCTATTGTGCGCAATTTCCATAATCAAATTCTTCAATATTCCAGAGGGGGCTTGCCACGGTGGCATCCAGAGAAAAACCGCATAGATCGGGGCGGGAAGCGGCGACGCGAAGATAAGGATAAAGAGGGATGGCAGGAAGCTCCTCGGCATAGATGACGAAGGTATCCTGATAATTTTCCCTGAAGAGAGGCTCATCGGGCAAGCTAAAAGAGGCTTGATCGCAGGCTTTATCATAGGCCTCATTGCTGAAGCCACTGATATTTTCACCGCGCCAGCCATTTGCCGGATTGGGGATGGATGCTGTGCTGAACCAATCACAGTGTGGGATATTGCCTTCAGTACCCATTGCAAATTGTGCAAGGTCGAATTGACGGCCAAAGAGGAGCCCATCTGGTCCAGCTGCGTAGAATTCTTCTGGGGCGAGGAAATGCAAATTGACGCCAATCCCACATTGTTGCAGGGAGCCGGCGAGGATTTCACTGACTTGTCTGCGTTGGATGGAAGTGGTTGTCAGATAATCCAGTTCAAGGCGTGTACCTGTCGGTACGTCGGTTACGTTAAGGGCCGTACGCGGGGTGGATGGGTCATTGTCAAGGTCTTTCCAACCGATTTCATTAAGCAGATTGGTCCCCTCATTGAGATCAAATGAATAGAGATTGTGATCCGCTGTAACCAGCGGATGCTCGTTGGGGATATAGTTATCGGGGACGGTGGCAAGACCGTGCAGAACCGTATCTACAACTGCCTGGCGATCGAGGCAATAAGCGAGCGCCTGTCTTGTTTTGGGATCGCTGAGGAGCTTGGGACGGTCGTTGCCAGAGATGATTCCGTCGTCGTGGCTGGAGGGGTTGATCCCGATGTGAAGACTCTCCATCGACATCTTTTCAGTTGAATAGAATTGTATTTGTCCAGCCTCTTCGAGTTGCTGGAGGAGGGCAACCTGCCCATCAAGAGGGATGCTGGGATCGAGGAGATCACATTCGCCATCAAGGAGCGCAGCGATGGCGGTATTTTGGTTGGCTATAAAACGAAAGTTGATCACATCCAGCTTGGGGAGGCCCTCATCTGCCCGATAATAAAGGGGGTTTTTGACGAGACGAATACCTTCGGCGGGTATCCATTCATCCACCACGTAGGCACCCCAGCCAAGCGGGAACCGAGAAGCGACATCCGCATCAAGCAACTCGGTAGCGGTGAATACGCTCCAGAAATGGTAGGGCATTGGGGTCCAAAAATTGGTCATATAGCTATTATCGCGGTACCCGGGCAATCCCCGCCAGGTGACGGAGTTGGGATCGGCGGCTTCGTAGGATTCTGTTCGCTCAAGGAGATATTCGGAAGTTACCTCCCTGCTGGCGATGGCGAGATCAAAGGCATACACAGAATCGTCAGCTGTGAGAGGTGCACCATCGGCCCAGCGCATATCGCCCAAAAAGCTGAAGTTGACGACCATCTCATCCATCTCGAGGTTCATATCCTTTTTGTAGGTAATGATGCAGGATGTTGTTTGACAGCCCGCAGGATAGACGCGAATGCCTTCGATCAATTCGATTAAATTTCCTTCGGCATCAATGACCCAATCTCCCTCGGAAACCGGGACAGAGATGATGCTTGCGTCATCCTGTGCAAGGGAGGGGACTCTCTGGAGGCTGACGGGCTGGTAATCATAGTTGCGGCTATCGAGAGGGCCATCGTAAATTGCTTCAAGGACACTTATTGCAGCGGGGTTGGGATTATCGTGAATATAGAGGGTGTTTGGCTCATGACCGAGGCAAATTGTCAGTTCGCGGATGGGCTTGGGCGTGGCAGTGGCTGCGTTAGCAGTGGGAGCAGGCACGAGTGGAGTAGAGGTAGGCGTTGCTTCAGTTGAAGGGGAACAGGCAGAAAGAAATAGCCCTATAAAAACTATCCAGAAAAATATCCTTTTAGTATCTAGCAACATAAGTCCTCCGAAGGCCCAAATCTCCCTTGATTGTAATCTGATTTTATCTGGTTGTGGAAAGATCAGATTTTTGGGGAGCACTTAAAATACGAAGAATTCTTGATAATGCCCCCCTTTGTCCCCCTATTTTTGTATTTCAAAATGGGGGGAATTGCTCTGCCCCTCCTCTCGCGAAGCATCCTTTAGGGTAAATTCCGTTTTTAGAATTTGGGGGCATCCTTCGGATATGCTACACGAAGACTGGGAGGGGGCTTGTGAAACACACATCAATTTATGAACTCCCAAATTCCATTCCCACGATTTCTGTTTGAGGTGTAAAATAGCCTCCGCTCAGTGGTAGAATCGAAATAGCTTTTTTGGTAATTGGAGGTTCTGATATGGAAGAAAAAACAGGTTCTTTTGCTCTAAAAAAGGGATTGGCTCAAATGCTCAAAGGTGGCGTGATCATGGATGTGGTTACCGCCGAACATGCGAAGATCGCAGAAGATGCAGGTGCTTGCGCCGTGATGGCGCTGGAACGTGTTCCTGCTGATATCCGCGCAGATGGCGGTGTTGCCCGGATGAGCGACCCCGATATGATCCTTAGCATTATGGATGCAGTCAGCATCCCGGTAATGGCGAAAGCCCGGATCGGGCATTTTGTAGAGGCACAAATCCTTGAATCCCTGGGGATTGACTATATTGATGAGTCTGAGGTTTTAACGCCCGCTGATAAAGACTATCATATTTATAAACATGATTTCAAAGTTCCCTTTGTCTGTGGCTGCCGCAATCTTGGTGAAGCGCTGCGTCGCATCGGCGAGGGCGCTGCAATGATCCGTACCAAAGGCGAGGCCGGCACTGGCGACGTGGTTGAGGCTGTTTATCATGCCCGCACCGTATTGGGCGAAATTCGCCGTTTACAAAATATGCCCATTGAAGAAGTGATGACTTACGCCAAAGAGATCGGCGCACCTTTTGATGTCGTCATGGAAACCCGTGAACTTGGTCGGCTGCCCGTGGTCAATTTTGCAGCGGGTGGCATCGCCACTCCCGCAGACGCAGCCCTGTTGATGCAGGTTGGTGTGGACGGTGTTTTTGTCGGCTCTGGTATCTTCAAATCTGGCGATCCGGCCAAACGTGCCGCTGCCATTGTCAAGGCGACCACCCACTATAACGATCCCGGCATTCTTGCCGAGGTCAGCAAAAATCTTGGTGAAGCGATGGTCGGCATCAATATCTCATCCATGCCCGAAGAAGACAAACTCGCCGGGCGGGGTTGGTAATCGTTATTCGTAAGGGCGGGTCTCAGACCCGCCCCAACAACTTATGAAAATTGGGGTACTTGCCTTACAGGGCGATTTTGCAGAGCATATCGTGATGCTATCGAAACTCGGCGCAGAGACGGCTGAGATCCGTTTGCCTGCGCAATTGGATGATCTGGATGGATTGATCATCCCGGGTGGGGAATCGACCACGATGGGCAAGCTGATGGTCGATTACGACCTGCTCGAGCCCTTGCGTGAATTTGGGCTTGCCCACGCTATCTGGGGCACCTGTGCCGGTGCGATTCTGCTCTCAAAAGATGTCCGCCGCGACCAGCCTCTGCTGGGATTGATGGATATCACTGTTGAGCGGAATGCCTTTGGGCGCCAGGTGGATTCTTTTATCGCCGCTCTGGATATCTCCACGTTGAAGCAAGCCTCAGGTTCAGGTACGGACGAACCCTTCCAGGCTGTTTTTATCCGCGCGCCGATCATTGAGTCAGTCAATGGAGATACGGAGATTCTCGTATCCCTCCCGGACGGAAAAATCGTGGCTGCACAACAGGGCCATCTGCTGGCGACATCCTTTCACCCCGAATTGACCGGAGATACCCGTTTTCATGAGTACTTTTTATCTTTGGTGAAATAGCCCCCCTCTTTCCCCCCTTTTTGTAGAAAAGGGGGATGTAAGGAAGAATAATGCCCCCACGTTCTCTTGAACTATTCGATCTGCCTTTGCTTCACAGGTATAGGGATGAGGCAATTTCCCTGGATAGTCTGCGAGAATTAACACGGGGCAACCCATTGCGTGCGGCGAATTTTCTCGCGCATCTTGACCCCAAACAGCGAATTTATACAGGAATTGCCAATGAGGGGGAAGACCCCGCCATGCTGGGATGTGTGATCCAAAAAGAAGGGGAGAGCTTTGCCCATCTGACTTATCTGGCGCCAACCAACTTATTATACGAAAATCAGGCTCCGATCCCCCTGCTTGAGCATCTCGCCGCGCAGGCAGGGAAGTGGCAGGCGCATCAGGTATTGGCTGAGATCGATGAAGAGAGTTTTCTCTTTCAGCCCTTGCGCCAAAGCGGATTTGCTGTTTATGGTCGTCAACGAATTTGGAATTTGAGCGAGGTTGCCTCATCCACTGATTCTCCCCAACGCTGGCGAAAGAAAAAGGATCTGGATTTGATCCCCATTGGCAGTTTGGAAAGACAGATCGTCCCGCCCTTGCTGCAACCGATCGAGACCTTTGTCAATTCCTCTTCAGGAATGATCTGCCAGGCAGATGAGTTATTGGCTTATATAGACGTGACTTATGGGCCGCGTGGCATTTTTCTACGCCCATTGATCCATCCAAATACAGAAGATATACGCGAAAAGCTGCTTTCCCTTTTGGCGAATTTATCCAATCGCCGCGACCGACCGGTTTTTATATGTGTACGCTCCTACCAGGCCTGGATCGAGAGCATTCTCGAGGAGATCGGAGCCAGCGTGGGGCCACGTCAGGCGGTGATGGTGAAATATTTGGTCAATCCTGTTCGTGAGGGGAAAACGCTTCCAGCAAATGCAGATAAAGCCTGGGCGAATCCAGCCTCGCCGATCAATGGTCAGAGCGCTGTTGTTGAGCCCGATAAGTAGCTGGCGATCATTCGATAAGAGAAACCCTCCGAAATTTCAATTCCCGGAGGGTTTTTGTGTATTGGTGAGGGGATATTAACTGGTTTTTATCCGATAATTCCTAATGAGAAAAGAGTGCCGATGACAATCAGAACCGTCCCCAACAGGATATAGAAAACCCTGGCACCATTTCTTCCGATCAATTCTACCCACCTGATTGCCTTCCTGTTTTCCATGAACCAATCCCAATTTCCAATTGCACCGATGACCGCATAGAGGCCAGCCAGTATCAGAATAATACTTGTGAGGTTCATTGAGATGCTCCTATGTTATTTCGATAATTTTTGAATAAGATTACCCCCAAAACGGGAAGTAAGGCTTTCAATCCCAAACCGATCAGGATGTGATAGTTCAATAAGAATCTGGAGAGAATGCCGTTGTTGATCAGATAGAGAATCGACCACAAGCCTACAGGGATATTGATAAAAAGGCTTACGATAAGTCCGGGGCTATTCATCTTCCTGGCATGCCTCTTTTTCTGCGTTATATGTCAGCGGCTGAATAATAAAACCATCCAAACAAAACTAGCTATCCTGCCTTTGCGTGTGCCATCAATACACCACTCGATCTATCTCCTCTATTTGGTCAATTAAGCCATCAAACCAACCCCGCGTTTCTGCTCCCATCTCCTCTGTACTCCGCTCATGAAAACGCATCACCTTCATTTTCAGATCCTCGTGGTATACAAATTTCCCTTGCCCGGCCCTCAACCGGAAACTCAACTCCAGTCGAATACTCGAATTATCACTATGAAACAACTTTCCTGTTTCTTGCAGCATCGCAACCCTCAGATACTCCCAATCTCCAGCGATTCCCTTTAGCAGGGACTTTCTCAGTCTAAAATTTATATGTGGATATTTCCTTGCAGATTGTGGGCGATTATTACTGTGCCCCTCACAGATCCCAACGAGAATAAATGCCTTGAGTTTATTCAATCTCTCAAGCCAATCATCCTCCAGGTTCTTATCGACACAGAAATCCCTCCATCGTCGTTCGTATTCTTTACATATTTTTTGTGAGGATTTTTTCCTCGTATTTACCTTTCTCATAAATCACCTCGGTTTTGTGTGGCTGGCTTATTGATCGCTAATTCGTTATTTTGCGGCATCAATCGCCTGTTTTAACCTTTTAGATTGGTTGGTTCCAAGACAAATGATGTTGCCGTTTTTGAGAATGATTTCCACCGCAGCGCCTGGGGCGATCGCATAGAGCTATCCCCCGGGAATGGACTTCACGCCCCAAAAGTAATACCAGGGATTGACTACTTCCCGGGCTGAATGTATCTCACTTAGTGAATATGATTTCCGAATTACGCTTATCCCGAACCAGAAATTGAGTTCCCCTTCGGATATCTCAATGGTAAAAGAGTAGAACAAGGCCAGTCCCAGGTGATAAATGTACGTTATTAAAATAGCAGTTGCCAATCGACCTTCAGCGATTATTTTTAAGGCGACAACCGAAATCAACCCGCCAGTTGCCAAAAAAACAGCAAACATCAAAGTGCCAAATTGGGTGTGACTATATTCAGCTTCCATCCGTATTACCTTGACTTTGAAGCAGGGAATATGAGCGAGTGAAGATTCTCTTGAAGGCGTCGAACCAGCCAGCCGCATGCCGTCTAACGAGTTCTACTCATATTATTATAGTGCAAAACACTACGATCTATCCTTTTATCAACTTGCACTCCCGCCTTTCTGCGTTATAATTCAGCCACTGAATTATAAAATTATGCAAACAGAATCCCAACGCGAACTCTCCCTGCTCGAGCAGATCGAGCAAGATCCCGATATTACCCAGGCCTCTCTGGCCAGGCAACTAGGCGTAGCTGTCGGGACGGTCAACTGGCATATTAAACGCCTGATCGAAAAAGGCTATGTCAAGGTCAGGCGGGCCGAGCGTAAAAAACTGCGCTATATCATCACTGCAGAAGGCATCGCCCTGCGCGCCCGGCTGACTGTCGACTATATTGAGCAATCCTTCAATCTCTACAGACGGATCCGTCAACGTGTGCAGGAGCAATTGGATGTCCTCAGCGCAGCAGGCTACGCCCGAGTTCGGATCAGTGGCAATGGTGAGATCGCCGAGGTTTGCAAGCTGACCTGTCTGGAAAAAGGCATCGAAGTGGTGGAGGATGAATCTGCGCCGCTGCTTGAAATCCGTGGGATGAAGATTTTGTTATTAAACACAAAGAGCACAAAGGTTCTCAAAGGAAAAAACAAAAGGCTTTTCCTTTGAGCTTTCTTCGTGACCTTCGTGTTTGAATTTGGATGAAGAAATGGATAAACCAAATCATATCGTTATCACTGGCGGAGCGGGATATATCGGTTCGCTCCTGACCTCCGAGTTGCTTCGGCTTGGATACAGAGTCACGGTCCTCGACGCGCTGCTCTTTGGCGGCGAATCGTTGGTGGCAAATCTGGCGCATCCCGAATTTCGCTTCGTCAAAGCCGATGTGACCCAACCACGCGCCCTCCTCGACGCTTTACGCGATCAGCCCCAGGCGGATGCCCTTGTTCATCTCGCGGGCATTGTTGGCTTTCCGGCCTGTCAGGCGATCGGTCGCGAGGCGGCCTGGCGATATAACGTCGAGGCTGTGGAAAGTGTTTACGAGCAATCAGCAGGTTTGGGCGTGGAGCGATTCGTCTTTTCATCCACGTATAGCAATTATGGCCTGGCGAAAGACGGCGCGCCCGTCAACGAGACGACTCCACTTAATCCCAAGTCGCTTTATGCTGAAACGAAGGTCGCAGCAGAAGAATTTTTGCTTGCTCAAAATGATATTGCCCCACTTATCTTCCGTTTTGCAACGCTCTACGGGATTTCGCCCCGCACTCGTTTTGACTTGATCGTCAACCAATTTGTCCTGGAAGCTTTCACCAAGCGTGAGTTGATCATTTATCAGCGTGGTTATTCGCGCTCTTTTATCCACGTACGCGATATAATTCGCGGCATCATTTTGGGGTTAGAAGCGCCGCTTGAGAAGATTAGCGGTCAGGTTTATAACCTGGGGACGAATGAGGGCAATTTGACAAAGGATGAGATCGTTGGGCTGGTGCTGAAGCGCCTGCCAGAGACGATCGTTACCTACAAGGATCTGACCTTTGGCGGCGATATGCGCGATATTACCGTCTCCTTTGAGAAGATCAAACGGGAGTTTGGCTTTGAAGCGACCCTGACCCCAGACGATGGCGTCCGTGAGGTTTTATTTGCCCTTCAGAGCGGATTGATCAAAAAACCGCAGGATGGGCGTTATCGGAATGCAAGGTTTATTGTTCAATAAAAAAACCTTTAACACAAAGGTCACGAAGGGACACGAAGGAAAAACAAAAAAAGGTAGATGTGCATTGCATCTTCGCGTAGCAGATGCGTTGCACGTCGGTTTAGAAAAAAACAGTACAGTCTCTGAGCGGAGACGAAGGGTAGCAAGTCGAAGTCGGCAGTACCCGATAGGGTGAAGAGCGGCTTTGCAAAGAAACCGTCCTTCACTCTGTCGAGTACAGGCGACTACAGACTCACGAGCAGTCGCCTTCCGCACACACCGTCCCGGTATCCTTCGGGAGGAACTGGGTAGCTTATAAATTGGAGATTCATATGGAAAACTTTTGGACAGGAAAAAAGGTAGTTGTGACCGGTGGGGCAGGCTTTCTCGGCTCTTTTGTGATTGAAAAGCTAAAGGAGCGCGGCGCGACAGATATTTATATCCCGTTGATCGAGGAATACGATCTTACTAACAGTAATGATGTCTCTCGTCTATATGATACGACTCTCGAGGGAATTGACCCCGCTAATATGGTTGTCATACACTTAGCTGCCAATGTCGGCGGGATTGGGGCCAACCGTGAGCGCCCGGCCGAGTTCTTTTACGATAACCTGATGATGGGCGTCGAGTTAATCCACCAGGCCTGGCAGCGTGGGGTGGGCAAGTTCACCGCGATTGGGACAGTGTGCGCATATCCGAAGTTTACCCCAGTCCCCTTCAAGGAAGAAGACCTGTGGATCGGCTATCCTGAAGAGACCAATGCTCCCTACGGCCTCGCCAAGAAGATGCTCCTTGTCCAGTCGCAGTCTTATCGACAGCAATATGGTTTCAATTCGATCTATCTTTTGCCGGTCAATCTTTACGGCCCGCGTGATAATTTCAATCTGGAGACATCCCACGTCATCCCGGCCCTGATCCGCAAGGCCATCGAAGCACAGGAGCGCGGTGATAAAGAGTTGGTCGTTTGGGGCGACGGCTCTCCGACCCGCGAATTCCTTTACGTGGAAGATGCCGCAGAGGGCATAATCGTGGCGACTGAAAAATATAATGATTCCGAACCTGTTAATCTCGGCTCTGGCTACGAGATCCCGATCAGGGATCTGGCTGAGATGATTACTCGCCTGACCGGATTTGAAGGAAAGCTTGTTTTCGACACTGAGAAACCCAACGGACAACCACGCCGAGGTTTGGACGTTAGCCGTGCAAAAGAATATTTTGGCTGGCAGACACAGGTCTCCTTTGAAGAAGGCATGCGCCGAACAATCGAGTGGTATCAGGAAAACAGAGAGTAGTCTTTGAAAAAGAAATTAAACACATTACCCTTTCAGGCACAGGCGAGCATAAAGATTCTCTAGTGGTTTTGCTTTTCACTTTGTGAACCTTTGAGTCCGTTGTGTTTAGAAAAATATGACAAAAACAGAATTAGCTACAACCACTCCCCAAAAAGAGATGCTCACCATCCGCCCGCCGAAGGGCTGGATCTCGCTTAACCTGCGTGATCTTTGGCTTTATCGTGAGTTGATCACCTTCCTGACGTGGCGCGATATCCTTATCCTCTACAAGCAGACCTTGCTGGGCGCCAGTTGGGCGGTTATCAATCCGATCGTCAACATGTTGGTGCTGGAATTCATCTTTGGCAACCTCGCCCAGATGGATACTGGTGGTATCCCCGGACCGATCTTCCGCTACACCGCACTGCTCCCGTGGATGCTATTCTCCAAAGCCCTCTCCAGCTCAGGACGCTCGATGCTCACCAATCGCGGGCTGATCACCAAGATCTATTTTCCGCGGCTTGTCATTCCTCTCTCTTCGGTTCTCAGCGGCGTCGTCGATTTCGGCATCTCCTTCCTTGTGATGATCGGAATGATGATCTACTATAAAGTCACCCTGACCTGGGCGATTTTGGTGATGCCTCTGCTGGTTGTGATGACGCTGATCGTTGCCCTTGGTGTTGGGCTCTGGCTTTCAGCGCTCAATGTCCTCTATCGGGATGTCGGATATATCCTCCCAATGATGACCCAGCTCTGGCTCTTTCTCTCGCCGGTCGGATATTCCTCTGCATCCATCCCTGAGAATTTGCAATTGCTCTATGCCCTCAACCCGATGACGGGTGTGATCGAGGCTTTTCGTTGGGCGATGCTCGGCGATGCGACCGCGACCCTCGGTTTGCAGGTCGTTATATCAGCAGTTGTGGCGCTGATCGTCCTCGTCAGCGGACTCTATTTCTTCCGACGTATGGAACGCACCTTTGCGGATATGATCTAGATGTGATGCGTGAAAAGTGACACGTGAAAGAATCACCCATCACTCGTCACTTTTCACCATCCTTACGAAATACTTTTTACACATATAAATCTTATGACAATCGCTGTACATGTAGAAAATCTTGGGAAACGATATAAAATTGGTACCGCTCCGCAGAGTCGTGGAAATTACAATACCCTGCGCGATACGATAGCGAACACCTTTTCGCGCCAGAAACGTCTTGAGGCCAAAAAGCCTGACAATATTATCTGGGCAGTCAAGGATATTTCCTTTGACGTGGAGCAGGGTCAGGTTTTGGGTATTATCGGCCATAACGGCGCAGGGAAAAGCACCCTGCTCAAATTGCTCTCTCGTGTTGTCGAACCAACCGAAGGGATGATGCAATTGCGTGGACGAGTGGGATCTCTCCTCGAAGTTGGCACAGGTTTCCACCCCGAATTGACCGGACGCGAGAATCTCTATCTTAACGGTGCCATCCTCGGGATGCACCGCGCTGAGATCGACCGTAAATTTGATGAAATTGTCGCCTTTTCAGAGGTGGAAAAATTTATCGACACCCCTGTCAAGCGCTATTCCTCGGGGATGTATCTGCGTTTGGCCTTTGCCGTTGCCGCGCATCTCGAGCCGGAAATCCTTGTTGTGGATGAGGTGCTCGCTGTTGGCGATGCCGAGTTCCAGAGAAAATGTATCGGCAAGATGAATGATGTCGCCGAGGCTGGTCGGACGGTGCTTTTCGTCAGCCATAATATGTCTGCTGTTTTGCGCCTGACGGATGAATCGATTGTGCTGGAAAAAGGAAAAATGATCATGCGCGCGCCATCCGCTGAAGCAGTCGATTATTATCTTTCTGCCGGACATGCGCGGGCTGGGGAAAAAATTTGGGACGAGGCAGATATCCCTGTCACGGCAGCACCTTTCAGTCCACGGGCGATCCGCATAGTCGATAATCGCGGAAACGTCGTCGAGACGATCCGATCCACTGAAGAATTTACGCTTGAATTTGAATATCAACTCGATCAGCCGATCACTGGTTTACGCATTGGAATCTATCTATATTCTGCACGCGGTGAGCCGGTATTTACATCCTTCGATACCGATGATCCGAAAATGTTCAATACCCATACCGAGCGCAAGGCCGGGCAATATATAAGCCGTTGCGTAATTCCCCCCGATATGCTAAATACAGGGCGTTACACCTTGGGCGTGAACGCCAGCTCGTACCGTATTCGTCGCTATTTTGCGGAGGAGCGTACCCTTGAGTTTAACGTCGATCCTGCTGGCGCGCCGGGAATGCATTGGTCTGAACCGCGAATCGGTACAATCCGCCCGCGTTTGGATTGGAAGATTGAGAAGGTTGATTAAATTTGGTATATAGAATGCTAGAAAAAACAGCTAAACACAAAGAGCACAAATTACCACAAAGGAAAAACTTAGTCTTTTGTTTTAGCTTTGAGACCCTTTGTGTTAAAAATACTTTTTTCTGTGCTTTCCATGAAAAACAGTAAATAAAAAATGAACAAATCTATTATCAAAGAATTACTGGGAAAATTACCTCCCTTCACTGCCGAACTCTACTGGTTATTACAGCAGTCGAATAAACCTCCGGTTGGCGGGTACTCAGCAGATAGGCTGATAGAAGCATTGCCCCGTTGGGTAGTACAGACGAAAGCCGCACAACGTCCGGCCACGGGAAAACGTGTGCTGGTTTTCTCGATGCTGCGCTATTGGGTTGAACATACCGCGATGACATCTCTCGCTCTGGCCGCGCTGGGGCATCAGGTTACCTTGGCGTATTTGCCCTATGCTCATTGGAAGAAACCTGTCAGCCGCTTTGATCTGCGTCGTCAGGATTTATATTTGAAAGCTGCCTTGAAACCACTCACCGAGATTGTAAAGACAATTTCGTTACTCGAGGCTCCTGTGGGGGATTCATTACCTGAGGAAATTGAATCACAACTGGACGCTGCCGCGTATCGGGACACACAGTATTCCTTGCTGCACGAAGAAATTGACGTGGAAAGCGATCTATACGCGATGCGGCGCGAACGTGACCTGCGGCATGCTCTCGTTATATTGACGTTTCTCCGGGAGAATAAATTCGATGCGATCGCCTTGCCAAACGGCAGCATCCTCGAATTCGGCATGACCTATAAGGTTGCCCGTTATCTCGATATTCCTGTAGCAACCTATGAATTTGGCGAACAAAGTGAACGGATCTGGATGGCGCAGAACGCAGATGTAATGCGCCAGGATACTTCCGGAATGTGGAACGCCCGTAAAGATACGCCGCTCAACGACGAAGAATGGATACGTGTCAAAGATTTCTTCGCCACACGACAGGGCGGCGGATTATGGGAGAATTTTTCCCGCCGCTGGCAAAATATCGAATCACAGGGCGGCACAAAAGTCCGCGCCGATTTGGGGCTGGATGATCGCCCCATGGTGCTGCTCCCCGCCAATGTGCTTGGTGACAGTCTGACGCTGGGACGTCATACCTTCAGCGATAGCATGACCGACTGGCAGGCGCGGACAATTGAGTTTTTTGCGAAACGCCCGGATGTGCAATTTGTGATCCGCGTCCACCCCGGTGAAGCGCTGGGATGGGGCCTGTCAGTTTACGATATCCTGAAAGAGAAATTCCCGACCCTGCCCGAAAATATCCATCTCCTCCCTGCAGATGCAAAGGTCAACACATACGATCTGGTCAACGCCGCCGACGTAGGGTTGGTATTTACGACTACTGTCGGCATGGAAATGGCGATGATCGGACTCCCCGTCATCGTCACCGGACAGACCCATTATCGCGGCAAGGGTTTCACAATTGAACCTTCATCGTGGGATCAGTATTTTGAAATCTTAGAGAAGGTCATCTCAGCTCCGAAAGATTATGCCCCCAGCCGCGAAGATGTCGAATCCGCGTGGACCTATGCCTATCGATTCTTTTTTGAATATCCTCAGCCCTATCCCTGGCATGTCCAGCATTTTTGGGAAGACGAAGAAATCTGGCCGATGGAGAAAGTGATGTCCAAAGAAGGCCTGGCAAAATTTGAAAAGACCTTCGGCTATTTGGCCGGAGAATTAATAGATTGGGAATAATTTAATCCCTCACCCCCAACCCCTCTCCCGCTTGCGGGAGAGGGGAGTCCGAGCGAAGCAAGGACGGGGTGAGGGCATGAGATAAATATGACTGAAAAAAACACCAAACAACAAGTCCGTGAATTCTACAACCAGGTGGGCTGGTCGCAGGAAGATGACGGCAATTATCAAAACGCCCGCTACGAGGATCTGCGTCCTGTTTCGCGCGAATATATTCACAAGACACGCTTGCGAGTCAACCAGCATCTGCTCCCCTCGGGAAAATATCTGCTGGATGCAGGCTCAGGTCCGGTTCAATACTCCGAATATCTGACCTATTCTGAAGGGTATACCTATCGCGTCTGTGCGGATATTTCGATTACCGCGCTTCAAGAAGCGAAAAAACGCCTTGGAGAGCATGGTCTCTGCGTCGTCGCCGATGTGGCCAATCTGCCTTTCGTGTCGGATGCCTTTGATGGGATCGTATCCATGCATACCATTCATCATCTCCCAATGAACGAGCATCGCGCGGCCTATGGAGAGCTTTATCGCGTATTGGGGGCGGGGAAGAGCGCAGTTGTAGTCAACGGCTGGGGTGACCCATTTTTGATGAAGCTGGTCGAACCCTTCATTCAACTGGGACGTTTATTGGCCGGACGTCCCTCTCAATATGGGAAGAAAAAAGGCTCTGATGGTGAAAGAGAAGCAGGCACCTTTGTCCGTAAAATGAACGCAGCCTGGCTAAAAAACGAACTTAAAGATTTATTTCCCATCAAAATCTATGTCTGGCGCAGTCTCAGCACACGTTTTTTACGCTGGTTTATCCGTCCACGTTTCGGAGGGAATGCCTTATTACGATTTCCCTTTTGGATGGAGGAGCGTTTCCCACGCTTTTTCGGTGTCAATGGGCAATATCCGATGGTTGTATTTAGAAAAGAAAAATAGAGCATTACCACAATGTACACAAAGTTTTCCCTTATACCTTTCGCGTCTTTGTGGTGAAAAAATGGAGCAAATAATGAATTGGACAAACAAAACCATCCTCATCACCGGCGGAACCGGTTCTTTCGGCAAGAAATTCACCAAAATCCTGCTTGAAGAGAAAAACCCGCAAAAGATCATCATCTTCAGCCGGGATGAACTCAAACAACATGAAATGCGCGTGGCTGGCTATAACGATCCGCGTCTGCGCTATTTTATTGGCGATGTGCGTGACCGCGACCGCCTGCTGCGCGCCATGCACGGTGTGGATATCGTCGTCCATGCGGCGGCACTAAAGCAGGTTCCCGCCTGCGAATATAATCCGATGGAGGCGATCAAAACCAATATTATCGGTACCTCCAATGTTGTTGAAGCCGCGTTGGATGCGGGCGTCAGCAAAGTCCTCTCTCTGAGCACTGATAAAGCTGTCAGCCCCGCAAACCTTTATGGAGGCACAAAATTGGTCGCCGAAAAGCTGGTGGTTCAATCCAATAACTATGCGGCAGGAAAAGCGACTCGTTACGCCTGCGTCCGCTATGGGAATGTGGTCGGCTCGCGTGGCTCGGTTGTCCCCTTATTCCTGAAAATGCGTGCCACTGGCAAGCTGACCGTCACCGATGACCGCATGACCCGTTTCTGGCTCTCGCTTGAGCAGGGAGTCAACTTCGTTATCAATTGCATTGAGCAGATGGAAGGCGGCGAAGTTTTCGTCCCCAAAATCCCATCCACCACGGTGATTGATCTCGCTCGTGCCATCGCTCCCGATGCAGAAATCGAGATTATCGGAATTCGCCCCGGCGAAAAACTCCACGAAGATCTCCTTTCGGAAGATGAAGCCCGCCACTCTGTCGAGCTCGAGACCATGTTCGTCGTTCAGCCTGTCGAAGCCTCATGGTTTGGCTACTCCTGGCAGGATAAAGGCAAATCCCTACCTGAAGGATTTACCTATACCAGCGACAATAATTCCGAATGGCTCGATCTGGAGGGCATGAAAAAGTATATCGCCCCCTTTGAAAAAGCCTTCAACGAAGGAAAACTCGAGGGATAATGCGCATCCTTGTAACAGGTGCCTCCGGTTTACTTGGATTGAATCTTAGCCTCCAAATGGCGGTGAAACATACAATCATAGGTGTGGATCGCCAGAAATTAGCCAATGTTCCCTTTGAACTGCTCAAAGCGGATTTAATGGATGCGGATGTTGTCTCCCGGATTTTGGATGAATCTCAGCCAGATGCCCTTATCCATTGCGCCGCGAACGCCGATGTGGACGCTTGCGAGCTGGACCCGGGCAACGTCCAGCGCCTGAATGCTGATCTGCCCGGTGATTTGGCATCTGCCTGTTTATCCAGAAATATTCGCTTCTTGCATATCTCCACCGATGCCGTTTTCGATGGTACCAAGGTGGGTATCTACACCGAAGAAGATGAGCCAAATCCACTTGGGGTATATGCCCGCAGCAAATTGGATGGTGAGCGAGTTGTCCTGGAAGCGAATCCAGATGCAGTTATTGCCCGTGTCAATTTTTTTGGCTGGAGCCTTTCAGGAAGTCGTTCTTTATCTGAATATTTTGTCAACAATTTGGATGCAGGGAAACAGGTCAACGGTTTTGACGATGTCTGGTTCTGCCCGCTGTTTGTCGGCGATCTGGCAGATACCCTGCTCGGGATGCTGGGAAAAAGCCTTTCGGGGCTGTATCACGTCGTCGGGTCACGGGCGATCACGAAATATGAGTTTGGTCGTGCCATCGCCCGTCAATTTGGTTTTGATGAGGGGTTAATCCGCCCTATTTCCGTCACTGAATCAGGCTTAGCAGCGAAACGCTCTCCCAACTTAAAATTATCTATCCACAAGCTCTCCACAGCTTTGGGGCAGGTAATCCCCGAATTTTCCACTGGTTTAACGAAGTTTTATACACAATACCAACAGGGTTATCCACAGAAATTGCGGGGTTATCAACAGGAGTGAAGGTGAAGGGCTTTATTCAACAAAGGGAAAACCTTGTAGCAATGATGCTAATCCTGTTGTTTGTTTTGATTAGTTATTTAAGCATGAAGAATTTGTCGATAACGGCGGATGAAAGCAAGCATTATAAGTATGGGACCAAAATTCTCAATAGGGATGCAAGCCGTCTTGTAAATAAAAAGGGATTGGTAGATGATAGCAAGATGCCTTTTAGTGCTCTTAATGCCTTTCCAGCAAAAATGGCAAATTACATCCCCGATGAAGATATAAAATTTTTCCCATCTGGAGGGATTAGAGAGTTTCTTAATCAATTTTCAACTGCACGGTTAATGACAATTTTCTTCTCAGCTTTGGTTGCCTGGTTGGTCTTTTATTGGTCTCGAAGTTTATATGGATTTATCCCTGCTGTTATTTCGTTATTGCTCTATATATTTGACCCGAATATTATTGCGCATTCTCAACTAGTAACCACAGATTTATACGGGGTTGGAATGACTTTATTTTGTTTTTATTATCTATGGAAATTTTCAAAGGATAAAAGTCCACGTACAGGGTTCATCCTTGCTATTATGTTGGGATTAAGCCAGCTTGCCAAGTATTCATCATTATATTTATTTCCTCTTTGTTTGTTTATGCTGGTCCTCTTTGATTGCTTTTCTTCTGACTCTTTTATTAGCATTAGGAAAGTGGCCGGGTATTTGGGGAAAATTTTATACTGGATAGGAATTGTTTCAATAGTCAGTTTGATGGTGATCAATTTAGGATATTGGTTCAACCGTAGTTTTACGCGTTTCAAAGATTACAATTTCCAATCAGAGGAGCTGAAAATTTTCCAGGAAGCAAATAGTGGACTTGGAAATATACCAGTCCCAGTGCCCTACCCTTATTTAGAAGGTATTGATCTGGTCCGTTATAGGGAGCGAATGGGTGTAGGGTACGGTCGTATTTATTTATTGGGCAATCTTAGGGATGGGGATGGTTTTAAGGGTTATTTCTTTGTGGCCTCCTTGCTTAAAGTTCCTATTGCTACTCAAATACTCTTGCTTTTGGCACTGGTTATCTTTGTAAAGGATAAAAAACGTCAGGAACGTCTTTGGGATGATGAGGTATTTCTTTTACTGCCTGTATTATTCTTTATTATTTACCTCAATTTCTTCTATAATACTCAAATTGGCATCCGTCATTATTTAGTTATTTATCCTTTGGCATATATTTTTTCAGGACACCTTTTTAAAAACTGGAAAGGTTTTACAAAAGCTCGCCAAATAGCCTTTATTGTGCTGGGTGGTTATCTGATTATTTCGGTTTTATCGTATTATCCACACTACCTGGCTTACTTCAACGAGTTTGTTTGGGATCGTAAAACGGCATACAAATATTTGGCAGATTCTAATCTTGATTGGGATCAAGGTAAAAATTATCTTGCGGAGTATAGGGAGAAACATCCAGATATTTTGTATGCCCCAGACAGTATCAGTGCTGGGCAAATAATTGTCCCGGTTAATTATTTAGTAGGTGTTTTTGGAGAAATGGAAGATTTTCAATGGTTACGAGAAAACTTCGAACCGACGGGAACAATTGCTTATAGTTACTTGATTTATGATATTTCGCAACAAGATGTGGATGTTCTTTGTCATTCTCAATATGTTTGCCCCTGATATGTAATGAAAGGAGAAAATCTTGCTATGGAAATCAAAATTGCTGATCGACTAATCGGCCCAAACCACCCAACTTATTTCATCGCCGACATCGCCGCGAATCACGATGGTGATCTGGAACGTGCCATGCTGCTCATTCGCCTGGCAAAAGAAGCCGGAGCGGATGCTGCAAAATTTCAGAATTTCCAAGCCCCCAAGATCGTCTCAGATTACGGTTTCAAGGCCATGGACGGGGGACAGGTATCTCATCAGGCGACATGGAAAAAATCTGTTTTTGAAGTCTACTCCGAAGCATCCATCCCGCTTGGTTGGACCCCCACGCTTGTTGAAGAGTGCAATGATGTTGGCATCCATTATTTCACTTCACCTTACGATTTTGAGTCGATCGATGCAATAGACCCCTATTTGCCCGCTTATAAGATCGGCTCCGGTGAAATTGACTGGATCGAATCTCTGGAGTTAATCGCATCCAAGGGCAAACCAGTTTTGATCGCTACCGGCGCATCAAATATTGGCGAAGTACAAAAAGCGGTTCACGCCATATTGAAGATCAATAAACAATTGGTGCTGATGCAGTGCAATACAAATTACACGGCCAGCCCTGATAATTATGATTATATAAATTTGAATGTGCTAAAAACCTACGCCAATATGTTCCCCAACGTAGTCTTGGGTTTGTCAGATCACACACATGGGAATGCAACGGTGCTCGGTGCAGTGACCTTGGGTGCGCGTGTGATCGAACGTCATTTTACCGATAGCAATGATCGCGAAGGTCCCGACCATAAATTTGCCATGAATCCTGAAGCCTGGGCAGATATGGTGCGTGAAACCCGCCTGCTGGAACGTGCGCTTGGCTCTGCAGATAAAACTATTGCTGCCAATGAGCAAGATACGCAAGTTGTACAACGCCGGTGTTTGCGTGCTGCGCGAGATATCAAAGCTGGTGAAATTTTCACCCGCGAGATGATCGATGTGCTCCGCCCCGCAACCGAGGGTGCCATCAAGCCGGATCAGATTCTGAAAATTATTGGAACCAGGGCCTTGAGCGATATGCCGCTGGGCAAGGAACTGCGCTGGACGGATTTGGGTCAGTAAAAATGAGTCGTAAAATCCTGATTCGATTACCGATCATTCTGGGCGGTATGGGCATTATTCTAATCTCCATATTTGCTTTTCGACTTGGGTTTGATAATGACCCTGGTTGGGGAACGGGACGATTTAAGATGTTGGTTCTTGGTCTTGGGATTAGTTTTTTTGGAGCATATTATTGGTTTGGGCCGATTATAAACAACGGATATGCGGATATAAAAGGCACCTTAAAAAAACACTCCTTTTTTCAAGCTTTAATAAAATTGATACGGCAGATAAGATCGCAGATCGAAAATATTATTCATTTTATTTGCGATTCATCTTTTGCTGTCAGGATAAGTACATCAGGATTATATAAGTGGTTTTCCCAAAAGCTAACGAATATCGGACTGGTTTTATTAGGTTGTTGTATTGTCTGGATATATATTTGGATCATTACCATAGGCAGTATGGACAAATGGCCTTCCGGGAAGGATTATTATTGGAAGCTCTCTCAGGCATTCCAACAGGGTCAAACCCATTTGCTGGTTGAACCCAGCCCTGAATTGCTACAATTGGAAAATCCCTATGATCTTCAACAGCGAAATGGGATTGAGTATTTATGGGATACATCCTTTTATAAGGGAAAATATTATTTATATTGGGGCCCAATCCCCGCAGTTATTGGGGTGCTTGTTTCTTCGATAACATCCAAACCTGTGACCGATACCGGATTAGTATTTTTATTTGTAATTGGTATCGCATCATTTTCTGTGCTCCTTCTTAGGGATATTCATAGAAAATATAAATATCCTGCCTGGGTATTTTGGGGTGGCGTAATTGCCTCAACTGTGAATATTCCATTGATATGGTTATTAACACGCCCGAAGTTCTACGAAGTTTCTATAGTAGGTGGTCAGTGTTTTTTAATGATGGGCTTTTTTGCGCTATTTCGAGCATTTCGATCCCCTATGCTGAATAAGGGACATATCGTTTTAGCTTCACTATCTTTTGGATTGGCAGGTGCAACAAGGATTAATTTACTCCCGTCAGTAATATTTCTCGCCATTGTTATTTTTTGGCGCATCTTTGTTGCCAATCAAAAGAAGATCAATTTTTCCCTACCTGCGCTTACTGCAGCTTTTCTGCCGCTTGCCTTGGTGGCTTGTTTCATGCTTTGGTACAACTATGATCGCTTTGACTCAATATTTGAATTTGGGCATCGTTATCAACTGACCGGGTCTTCCCTGCCTCCCAATTACAAAGATACAAGTTCTGCAAACTACATTATTCCAAATTTATATTCATATGTCTTTCGCCCACCTTCGCTGGATCGTGAATTTCCTTTTTTGACAGTACCCTGGGTGAAGGAAAATATGTGGCCTTACTTTATTCATATCCCCGAGCATTATTATTATACTGAACCGGTTGCAGGAATATTATTTATTGTTCCGCTCGTAGGATTGGCTTTATTATTTTTGGCAAGATATTTTTGGTTGTTGGTCAATGGAGACCTCTCCGTACCAGAAATTGGAGATGGGGGCCATGAAAACCAGATTTCCTGGTACAGGTTTTCCATGCTTGGATGTTTTTTGATCCAGGCATTTATCCTGGTGATTTTCATCAATTCGGCGATGAGATATCTTTTTGATATATCCACTCTTTTAATTGTGCTCTCGGTTATTTTTATGGGCTCTTATTTGCATACCTTTGCACAAAATAAGTTTCAGATTCGTATTGCTGCTTTATTATGGATATTAGTTTCCATGCTTACTGTATTGGCAGGTTTTATAATTGGCTTCACAGGCGATGAGAATAACTTTCTTAATCAAAATCCTTCCTTATATTATCAATGGCTTGAAAGGTTTGGCGGATAATCCAATGCGTATTTTGTATTTTTCCTTCGGCTATTCCCCGCACGACCACCGCTTTCTTTCCGCACTGGCGAAGACGGAGCATCAGGTCTATTTTGTGCGTCTGGAACGCAGCAAAAATGAGAGCGAAGATCGAATTGTCCCGACAGAGATAGAGCAAGTCATCTGGGAGGGCGGAAAGCGCGATTTTCGCTGGCGGGATGTGCCTCGTTATGTGCGTGGACTGCGACGGGTGATCAAGCGTACCCAGCCCGATATTTTGCACGCCGGGCCGATCCAGACCGTGGGTTTGGTCGCCGTTTTGACGAGATTCCGCCCGCTCCTGATGATGTCCTGGGGCTTCGATTTGATGGAGGATGTTTATCGGAACAAATGGTGGGAGCGGGTCACAAAATTTGTTTTACGCAGAAGTACCTTTTTTATCAGCGATGCGCAGGTCACTCGCGATAAAGCCATTCAGTATGGGATGAACTCTGAAAGAACCACCGTTTTTCCCTGGGGAGTAGACCTTGCCCATTACAAACCCAACGAGGTAACGGAAAAACATAAAAAAGGGATCACTTTATTCTGCAACCGCTCCTGGGAGCCACGTTATGGGGTCGATGTTCTCGCCCGGGCGTTTGTCCAGGCTGCAAAGAGCAGGCCAGATTTGAGTCTGATCCTGCTGGCGGGTGGATCGCAGAATCGCCTCTTGCGGCGCATCCTGACCTCTGGCGGAGTGATGGATCAAGTCCACTTTGGCGGCTATATCAGCCAGAAAGATTTGCCTCGCTACTATAATATGGCAGATGTCTACATCTCGCCCTCGCATGTGGATGGGTCATCCGTTTCCTTAATGGAGGCGATGGCTTGCGGGTTGCCCTGCCTGATCTCGGATATCCCTGCGAATAAAGAATGGGTGATTGAAGGGGAGAACGGCTGGCTCTTTCCTGATGGCGATGTGGATGCACTGACCAAGGCCATCTTGCGAGTTGCCGACAAGCGTGATACCCTGAATGAGAATGGTGCGAAGTCTCGGGAAGTTGCTGAGGCGCGTGCTGATTGGTCGAAAAATTTCCAAAAATTGCTGCAAGCCTATGAGCTTACAGCCCAATTTAAGTGAAAAGGAGAACCTGCTGGTGATTTTTACCTTGATCCTGGCTTTGGCCTTTGCCGTAGTAGCCGTGATTTTTGCGCTTGGGAACCCAGAATCTGTAACGGTTACATTTCTCAATTTCCAACTCACAGAGTCGCTGGCACTAGTCCTTCTTGTTACTCTTGCTTTTGGACTTTTGATCGGTGTTTTGCTGATGACGCCGGGAGCCATTAAACGCAGCGTGTCGCTCTCCATGGAAAAGAAGCGACTCAAAGGAACTGAAAAGGAATTGGATAAACATAAATCCAAAGTAACTGAATTAAAAGAGAAGGGTATAGTAGAAGAGCAAGAAAAAGCCCAGGTCATTGCTGATGTGCAGAAAAAACTGGATGATGTAGCTTAACGGTATAACGCATGGGCTTAATTTCTAAACAACTTCTCAGCGGCTTTCAGAATCTTGGCGTTAAAGCAGGGGATACCCTGCTTGTTCACTCATCCTATAAATCATTGGGTGATGTGGATGGTGGCCCCCAGGCAGTGATCGATGCTTTGCTTGAAGCTCTCGGCGAAGATGGCACACTGTTAATGCCAACCTTCAACTTTGATTTTTGCAAAGGTGTTGGTTGGGATGTGCGCCTGACACCCTCACAAATGGGATATATGACCAATCTGGTGCGACTTGATCCACGTGCCAGCCGGGTGTTTCACCCCATTTATTCTTTTGCCGTGATTGGTAAATATGCCGAAACTTTTGGCAATTTACGCTATAAAAGCAGTTATGGCGCGAATTCTGCATTTGCCAAATTGCGTGAACTGGATGGAAAAATCATGGTGATTGGTCTTTCTTATAATGACAGTATGACCTTTTTTCATCACGTTGAAGAGTTGGAAGGGGTCGATTACCGTTTCCTGAAAGATTTCACGGGCAATATCACCGATTGGGATGGCAATACAACCGTAGATACCTATCAGATGCTTGTCCGTGACCTCGATATGGGCGTCCACACAATGGTCGATCCGATGGGTGCCCTGCTCGAAGAAGCGGAGATCATCAAGAGTCGTAAAATCGGCGAAGCGGATGTCAAGCTAATGAAGGCGAATGAAGTCTATGAATTTACCCTGCGCGAGATGAAGCGCGACCCGTATTTGCTGTACTATATTGAGAAGTAAAACTTGGAAATGAAAAGGTGAGTATAATTTCAAGACACTCACCTTTTTCATTTATCGCACAGGATAATTTAATGAGCAAAGTAAAGAATGATTTTTATCAAGAATTAAAAACCTTTGTAAAAACACTGGAAAATCACATTTCCACAGAAGATGGGCAATGGACAATTAAGGGCTTTATTGATACTTACAAAAATATCTACTCAATTTCTTCTGACACAAAAGTCGTTTCCAAGATTCTTGAAATTCATCTTTTTCCACAAATCATTGCATTTGCTGAGGCAATCGGCTATGCCGTTGTTTTGCCTGAATATCAAAACTATTATCCTGACTTGTCTTTTATCAATAAGCGAAACGAGACAATTAAGTTTGCTGTTGATCTAAAAACAACGTATCGGCTGGAAGATTATCCTGGCTTTTGCAATGGCTTTACGCTTGGCTCTCATGGGGAATACTTCACAAACCGACAGAGCACAAAAAACGTTCAATTCCCTTATGGTGATTATCTTGGACATTTTAGTCTTGGCATTATTTATTCTCGTACAAGTGGTACACATTCAGCAGAGACGCAAACGCATAGATTGTCAGAACTTCAATCAATTACCTCTGTGATTGGCGATTTTCAATTCTTTGTCGCTGAAAAATGGCGCATCGCCAGTGATAAAAGCGGAAGCGGCAATACAGCTAATATTGGTAGTATTGCTAAAATCGAAGATGTACTTGCTGGAAAAGGTGTTTTCAGCAAGTTGGGTGAAGAGTGGTTCGATGATTATTGGATGAATTACGGGAAAATCACGAAAAAAGATAAAGACGGCAAAACCAGAAAAATTACAACGCTAACCGATTTTGTAGAATATAGGGGTGGTGATACAAGTTTGGTTGTCCCTAAAGCCAGAAAATTAAAGCCAAAGAAGAAAAAGAATGGCTAGAATTATCGTCCCCCCTATCAAAACGCAGGGGATAAAAACAAAACTTGTCCCGTGGATTCAAGAACATGTTCAACTTGAGGAAGGTGGCACATGGATTGAGCCTTTTATGGGGTCAGGTGTGGTTGGTTTTAATATCAAACCTAAAAAAGCTATTTTCTCAGATAGCAACCCTCACATTATTAAGTTTTATCAAGAGATTAACGTTGGAAAAATCACAGCAGGCATTGTCAGAAATTTTCTGAAAGAAGAAGGGGAAAAGCTAAAAGAGAAGGGCAAAGAATTTTATTATGAAGTCAGGGAACGATTTAATGAAAAGCATGAGCCTTTAGACTTTTTATTCTTAAACCGGTCTTGTTTTAATGGCATGATACGCTTCAATCGCAGTGGCGGCTTTAACGTTCCCTTTGGGCATAAACCAGAACGTTTTTCAAAAGCTTATGTTACAAAAATCGTCAACCAAGTTAAAGATGTTGAAGAATTATGCAGTTTAAATGAATGGGAATTTTGTTGCCAAGATTTTGAAAAAACCTTCAACTCGGCAACCAAAAATGACTTTATCTACTGCGACCCTCCCTACGAAGGCAGACATACAGATTATTTTAACGCTTGGAATGAAGAAAAAGACCGAAAACTTTTCGAGTTACTTTCAGGAACAAAAGCCAAATTTATTCTATCTACTTGGCATAGCAACGAACATCGAGAAAACAAACGCATCGAAGAATATTGGCATAACTTTCATATCATCACAAGAGACCACTTCTATCATCTTGGCGCAAAAGAAAAAAACCGCAAACCTATGCTTGAAGCCCTTGTTATGAATATGCAGCCTGTGGAAAGAAAACGCCCTGCTTATAAAGTAGCTCATCATACTCAGCCACAGTTGTTCGAGAAATCAACCGAATACAAAACCGAATAATTGTTTAAACCTTCGTGTACTTCGTGGTTAAAAACACAAAATGAAACCCTACCCATCCCTGAAATCCATCATCGCCGAACTGTTGCCCCTGCATCGGACCATCGTCTCTGATGATATGGATAAAACCCTCGAGATCATCGGCGGGTACCTCCCGGACGAAATCAATTACGAGACAGAAACCTACGCTCCCGGTACGCCCGTCTGGACCTGGGAAGTGCCTGAGCGTTATATCGTCCATGAGGCTTATCTGGAGACTGAGGGCGGTGAACGGATCGTTGATTTTGCTGACAATCCTCTTCATATCATCTCGTATTCCCTGCCCATTGATCAAATATTAACCTGGGAAGAACTGGAACCGCATCTGCGCTTTAACGAGAAATTCCCTGATGCCATCCCCTGGGAGTTTAAATATTACGAACGGGATTGGGGATTTTGTCTCCCGAAAAATCAATTTGATGCCCTTGATCGTGATGCCCGTTATCATGCTGTGATAAACGTCGAATTCGCCCGCGACCCGGAACTTGGTCTGCGTATTGGACACGGTGTGCTGCATCCCGAAGGTGGTGCCGTTAAATCTGCCGGCGAGATCATCATCCAGGCTCACAGTTGTCATCCCATGCAGGCGAACGATGATCTCGCCGGGGTGGTTTCCACCATTGAGCTTGCCAAACGACTGGCAGAAAACCCGCTCCCCGCAGGCTCGATGAGCGTCCGCTTCTGGTTCGGACCCGAAACCATCGGCACTATCGCCTATTTAGCGAATAACGAAGACCTGATCCCTAATTTGCAGGGCGGCATCTTCATGGAAATGACGGGCAACAAAAATAAGTTGGCGTGGCATCACTCCCGCCAACATACGCATCTTCTCGACAGAATTACGCAATACGTTCTGCGTGAAAAAGACGTCGACGAACGCGATTTCGCCGCCGCCCCTGCGAACGACGAACGCGTCATCAACGGACCTGGCGTCAATGTACCCTGCATCTCGCTCAACCGCTTTCCTTACGAGGAATACCACACCACCGAAGACAATCTCAATATCATGGACGAAGAGATGCTTGTTGGGGCTGCCGATATTGCCGAGGAAATCGTTCGCATCTTTGCCACGAACTATATTCCCAAACGAACTTTCCGTGGCCCTGTTTTTCTTTCTGGCCATGGCCTGTGGGTGGATTGGCGCGATAACTGGAACCTGAACCGCGCCATCGAAAAGATCATGATGCGCTTCGAAGGCGAACATTCGATCTTCGACATCGCCGAACAAACCGGTCTCGACTATTGGGAGACTTACGAATACGTTGAGAAGTTTAGAGCGAAGGGATTTGTGACCATGCTCCCCATCCCCTCGGAGGCACATATTGATTAATTCACCACAAAGGCACAGAGAGCACAAAGGTATTTCTTTGTTTACACAAAGAGATTCTTCGTGTCCTTTGTGTCTTCGTGGTGCAGGCTTTTCCTTATGAAACCTCGCACAATTGCCATTATCCAGGCCCGTATGTCCTCCTCCCGTTTGCCAGGAAAGGTACTCCTCGATATTGGCGGAGAGCCGATGCTCGCCCGCGTCGTTGAGCGTGCTCTATGCGCCAAATTGGTAGATCAAGTTATTGTTGCAACAACCACTGATCCCAGCGATGACCCTATTGCGGAGTTCTGTGCCGAACGAGGATATAACTTTACCCGCGGTAGCCTGAACGATGTTCTTGATCGTTACTATCAGGCAGCGAGAGAATATGAAGCAGAGATCATTGTCCGTTTAACGGCAGATTGCCCGGTGCTCGATCCAGATGTGGTAGATCAAACCATCGCCGTCATTGCGAGGAACGAGGTGACGAAGCAATCCCCCTCTATGAGTGCGGAGACTGCCGCGTCGCGAGAGCTTGCTCCTCGTGGTGACATGAATTTTGATTTTGTCGCCAACCGCCTCCCACCGCCAATGGGACGCACTTTCCCGATTGGTCTGGATACCGAAGTTTGCACCTTTGCCGCTCTTGAAAACGCCTGGACGAATGCCACCGAAAAGCACCAGCGTGAGCACGTTATGCCTTATCTGTACGAAGGCGTAAACTTGCAAACCTTTCAACATGCAAACCTTTCAACCGGGGTTTCTCAGCGTAACTTTAGGATAGCCTTACTCAATCACGACCTCGATTACGGCGCTCTCCGCTGGACGGTGGATACACCTGAAGACCTTGAATTTATCCGAGAAATTTTTGGCCGTTTTAATAATGATGATTTTTCATGGCACGACATTCTCGCTTTGCTCGACCGTGAACCCGAGCTGGCAAAGATCAATGCTGATGTGCACCATAAAACTTTGATGGAATAAACACAGCTCCTCCCGAAGGATACCGGGACGGTGTGAGCGGAGCGACCGATAGGGAGCGCAGACGCCTGTACCCGAGAGGGTAAAGGACGGGTTCCACAAACGCCGCTCTTCACCCATTCGGGTACAGGCGACAACACATCTCACTTCATTCGATGTTCCGCTCAGAGACTGAATACTGAAACCTATGACACTGCTTACTTTATTTTCCTCCCCAAAACCCTTCACTGATCCGCATATTGCGACCATTCAGCGGAACGCGATTGCCTCGTGGACTCATCTCCCGGATGTGGATGTCATCCTGCTGGGGGACGAGGAGGGTCTTGCCGAAGCCGCCCGCGATTTGGGCGTGCTCCACCTCCCAAAGGTGGAACTCAACGAGAACGGGACGCCGTTAATCTCCTCCATGTTTGCGTTGGCGCGCGAAAATAGCGAGAGTCCGCTTTTGGGGATCATCAATACCGACATCCTGCTGATGAATGAAATAGTGGGTGCAAGCCAAAGGATCGTGTCACGTTTCGAGAAATTCGTTTTAATGGGACAGCGCTGGGATCTGGATGTTACCCAACCAATGGAATTTTCTGAAGATTGGCAATCCCGATTAAAAAAAAATATCCAAAAAGAAGGTCAATTACATCGCCCCGCCGGGAGCGACTATTTCATCTTCCCGCGCGCTTGTTATATGGACATCCCCGATTTTGCAATTGGGCGTGCTGGCTGGGATAATTGGATGATCTTCAAGGCGCGCGCTGAGAAGTGGACGACGATTGATGCCACGCCGGATGTGATGATCGTGCATCAGAACCACGACTATCGGCATCTGCCCACTGGAGAAATTCATTATAATTTGCCCGAAACCGATGAGAATATGCAGATGGCGGGCGGCGCTGCGGTAACGCGTTATACGATCAAAGATACCAAGCGCCAACTGCGGGATGGTAAAATCACCCGCCCTCGCCTGACAAGTGGACGCTTCTGGCGCGGTGTGGAACAGTTTCTGCGTAAACTCTTTTTCTTTTTGAAAGAAGAGAAAGTGGAAAAAGTCGTCCGTCCCAAGCGTTGGGCTAAAATATTCAAAAAGATAATTGGGAAATAGGTTTTTATGAATTTCCTGTAACTTGCAACCTTCAACTTTAACCTGGAATTTATTTATGAGAAAAGGACAAAACCCCGCCAAATTCGTCAAGGAAGTGGTCAAGCCAGAGAGGATCACCGTTGCCGTTTTGACCTATCTTCCCTTTTTAAGTGGCTTTTATGAAGAGGGACTGGATGTACTCAAAGCCAGTCTCGAATCCATGCGCAAAGATGCCGGTCTGCCCTTCGACTTGATGGTTTTCGACAACGGTTCCTGCGCCGAAGCACGGGATTATCTGATCGCAGAAAAAGAAGCTGGGCGTATCCAGTATTTGCTGCTTTCGGAGAAGAATGTTGGTAAGGGCGGGGCGTGGAATATGATCCTGGCAGGGGCGCCAGGCGAGATTATCGCCTACGCTGATAGCGATATTCTTTACTACCCCAATTGGCTGGCGCGCTCAGTTGAAATTTTGGAGACCTTCCCGAATGTGGGCATGGTCACAGCCCGCCCTTTCCGTACGCCACCTGAATTTTATTCATCCACAGTCGAGTGGGCGCAGAAAAATGCGACCTGTGAAGAAGGGCAATTCATCCCCTGGGAGACCTTCCTGGAATTCAATCTCTCCCTTGGGCAGACCGAGAAAGAAAATCTAAAGGTATATGATGAGACGCGAGATTGGAAAATAACCTATTCCTCGTCATTGCGAGGAAGCGAAGCGACCGAAGCAATCTCCTCGACTGAGAGGGAGACTGCTTCTCTACGAAATGCTACGCGATCGAAAAAAAAGCCCGCAGTGACGGCTCTCGCTGGTGCATCCCATTGGCAATTTGTGGCCTATAAATCCACCCTCCAGCAATTTCTGCCCTTCGACATGTCCCGCCCGATGGGGCAGGTCCGTCAGCTCGATGAGCGGATGAACGAAGCTGGTCTCCTGCGCCTGATGGTTTCCGATCCGCTGGTGATGAATTTGTCCAATACGCTGGGTTATCTGCGTGGCGAAATGGGGCAGGAGAAGATTGAGAGGAAATCTGCATCCATTTGGCATTTTGCGCCGGTCAAGAAGGTTTTGTTGGCGATCTATAACTGGATTTTCAAACGGTATTATTCATGACCAAACGCATTTTCATCATCGCCGACCACGGTATGGCACTGATCTACTTCCTGCAAAGCGACGTTGTCCAGACCCTGCTTGATGTGGGCGTCGAAGTCGTCCTTTTTACCGATGACGAGACCAAAGACCGCATCGCTGAGCGGTTCGGGCAACCAAATCTGATCTTCGAGGGCTTGCGCCTGAAAGAAGCTAACGCCTACGCTAAAAGCGTTCAGCCGCGCCTGCAAGCCTTGCTCATCTATCTTCGTCGCGTCGGCGGCTCGTGGCGCATCAACAACCAAGCCGAAGACAGCCACATCTGGGAAGTGCTCAAAGAAAATACCTGGAAATTCCGAATCGGGATTTGGCTGCCCTCCGCACTGATGATCATCCTGCTGCGCTCCAGCAAATGGGCGCGCAAAATGCTCGTTAGAATGCAGATGAGATTCACCCCCGGGATTTATAGGGACCTCTTCGAAAAATATCAACCGGATTTGGTGATCGCCTCGACCGCGGGTTGGCGCGTGGACCGCTATCTGCTCGGCGAAGCAAAGAAGAACGGGATTCCGACAATGGCAGCCATCATCGGATGGGATAATCCGAGCAGCTACGCCATCCCCGGCGCATTCATGGATTGGGCAACTTGCTGGTCTGAGAAGCAAAAAGAGGAATTGGTGCTCGGCTCCGATTGGGAGGCATCGCACGTGCATATTGGCGGGATTCCCTCCTACGATGGCTATTTCCGTAAAACGTGGTTGATGTCAAGGGAAGAGTATTTCAAACTGCATAATCTCAACCCAAGTCGCAAGCTAATTTCCTATGCCTGTTCCTTTGTCCACTTTGCGCCGAATTTCCCCAACGTGGAAGCTCTTGCTAAAATAGTGAATTTGGGGCAATTAGATGAGCCAAGCCAACTCCTGATTCGTCTGCACCCCAGCCATTTTCAGGACAAGCCGGAAATTTTCGCTGAAGAACGGGCGCAGATCCATGCTCTCGAAGAGAAGCACGCCAACGTCCACGTTGTCCGCCCAGTTGCCCTTGGCGGGTCCCTTGGCTATTATGGTGGCGAAGATATGGATGAGAAAACATCCATGATGGCCTATTCCGACGTTTTTGTGACGGTCTACTCGACGATGGTGGTCGAGGCGGCTGTTCACAACCGCCCGATCGTGGCGGCAGTGATCGATACTCTCGGCGGCTGGAACAAGCCCGGAAAATACTCGCTGGCACTGCAGAAGATCGGTGGCTGGCCGACGCATTTACGCTTTAGGGAAGCGAATGCCGGGCGAGTGGCTGCCACCGAAAGCGAATTGCGTGATGTGGTCAACGCCTACCTGAATGACCCCACGCTGGATGGCGCTGAGCGCAAAGCCTTCATCGAACAGGAGATCACCTTTACCGATGCGACCTCAGGCAAGAGGACGGCTGAGTTTGTTTTGAAGGTATTGAGTAAGTAAAAAAATTAAACACAAAGAACAAGAAGAAAGCACAAAAAAAATCTTTTTTGTTTCTTTTCGAGAACCTTTGAGATCTTTGTGTTAGTTTATTTTGTAGGAGAAGCATGGAAGTAGTCAAACGCATAAAATCCGCTGGCCGCATTTTGTTGCGCGGCGAAGATAAAACAGGTCCACGTGCTGAAATCCCACCGTTGACCGCGGAGCAGGTCGCCGAGATGAAGCAATTCTTCCCGATGGAGAAATTCTTTATCTACGGGCATGCCCGCTCGGGGACGACGCTGCTGGCACGGCTCATCCGCCTGCATCCCGAAGTGCATTGCAATTGGCAGGCGCATTTTTTCACCCGCAAGCCGCTACTTAAATCGCTGGTCGACAGCGCTGAGATGGAAGAGTGGCTCACCCGCCGCTCCAACCGCTGGAACGATGGCACAGACCTGTCCCCACTGGTGATGCGCGCTGCTGCCGACTACATCATGGAAAGTGATGCAAAGCGTGCTGGCGCAGAGAAGCACATCGTCGGCGATAAAAGCCCTAACAGCTTGAACGACGGCGAATCCGTGCGACTGATGCACGCCGTTTATCCCGATGCCTACCTGATCAACATCGTCCGCGACGGGCGGGATGTGCTCATCTCGCAGCGTTTTCGCAACTTCGTCGAAGAGTCAAAATTCCTAACGAAAGAAGATAAGCAGATTGTGGATGCTCTGCGTGCTGACCAGACGCCCTTCACGACAGGCGAACGCTCTATCTTCACAGAGAAATGGCTGCGTGCCAACGCCGAAGGCTGGGTCAAAAATCTGATAGAGACCGCGGACGCAGGCAAGCGTTTATTTGGCGAGCGTTATTATGAATTTCGCTACGAGGATTTGCTCTACACTCCCCTTACTGTGATGAAAAAAGTTTGGGCCTTATTCGACATCAGTATTGATGATGCTCTCGATGAAGCCATCCAAGCCGAAATGTCCTCCAATCCAGATCAAACTTGGCAGAAAGAACGCAACAAATCCATTGCCGATTTCCTGCCCAAAGGAAAAGCGGGCAATTGGCAAAATATCTTCACTGTCCGTGACCGCGAGATTTTCAACGAGGTCGTAGGGGAGATGTTAGTAAAGTGGAAATACGAACTTTAGCACCAGGGTTTAAACCAGGAAAATAATGCCGATTTTGTGGAAGCCACTGAATTCAATCCGTAAATCCAACTTCTTATTATGGGGAATAACGCTCTTTGGAATCACCTTACGCCTACGACAATATATCGCCAATCGTTCGCTTTGGCACGATGAAGCCAATCTTGCACTTAATATCGTTAACCGCACATTCGCAGAACTTCTCCAGCCCCTCGATTACGATCAAGGCGCGCCAATTGGTTTTTTATTGATCACCAAAACCTTCACCCTTCTTTTTGGAAATGAAGATTATATTTTACGCCTTACCCCGATCCTTTCGGGTTTAATTGCAACTTATCTCGCCTATCGACTTGCCAAAGAATATCTTGGTGCAGGCGGAACCCTTTTCCTGCTCCTCTTCGCAATATCATGGTCTTTGGTCTATTATTC
>JACNJN010000153.1 GCA_014382535.1 Candidatus Desulfolinea nitratireducens | reverse complement strand
TCAGATTGGGTTTGGTGGCCGCCAATGATCGTTTGCCCGAACCCATCCTGGAATCCCTGCCCGATGGTGGTGCAGAGGGATATGTGATTCCTTTTGATGAAATGCTCTCAGCTTACTACACTGCCCGCGGCTGGGATGCCAAATCCGGAAAGCCGACCTCCGAAAAATTGGAATCATTGGGCTTGAGCGATATAGCGGAAGATATTTGGTAATTATTTTTAGTAGGGGTGAGGGGCGAGTCTTAGACTCGCCCCTACATAAAAGGAATGTAAAATGAAATATATCTCAGTTAAAGAAATGCGTAATATCGATACCCAAACTGACGCAGTTGGTGGCGTCTCCTTTGCGCAATTAATGGAAAACGCTGGCCGTGGCATTGCGGAGCTTATCCTTGATCTACCTGTTGACCCGGATAGTGAAAATAATATTTTGGCATTGGTGGGTCCTGGAAACAACGGTGGAGATGCCCTGGTTACGCTTGAGCTCCTTGTTGCTGAAGGCTGGCAAGTGAGCGCCTATATTTTTCAACGGAAATCCAAGGGTGATCCCCTCCTAAAGAGAGTTGAAAAAGCAGGCGGGAATATCGTTTATGCTGAGAGTGATAAGGAATATTCAGAACTAAACACGCTTGTTGAAAACAGCTCGGTTTTGCTAGATGGATTACTTGGCACGGGGATCAAATTACCTCTTCGAGAGAGCGCAGCGGATTTGCTGGCAGCAGCCGGTGATGCCCTCGAATTCGTCGATTGGAAACCCATTGTTGTTGCGATAGATTGTCCTTCTGGCGTAGATTGCGATTCAGGAGATGTAGCACCAGAAACCATACCCGCAGACTTGACCGCGACCATGGCAGCGATCAAATTTGGCTTATTGAAATTACCCGCTTTTGAACTTTGTGGTGATATTGCTGTTGTAGATATTGGCGTGACTGATAAAGTTCCCGATTGGGTGGCGGTCTCAAATTTTGTCGTCAACGAAGATCATGTCGCTGCATTATTACCGGAACGTCCACTATCGGCGCATAAGGGAACCTTTGGTACAGCCCTAATTGCGGCAGGGTCGATCAACTATACTGGTGCAGCCTTGCTCGCAGGAAAAGCCGCCTATAGGATTGGCGCTGGTTTGGTAACGCTGGCGATCCCCTCAGCGTTGCACGGTGCATTGGCGGGGCAATTCCCGGAGGCGACCTGGATATTATTGCCTCATAAGATGGGTGTCGTCTCAGCAGATGCGGCCAGTGTTCTGTTGGAGAATATCGAGCGAGCGACCTCGCTCCTGATTGGTCCTGGCTTTGGAATGGAGGATACCACACGTGAATTTATAAAGAATTTAATCGAAGGGAAATCTACAAAGAAAAAGAGTGGCGGGCGGATGGGCTTTGCTTATGGTGAAGAGGATAAGCAGGAGGAAGTGAAGAACGATTTGCCCCCTATGGTTTTCGACGCAGATGGGTTAAAGCTCCTCTCTCAAATCGAAAATTGGCCTAAGTTTCTCCCTGGAACAACTGTCCTAACTCCACATCCCGGAGAGATGGCCGTGATGACGGGGCTCTCTGTCGGTGAAATTCAGGCTGACCGTTTGGAAGTTGCGCGCAAATACGCTCAGGAGTGGGGTCACGTGCTTGTATTGAAGGGTGCCTTTACCGTTATTGCAGCTCCCAGCGGAGAGACATATACCATCCCTGTCGCCACACCTGCTCTTGCCCGTGCGGGCTCAGGAGATGTATTGGCGGGGTTGATCGTTGGGCTCCGCGCACAGGGATTAGAGGCTGTTGAAGCAGCGGTGGCAGGCGCATGGATCCATGCGCAAGCTGGGCTTTCTGCGGCAGAAGTTTTCGGTTCAACCGCTTCCGTTTTGGCGGGGGATATCCTCGCTACGGTCCCCGATATTCTTGCGGATTTGGAATAGAAAAAACCCAGCTCCCGAGCGGAGCGAACGATAGCGAGCACAGTCGAAGGTCGGGGTTACCAGTAGTATACCGTCCTTCGACTACAGGCTCAAAAACGATCACCTTCCGCTCAGGAATTGAATACTGATTATTCGGCCGTACAAAAAAGGTCGTTCTCGATGAAGAGAACGACCTTTAACTTTATAACCTTCCAACATTCAAACGTACATTTAATCGCTCAGGAATTTTTCCAACGCACCTTTGCTGATGCGATAAGCGCTGCCTAGTTTCTTGGCCTTCAGATCGCCAGCTTTGATCGCGGCAACCACATCTTCCTCAGAGACCCGCAGGATCGCTGCTGCCTCGGAGGGAGTCATCACATCCGGCATACTTGCTCCGGCTGCGGCAGAAGCATCTCCTTTTTGTGGTTGCGCGACTGCCCCAGATGTAGCTTGTTGCATCAAATTGCCTATACCCATTCCAGCACCGATTCCAGCCGTAAGACCTGCACCGCCGCCTTCGTTTTGAGCTGCATCCCGAAGGGCATCTGCCGCCTGCAGTTGTGTGTAAGTTGCCATATCGAGCATGCCCATATCGCGCAATTCCTGCGCCGACTTGGAAGAGGGCTTCAGATTGCCGATGTAAAATGATTTTAGCGTCAGGCCGAGCGCCGCGAAGTCAGGCTGTGCTTTTGCGCGGACACCAGCGCCAAGTTCCTCGGTCAGGCCGATCATTTCGAGGACATTATTTTCTGCACCGGTTTCGCCAAGTAAATCGGCGAATTTTGAGAGCAGCATTGTGCGCAGACGATTATCTATATCGTCCATGTCGTAGGTTTCTTGCGCGCCTACAACTTGCGTTACAAATTGTTGTGGGTCGCTGACCTGGATGGAGTATGTTCCGAAACCTTGAAGGAGAGCAACGCCTAAACCTACGCCCGGATTACGGACAATGATCGGTTGCGGTGTTCCCCATTTTAGATCGGCAAATTCTTTCGTCGAGACAAAGTAAACCTCTGCCGGGAACGGCGTGCGATCATTAAAGGCTTTGCCGATAAAATCAATGATCTTGGGGATATTGGCGGTGGCAATCGTGTGACGGCCTGGTCCGAAAACATCCAGTGCCCGTCCATCGCGGAAGAAAACAGCACTTTGTGATTCACGGACGATCACTTGCGAACCAATTCGATAGTCTCCGATCCCTTTTTCGGGGAAGCGGTGGACGATCTCATTTTCCATTTCGTTGGGATATTCAATAACGTCAAAAATTCGGGCCATCTTAGTCTCCTTATGAATCTGTCATAATAACAATTGTATTATAGCGCATTCAATATACGAATACCTGTCTAAATAGTTGTAATTTCCCGGAACCATTCTCCCTGCGAGAATTGGGTGAGGGATGGATTATTTACTCATTTTCTTACCAGTCCCACCATCCCTGATCATCAACACTTCAGCCATAATGCTGACGGCGATCTCTTCCGGTGTTTCGGCCTGGATTTCCAACCCGATCGGCGAGTGGACTTGAGCGATCTTTTCCTCGGTAACGCCTCGCTCTTGCAGTAATTTGGTTGCCGTTAACCAGCGCCGCTTTGAGCCGATCACGCCAATATAGGCGGCTGGGCTATCCAGTAGATCCGGCAATGCGATCCCGTCCACGTCCGCGCCGCGTGTCGTCAGGACGATATAGGTCTGTGCGTTTATCTCCACATGACGAGCGATCTCGTCCATCGGCACAGGATGATACTCGTCTGCATTGGGTATATTTTCAGGAGTGCAAAATTCGACTCTATCCTCGGCGATCACCACGCGGAAATTTAGCCATTTGGCGAGATGTGCTGTTGCCTTGCCAACATGTCCTGCGCCAACGATCAATAAGGTGGGTTTAGGCAAGATCGGTTCCACATATACCTCCACGGTTCCGCCACAAATTCCAGGATCGCCTTTGGCGGGGTCAGACATATTATAAGTAAGAAAACGTGCTTTTCCATCCTGCATAGCTTCAAGGGCCTCTGTGTGGATACGGCCTTCCAATCCTCCACCGCCAACTGTACCGAGAATGCCCCCATCGGCATAGACCAGCATCTTACTGGTCCCATGACGAGGCGTGGACCCTTGAGAACGGACAATGGTTGCCAATGCTGCGACCTGATTGGTTTCTTCGATTTCTGCGAGTGCCTGAAAGATAGTTTTCATTATTCGATGACGATAGGATCCTTTAGGGGTAATATTCAATTGAAACTGGTTGTACAACTTGTAATTGTTGATAATAATTTCTCAACCATTGATTCGACCAGCCCATTATTGTGGTCTGGCGGACAATGCTGAGCACATCTGATCTCGTGATTTTTGCACCATTTAATATAACATGGATATTATCACGGCTCAGGGCGACGGTCTTTTTGGCGAAGAAGAGCGGCCACATACAAGCCAGCCGGATGCCGTGGTGAACCTGGGGAATGGCAGTGATATATTCTAAACCATGCTCTAAATGTTCATCAGCTTTATCGGCTAAAGCATTAATCACCTGAAGAGCAAGGTCGATATTCTCTTGTGCAAAGAGGCTATCTCTGGTTAATCCAAGCGGTTCGTAAAAAGTGCGTGGGACAAAAACCCAGCCCCGCTCATAATCCTTACGCAATCCGCGGATAATATTGACGGTTTGCAGGGCCAGCCCAAAATGGCGTGCCAGTGGTCGCAGAAGATGATCTCTTTTTAGTAAGGCTGGCGAATAAGCCCCGAAAAGATCTGTGAGCAGATAGCCAACCCTCCCGGCGACCTGGTGCATATAATCATCCATCTCTTCTTCGGTATTTACTACGGGACCATGCTCCTGCCAGCGTGCCATCCCAAGGGAAGAATCGATCACATGCCTGTTGATGATCTCTTGTGTTTCGAGAGGCAGTTGGTGCAGCGCCGCCTGAAGTTCATCGGCATTTTGAGCCACATAAACTTCGGGGTCGCTTGCATCGAGATGGGTGATCTGGCTGGTAAGCGCTCCGACGGGTTTTTCTCCAGCGAGAATTTTTGTCCAGAGACGAAGTAATTCAGCCTTGTGCTCTGCGGCCAGGTCTTCATTATCTTCAAGGCAATCTGAGACGCGCAATAATAGATACGAGATCGTAACGGCTTTGCGCAAGACAGGAGGCAGGCGTTCGATGGATACGGCAAAGGTTCTGCTTACGGCGCGTAATGTATTTTGAAGGTGCATGGCTTTTGCTCCCAAAGTTTCATAGAATGTTACTGGTTATAACACTAAGGTCTCCATTGTCGTTGCAAATCGAGTTTAACCAATCCTAACCTCTAAGCCGGTTTCACCCTTGATCTCATTGGCAAAGGCCTGTAAATTGCTCAACTGAAAGGCGCTGGCGCCATCTTCGGGGCGTAAAAGCACAACCATGGCAGCGGCAGTTTCGTGGAGCAAATGGAAGGATTTCGCGATGAATACAAGCGGGAAAATGACCGCCGAAATTAAATTGGCAAAACCCAGTTGCCCGTCAGATATTAAGATTGCCTGGCTCAACATAAATGCTCAAACCTTTTCTTATTAAACTGTGTCTAAATTTTCTACCTCTCCAAAAGCCCCAGTACAACCGGCAATAATTGTTTTTTGCGGGATACCACACCCCTGGCTAAAAGCGTCCCGTCTGGTTGAATAGGATAGGGTAAATCACTCAGCTCAGGTGGTCCTTCCGCGATCAACAGGCGGCTGGAGCCACGAACCACATCTGTGACGAGCAACATCGCAAAATCGACTGATTGCTTGCTGCGTAAATCCTCCAGCTCGAGTTTTAAATCTTCAAGATGTTTGGATAATTGCAGCAAATCGGTGACCTCGGCCTGGGCAATCGCAAAGCGATATCCGCCGCCATCATAGAGCTTCATATCACTGCTGACGATTTCCTGCGGGTCGCGCGACGATAGGCCTGCTCCCGCGTTGAGAATCTTTTCACCATAGGATTGTACGGTCTCACCCGCCAGGACGCTCCCGTGGACAAATGCCCAGCGCCCAAGTCTTTTTGCAGCGTCATGATCACGGGCTGTAGTGGTTGGCGATGTCAATATGAGCGTATCTGAAAGCAGACCGGCGAGCAGCATCCCGGCGATTTTCGGGGGCGCGCTCAAACCAGCCTTTTCAACCTTCTCTGAAACCAAAGTGCTGGTACTGCCGACAATATCGACCGTAAAACGAATGGGTACATGCGTGGAGGGGTTTCCCAGCCGGTGATGATCGAGAATTTCGAGCAGCTCCGCTTCTTCGAGATGTGCCAATGCCTGCCGGGCCTCGTTATGGTCAACCATGATGATCTTTAATCGGGGCGGGTTAAGGGCATCTTTTTGTCGGCAGATGCCCACATAAGCGCCGCTATCGTCCACGACGAAAAAATTATCCCCTTCATTGCGTAACAGCCGATTAAGTGAATCACGAATCCGGGCGCTGGATTTGAATTGCGGCAGATCGGTTTTGCAGGCTGCGCGACTGGGCGCATCCAACACATCGGCAATCTTCATTTCCTGTCGATTGGCCTGATCGCCAATTGTCTGACTCATAAAGGCGAAAATGCTGCCCCCCGTGATCAAGCCAAAAGGCTGCCCGTCTTTATCCACAACGGGAGCAACTCCCCAGGTGCGCGAGGCGATCGCCCAGGCATCCAGGAGAGGGGCATCTGGTGTGGTCGTATCCAATCGGCGGACTACGGCATCAAAGCGTGGTGAGGCATCATTCAGCAGTTTGGGCGCATCCAGACCCAGATAATTGAGGATCCACGCCGTTTGTTGATTAACGGCGCCCGCACGGGCAGCAGTGACCTGAGCCCCATCGCGTTCGTTCAACAACCAGGCATATCCCATCGCAGCTGCGATAGTATCAGTATCCGGATTGACGTGACCAATCACATAAGTTTCGCTCATCCTTCACCTTCGTTTTTCCATAAGACGGTTTTTTCATCGGTATGTCTGTAGAAACGCTGAGTGGGGTATGCCAACTCAATATCCGGAGCAGCTGCGAAAGCTGTCAGGATATTCTCCCAAAGTGTGCTGCTCGAACTTCGGCGGAGACGTGGATTGCATAGATAGCGGATGGTCAGCAGCACACCGCTGGTTTCCACCGAGGTGTAGACAATGGGGGTCGTTGTTCCTGGATTAATCATATAAGGCTGCGAAATCTGCCTGACAGAATTCTCTATATCCGCGGATTGGGGGGCAATAAATTCATCAACGATCTTTTCGAGGGTTTTTTTTGTTTTACGCCAATTGCTTTCAAAGGTAATCAGCACTTCAAGTTCATTCCAAATATACTGGAAACCCTGCGTATAATTGCTTAAGATGCTGATAAAGATCATGCCATTGGGGATATGTAATACGCGCCCGGTGGATTGATCGGCGTTGACCCAGTTACCGATTTCCAAAATGGAAAATTGAAAGAAGCGGATATCAATAACATCTCCAGCGACATTATTGATCTCTACACGGTCGCCAACGTCGAAGGGTTTGCGTGCCAGAATATACAACCAGCCGGCGATATTCATGAGGGGGTCTTTCAGCGCGATCGCGATACCAGCTGAAAGCAATCCTAAAAAGGTGACCAGCGTCTGCATCCCCGAAAGCCAAATCCGCCCGATGATAATCAAACCGATAAAAAAGCTTAGGTAGCTAATTCCCTTTTGCCAATGGTAGCGATACTTGATATCCTTTACAACCTTGTTCAGGATGCTCACCAGCAAACGCTGAATCAGCCAGAGCAATACGATGGTGAGAATCGTTTCAAGAAAGTCGAACTGAATATCTGGATTTAGTCCCAACATTTCTTCGAGCCAAATGGTGATCGTGTCCATATTTTTTAACCTGAAAACTGAGATTGAAAATTTAATCCATTAATTGGAGCGCACCCTGGCGGACATCAAAAGTATACCCTTCGATAATATATATACCCACCGGGCAGGTGCCGCTTGTGATGGATGCATGGATCGCATCTTTGAGATATTCCTGGTTGGAAACCTGCTCAGCGTCAAGCGGACCCACCTGGCAACTGACCATTGTGGGAAATTCTGCCTGATGCTCAACCAGATACTCCACCGCTTCGGGAGGCATCGCAATCCGTGGAATTTTCATCGGATCAAATTCCGGGGAATAGGGAGGTGCCATAAATTTGATCCGGACGGGCCAATCGATATCAAAAATGGCGAGCATTGGCTTCCCTTCGGGAGTGATGTAATTGGTCATCGCGTTATATCCACTGCCCGTAGGCCAATAGCCGAATGGGACCGCAAACATATTTCCCAGGCTCGGGATCAAATCTTCGCGACCTGCATTAACCAATAATTCCCGCAGAAAGAGATCGTTTTGCTCGAGCTCCCAGAGAATCCCGGCAGCATCGCTTATATCCATACGAATATGTCTGTAAGTATGATTATAAATCCTTGCATCATGATCGAGGGCCCAGACGATGGTTTTGGCAAGCTCCTCTTTCCATTTGCCCTCAGCGTCTCCATCTGCGTACCATTTATCTCCAAGATTAGAGAATAATGACCATTTGAAACCAAATTCCGGATGCTCCTGAGCATATTGCCAGGCCAGGACAAGCCCTGTATCGGCGCGTGGCTCTCCGTTTTCGTCCATTCTGATTTGATTATTATAAAATACATCATCCATTGTAAAGACCAATGGGCGGCGTCCCTCAGGGACATAAAGATCACCATTGATCCAGTCTTCTAGATGAATTAGAGTAAATCCAGCCTGGTTGAGCGCATCCATCCCATCTATAAAATCCTCCATCCGAATTTTATGATCGGTTGATTTTTCGGAAGAATTTGGGGCAAATTGATGATAGTTGATAATCGGGACGCGCGCATCTTCGGACCAGATTGTGGTTGTCAGAAAAAACGGAATCTCTGTCGGTGTTGGAATCTGTGTCTCGGTTGGGACGGCGGCCATTGTCTCCGCCGCCATCGTGTACGCCATTGCCAGTGCAGTCGCCTCTATGTCAATGGGTGGGCTTAGAGGTGCGGTGGTTGGCCTCTCACTGCATGCGCTCAAAAACAGGACCAGGCTGAGAATATATTTTGCAGAATTTTTCATAAAGCCCTTTTTGATAATTTTATACCTGTAATTATACTCTTTTAGATTAGCAGGAATAAAAAAGGTGACGGGCACTTATAAAATACCTGTCACCTTTTCTGGTAAGCAGAGACTTGGCTTAGTTAGCTGATTTCATCGCCTTCCATACCTTTTCTGGGGTGATCGGATTGCTGTCAATATCTACGCCGACGGCATTGCGGACAGCGTTCCCGACCGCGGGAGCAACACCATCCATTGGGATTTCAGCGACAGCCTTCACGCCAAAGGGATGACTTGGCTCAAAGGTCTCGACAAAGATCACTTCCATTTCTGGCATCTCATCAGCCTGGAAGATATGGTAATCACCAAAATCTTTTTCGCGGGCTTCGCCTTTTTCATTGTAGACCATCTCCTCACAAACGGCATAGCCGAGGGCCTGCGTCAGGCCTCCTTCGACCTGGCCGGATGCAGCTATCGGATTGACGATCACACCGGAATCGACCGCCATAACGAGCTTGTCGACGGTCACCTGGCCGGTTTCAGTATCGACTGTCACTTCAGCAAACTGGGCGGCAAAGGGGGGAGGCGATGATGGGGAAACATAAGAGGCAGTCGCCATGATCTGCTCCTGATCGTTACGATGGAGGGTGTCCAACGCGATCTCTGATAATGGGATTGAGCGACCGTCAGGCGCGTATGCCTGCCGGTCCGCTAATCGAATATTCAAAAATTCGTCTTCCGGCAGTTCCAACATTTTTGCCGCACGGATCTTGATCCGCTCAGCGACTTTTTCGGCTGCAAGCGTCGCCGCCGCACCAGAGACATAGGTCGTAGAGGAGGCATAGGCGCCGACATCAAAGGGGGTGAAATCTGTGTCAGATGAATAACAGATCATATCATCTATGGGTACGCCGAGTACCTCAGCTGCCATCTGGGCCAGAACGGTATCGGAACCGGTACCAAGATCGGTCGCGCCGACGAGCAGATTGAAAGAGCCATCATCATTCATTTTGATCGAGGCACCCCCCATATCAAGGTAAGGAATCGCAGTTCCCTGCATCACGGTCGCCACGCCAACCCCTTTGCGTTTGGTCGGGTTTGCATTGCGCCACTCAGCATTATTATATTTACTGTCCCAGCCAATGGCTGCCTTGCCTTGCTGGACACATTCCTCCAGGCCAACGGTCTGGATGATCTCGGGGCGTGGTTCGCGGCCTTCGTTCCAGGCAGTGCTGAAGGGATGGAACTCACCCGGGCGAATGGCATTTTTTAAACGAAATTCGAGCGGGTCAAAACCCATCTCTATTGCGATTTTCTCAAGGTGGCGATCCAGCGGCCAATAGCCCTGCGGGACGCCATATCCACGATAGGCACCAGAGGGCGGGCGATTGGTATAAACAATATCGGCGTGGAAACGGATATTCGGTGATTTGCGATATTTGCCATCGCCGACGTAGAGCGCCAATGATTTATGGCCGGTATTGCCGGTTACTGTCAGTGCGTGTGCACCATTCGCACCCGTATCAGAAAGAATCTTCATTTCATTGGCGGTCAGCGTACCATCTTTTTTGACCCCGGTTTTCATCCAGATTCTCATCGGATGCCGTGAGCGGCTGGCGATAAACTCTTCTTCGCGGGTGGTTTCGTGCATCACAGGACGTCCTGTTGCAATTGTAAGATGTGCGGCAATATCCTCGATCTGGACCTCTTGTTTTCCGCCGAAGCCCCCACCGATGCGTGGCTTAATGACCCGAATCCGCTTGATGGGCAGATCGAGCACCGGGGCAAGCATCCTCCGAACATGGAAGGGAACCTGTGTGCTGGTGCGGATAACCAAACGATCATCCTCGTCCCA
>JACNJN010000115.1 GCA_014382535.1 Candidatus Desulfolinea nitratireducens | reverse complement strand
ATTATTTGCGATATTGAATTCGTACCAGCCCTCATCAGGCGTATAACGACAAATTAAGCTGACATTATTAGTATTTACACCACGATTTTCGGCAACTACATCAATCCGTACATTATCATATTCGTAAGCATCATAGGTGACATAAGCCCATTGTCCCTCGCTACCAAGATCAAAGAGAATGCGTTCATCTTCAACACCAACATACATTGTGCCAAAATCATTCTCAGAGAAGGTCGGGTTTCCGCCACCTTTAACCAGAAAGTAGGTCCACTGGCTTGTGTCACCTGAAAAATCCTCTGTGTAGTATTCTTGAGCTACTGGCTCCGGGGTTGGCGGGGGGCTTGTCGGCGGCTCTTGAACTGGCGCCTCTACTTCTTCAGCAGGTGCTGGTTCATCTGGAGTTGAAGTGCCACAGGCCAGGCCGACAATCAGGATAAAGACGACCAAAAACAAAAAAGGTTTTGCTAGCTGGTATTTCATATCATTCTCCTCTACGTTGGTAAACTTAATCGATGTTGCCAGTATAGCAAAAACAAAACCTAATCACAATAGGAATTAGGTAAAGTCGGCCGTCTTCAAGATCACACCCAAATAACAAAAAACGCATCCTTTTTGGATGCGTTTTAGTGGAGATGGCGGGAATCGAACCCGCGTCCGAAAAAATCGAGCCTCGAATATCTACGAGCGTAGCTGATTGATGATCGTCACCGGAGAATTCTCAATCAGCAGGAAATTTCTCCAGTCAGCCGCTCGGACCCGAAAGTCCTCTTTCGCATATTTAGCGGTATCTTATGCGGCACTCCGTCTTTGCGTCGCCCGATCCTGTGACCCGACGAAGTTCGGTACAGGCGGACGCGGTCTCTTGAGACCGACTACTATGATCTTCGCTTAAGCAGCGAGGGGCATAGCAGCGTAAGGTGTGCGTTTGGCACTTGTTTTTTGCGCTGAGTTTACGAGCATCGGCGCCTCTCGGCTCGCAATTCGGGATCAGCCTCCTCCGTCGAAGCCTGTCATCCCCATGCATCGCTATTATAGCATGAAGCAGAATTCAAACACAGGATAGGATTTAGAATTCTTGCTCGAATGTTAGCTTTATGCTAGACTTTATTTATCCACCTCCAAGAGAAAATCCATTACTGAGAAATTTCTGATCGTTAATGATGATCTCAACATGCTCCCTCTGGTTGGTTTAATGCCTCAAAATCAAGGGGATCAAATTGCGGCAGCGGTCCTCTACCAACCAGAGAGCATCACCAATCATCATACCAATATACCTTCGGCCATAATCGTAGGGAACGAGAATAAAAAATGATGCAAGGGATTGCCAGTCAGGTCAATAAAAAAATTGAGTTTGCGGGAGAACTTTATCGGCAAGCAAAACACCCCATTGCTCTTACGGGAGCGGGGATATCCACCCCGTCTGGAATTCCAGATTTTCGGTCGGAGGGCACCGGCCTATGGGCCAAGAACGAAGCTATGGATGCTGCTTCTCTCTCCGTCTTTCGATATGACCCATCCCGGTTTTATAACTGGTTTCGCCCCCTTGCAAATCAAATCATCAGGGCTGTACCAAATGCTGCCCACATCGCTCTTGCAGATCTTGAGAATTCCGGCTATCTGGATGCGATCATCACCCAAAATATCGATATCCTGCATCAAAAAGCCGGCTCAAAAAATCTGATTGAAATGCACGGCTCACTGCGCACTCTTTCGTGTACACAGTGTTACCAGCAAATCGAAGCCGCTCCATATCTGAAACCCTTTGTTGAAGAGGGAACCATTCCCCACTGCCCCAGTTGTGACGCAATTCTCAAGCCAGATGTGATCCTCTTTGGCGAACAACTCCCTCAAAAAGCATGGCTCAAGGCTCAAAATGCTGCCCGCAATTGCGATCTGATCCTCGTCATCGGTTCTTCGCTGGAGGTCTTACCTGTTGCGGGGCTGCCCATGCAAACATTGGACCGTGGCGGACACCTCATCATTATCAACCAAACTCCCACATATCTTGATGTGCGCGCTGATATTGTATTCTCTCAAGATGTTGCAGAACTGCTTCCAGAATTAACCAATCGAGTACTCAACCATGGATAGTAAAACAAAAAAACTGGCAAATTATCGTCGTTTAGTGGAAATTTCTCATGATCTTGCCTCCACCCTTGATCTGAATACGCTTCTTTACAGGATCGTAAAGGTTTCCGCAGAAATCGCTGATGCCGCAGAAGCCTCGATCTTGCTCTACGACGAAGCAGCGAAACAACTTCATTTTCAGGTTGCCACCAATATGGATTTACCGAATATTCGAGGATTGGCTGTTCCCCTGGAGGGCAGCATCGCTGGTTGGATCGTTACAAATCGCGAAGCTGTACGCGTAAATAATGTAAAGGAAGACTCACGTTATTTCTCCGGTATCGAAAATGCTACCAGCTTTATGACCCATTCTATTTTGGGCGTACCTCTTATTACCAAGGATAAGGTGATTGGGGTTCTCGAGGTACTGAATAAAAGAGAGGGGGATTTTACCGATGTTGACGAGGAGTTGATGCTCGTTTTAGGAGCACAAGCAGCGGTCGCGATTCAAAATACACGTCTCTTCCAACAATCCGATTTGATTTCGGAATTTGTCCACGAGTTGCGAACACCTCTTGCCTCCCTCAGTACTGCCACCTATCTCCTCCTGCGTCCAGAAATTTCTCAACAGCAGCACGACCAGATCGTCAATAATATCCACTCAGAGACTTTACGCCTGAGCGCACTCACATCCTCTTTCCTCGATCTTTCACGGCTTGAATCAGGACGTGTCCAATTTCGCTTTGAAATCTTCTCTGTAAAAAAGCTTTATACCGAGTGTCAGGAAATCATGCATTCAAAAGCAGCCGAGGATAATATTCAAATAAAAATTGAGGTACCTTCAACTTTGCCCGACCTCGAAGCTGATCCAAATAAACTCAAGCAAGTGATTTTGAATTTACTCAGCAATGCGATCAAATATAACCGTCCCAACGGGAAGATTGTTTTGCAAGCAAAGAAAGAAAGGGAAGAAATACGCCTGACCGTGAAAGATACAGGCTACGGCATCCCTGAAGAGTCCATGCCCAATCTTTTCAACAAGTTTTTCCGCGTTCGTGAAACTGAAAGCTCAGTCGCTGGTACCGGGCTGGGACTTGCGATCAGCAAGCAAATTGTGCTGGGGCACAAAGGCACAATCGAAGTTAAAAGTAAATTAGGCAAGGGTACCTCTTTCATTATCCGCTTGCCACTACGCGCCGCGCGATAATAATTTTGGTTGTCGGAATAATGCTATATATAAAAAGTTCCTGTTCTTAATTGAACAGGGACTTCAATTTACGGTCTAAATAACACCTTCAAAACCCCTCTATCAGCCGCCTTTTCGAAAGCTTCCAATCCACGGTCGAGGGGATACTCCGCCGCAATCATCCCCAGCGGATCAACTTGCCCACTCTCCAGCAATCGCAACGCAGGTGCAAAGGGGCCACAACGCGAGCCGATGATATTAATCTCATCTACCACAATAGAAGAGAAGTTCACTTGCAATTCCCCTTTATAGGTGGATTTCATGACCAACGTCCCGCGCGGACGAAGGGCTTGCCGCGCCAGCTCAAAACCGGAGGCCGATCCCGTTACATCTACAACCACATCCCAACGCCAGGGCTCCACATCCTCCCCGGCAATCAATCGAATACCACGCTCCGTGAGCAATTTATTCTGCTGTGGATGACGTGCCACCACGCGTAAATCTGCCCCGGTAAGTTGCAAAACCTGTGCGATCAACTGACCAAATCGTCCGGCGCCAATTACAAGAACCCGGTCAGTGGGGTGGATATGCACCTGTTGCAGGATCTCCAGCGCAGCTGCGAGCAACTCAGTAAAAACCGCTTTTTCATCTGACACAGAATCAGGAATGCGATGCAGATTACGGATCGGCAGCCTGAGATATTGGGCAAAAACGCCATCCCGGTTATGGATGCCCAGCGTGGTCCGATCTTCACAATGAGTCTCGCGCCCGTTACGACATTGTTCACATATTCCACAGGTGACATTGATCTCCCCTGCCACACGTTGCCCGACCCAATTCTCATCTTCCGCCTCAACCACCTCCCCGACAAATTCATGTCCCGGCACACCTTTAAAGGGGTAATATCCACGCACCATCTCAAGATCGGTGCTGCAGATCCCTGCCAGCCGCACGCGAATAAGAGCCTCATTCGCCTTCATCGGTTTGGGGGAGTTTTCTTTATAAGAGAGGGTTTCGTTTTCAAGCCATAGAGATTTCATAGAACACCTTTGATTTGTTGATTCATAGTCACGGTAATCAACTACTTTCAGATTATAAGCCCGTCTTCTCAAGAGGTATACTATTCCAATTCAATACCAAGGTTCTCCCCCCGTTTACGGGGGGAGTTAGAGGGGGGCAGAAAAGCCCCCACCTAGCCTCCCCCGCATGCGGGGGAGGGACTTAAACTCACAGGAGCCATTTTATGAAAGGTGTCATCGCAGCCGGAGATGCCCAAACCGCCGCAGCCGGGGAAGAAATTCTAAAGCGCGGAGGTAACGCCGCCGATGCAGCCATCGCAGCAGTATTCGCTTCATTTATCGCAGAATCAGTGATGACCAATATAGGCGGGGGAGGGCTTGCGATTGTCGGTGACGTGGAAAGAGATAAAGCCGAGGTCTACGATTTTTTTGTTGATATGCCCTCTGGTGAGATCACTCCCAAGATAGATTTTCATGAAGTCACCTCCGATTATAGTCCCGCCCAGGATTCACTTTACATCGGGCGTGGTAGTGTGGCTGTTCCCGGCCTTGTGGCGGGGCTGAGCGCCCTTGCCGACGAACATGGCACACTTCCGCTTAAAACCCTCCTTGAGCCTGCCATCCGCATGGCCCGCGAAGGCGTTACGCTCTCTGCTCCCCAAGAATATGTGTTCGAGTTTTTACTGCCTATCTATGAAGATACGCCTGAAATCAACGCCATGTACAAAAAACGGGATGGATCGGCTTGGTGCGCGGGCGAAAAAAACACATTTCCCGGGCTGGCAGAGAATCTCGATCAATTAGCAGAGGAGGGACCGCTCTCCTTTTCACAGGGTTCCATTGCCCGGGCAATTCTTGCCGACCAAAAAGCGCACGGTGGTCTTATTACCGAGTCAGATTTGGCAAATTATAAGATTCGCCGCCTTGAGCCAATCCGTATCTCCTACCATGAGACGGAACTTCTCTTCCCCGCGATGCCTTCCACAGGCGGTGGCTTGATCGCATTTACACTCAAATTGCTCGAATCAGTCGATTTGGCACAGATGGCGCATCTCGGTGTTGACCATATTCAGGCTCTGGCAGAAGCGATGCGCCTGACAAATATCGCACGTCCGCTTTGGGAGGCCTCAGCAAGCTCGGAGCAAGAGCGGATCGGGCGCCTCCTTGGCGATAAAAATATCCAGCTTTATCGTCAGAAATTGGATACTATCCTGAGCGGCGAGTCTCCACCATCCGAACCACTTTTCCCACGAGAGCCCGATCACACCACACATATCAGCGTTGTGGACGAGGCCGGGAATTTCGTCGGCGTGACAACTACCGCGGGCGAGAGCGCGGGTTTCGTCGTGGACGGGACGGGGATCTGTATGAATAATATGCTCGGCGAAGCAGATTTGGAACCGCAGGGCTTTCACACGCTCGCGCCCGGAGCGCGTCTGACCACGATGATGAGCCCCACTCTTTTATTGCAGGATGGCAAACCGCGTATGGTCCTGGGGAGTGGAGGCTCAAGCCGTTTGCGCGCAGCGATATTGCAGGCGGTCAGTAACGTGATCGATTTTGGGATGCCTCTGGAGAAAGCCGTTCATCTGCCACGAATGTACTTTGGCGCCGGAATTTTGCATCTGGAGGGAGGCATTCCCGAAAAGCGTGCACAAGGATTGGAAGAACTGGGCTATAAGGTCAATCGCTGGCCTGATTTAAATATGTATTTCGGCGGGACGCACGCTGTCGCTTTTGAGAATGGTCATTGGGTCGCCGTGGGAGATCGGCGGCGAGGAGGAGCAGGGATAGAGGTTGAGTAAATCCAGGTGCAACGCACTTTGAAAGTGCGTTGCACCTTTGTTCACCCCCCTCTACCTCCCCCCATTAACGGGGGGAGAACTTTTTAAGTCGTGACCCTGCGTATGACCTCCAGCACTGTTAAATATGACCCTAAAGCTCCTATAGTATGGGCATTGTACTAATACTATAAATTTTCTAAAGGAGAAAATCTAATGAAAAAAGGAAATATCACCGGCGGCTTGATCCTGATCCTGATTGGCGCATGGTTTTTGGCTGTTCAATTTGTACCCCAACTCGGAGATTGGGCAGAAGGCAGTTGGCCTTTGACGATCATCGGAATCGGCGCGATCTTTCTGCTGGTCAGCATCCTGAATAATATTCCTGGCCTTTCGATCCCGGCATTTATCATCGGCGGAATCGGCGGCCTGCTTTACTACCAAAACGTAACCGGAGACTGGGATTCCTGGGCTTACGCCTGGGCCTTCATTCCGGGTTTTGTAGGGCTTGGGTTACTCTTTTTCAGCATCCAGACCAAAGATAAAGGAACTATGAAGGCTGGCTTCATCCTCCTGTTTTTGAGCACAATCTTCTTCATCGTCTTCGGCTCATTCCTTGGCGGACCAGATCAGATCATCCAATATTGGCCTTTATTGCTCATCGTAGCAGGTCTATGGTCAATGATCCGTTCCTTGCTGGGTAAGAAAAGCGAAAAGATTGCTGATTTTGCAGAGCCTGTTGAACCTGTAATTATCGAAGAAGATGCAGAATAAGGAGAAAGAAATGAAAACAAAATCTGTATTTTGGGGTGGTTTATTCATCCTGGCTGGATTGTTATTGCTCTTCAATAATCTTGGTTTCCTTAACATCAATGTCTGGGAACTGATTTGGCCGACATTTATCATTGCCATGGGCGTCTTTACGCTCTGGTCAGCGAAACGTGGGCCTGAGGCCCTCGATGTTGAAGATGTCTCCATTCTCCTTGATGGAACCAGGCAAGGGAAGATGTCTCTGGCTTTTGGCGCCGGGCAAGTTCACGTCAACGGAAAGACTGGCGACGATGAATTACTCAATGGAACATTTTCTGGCGGTGTTGAATATCATACGAATAAAGACGGTGACTTCACCGACCTAAGCATAAAAAATGCTACCACAGATTTTTTCCAGACGATCATGCCCTGGACATGGGGCGCACGCGAATGGAAATTTGGACTTAGCAAGCTGATCTCATGGCAACTCCATTTTGAGATGGGGGCATCGGATATGCAGATCGACCTGAGCGAACTCCGCGTGGAAGAACTGGAAATAGACACCGGCGCCAGCAATACCAAGATCGTATTGCCTGCCAACGCGGGGCACACGCACGTTGACCTGAGCGGGGGTGCCGCCTCTGTTCATTTCGAGGTCCCCGAAGGCGTAGCCGCCAGAATCCAGGTGGACAGTGGTCTTGCATCGATTGATATCAACCGCGAACGCTTCCCACGCGTCGGTGGGTATTACAAATCCGACAACTACGATACCGCTGCCAACAAAGTGGATATCAGTGCTGATTTTGGCGCAGGTGCGCTCAGCATCCGCTAAAAGGAGAAAATTATGAAACGTTTTGATGTCCGAATCATCTTTGGGTTTGTCCTGACTATTATTGGCAGCATCTTTTTGCTTGAAAATCTGGGCATCCTACATGGCGGATTCAATCTGCTCTGGGCAATTCTAATCGCCAGTGCAGGAGCAGCAGCACTATACGTATACGCCATCAATCGAGAAAACTGGTGGGCTCTCATCCCTGGCTGCACCCTGACTGCCATTGGGCTTAACATCGCACTCGGAGTAATCTCTCCGCAACTTGAAAATATGCTTGGCGGTGGGATCATCCTCGGCGGCATTGCCCTGGCCTTCTGGATGGTTTTCTTTACGAACCGCAGCTATTGGTGGGCTATCATCCCTGCCGGGATCCTCAGCTCAATAGCTGTTGTCGATGTCCTGGATAGTATCCTGCCCTATGGTCAAACTGATGGTCTTTTCCTGATTGGTTTTGGAATGACCTTCCTTTTGCTTGGGTTTTTGCCAGGCTATGACAACCAATTGAAATGGGCCTTTATTCCTGGCGGAATCCTGACCTTAATTGGCGTCTTGAGCTTGCCCTTTATGGAAATCCTCTTCAATATCATCTGGCCGCTTCTCCTAATCGGTGCTGGCGGCTACGTGATCTACAAGAATTTTAGAAAACAATAACCCTGCCCTCACCCCCGCATCGCTCCGCTTGCTCCCCCTCTCCCGCAGGGCGGGAGAGGGAAGTTCGCGCGAGGCAAGAACGGGTGAGGGGGGGCACAAATGGAGAAATAAAATGAAAACCGTACTTTATCGTAGTGAAAGTGACCGAATGTTAGGCGGTGTCTGTGGAGGTCTGGGAGATTATCTCGGCATCGACACGACCTTCGTTCGCATCTTCTTTGCACTACTTTTCTTTGGCAGCGGGATTGGCTTCCTGATTTATGTAGCCTTATGGATCATTGCCCCCAGTGAATCCGCCGCCTTTGCTGATAAAAGCTGGGAAGATAATCTCAAGGATAGCGCACAAAACTTTTCTGAACGCGCACAAACTGTAGGGGAAGAATTTGGACAGGCTCTGCGCACCCCTCATCCTAAAGCAGGATTCATCGTTGGTATCGCGCTAATAACTTTAGGCGCAATGCTCTTCGTTGAAAATCTTGGTATCCCCTGGTTGGGCTGGCTTTCTTTTGATATTCTTTGGCCCGTCCTTCTCATCGTTGGTGGAGGAGTTCTCATTCTTCGCCGTACACAAGGAGTCTCAAATGACCAATAACCATAATCACCGCAAACATCGTCCCGGCTTGCTTTGGCCCTTCATCCTGATTGCTATCGGGATCGCCTTCCTTTTCCAAAATCTGGGATTACTGGGGGGCAGCGTCTGGAACAGTCTCATCCGCTTGTGGCCTTTGCTCCTCATCCTGCTCGGTCTCAACGACCTGATCCGCACCCGCAGCATTGTCGGCCCAACAATTTCCATCGGCGTGGGGGCCATTTTTATGGCAAATAACCTGGGCATCCTTAGCTGGACCTCGTGGATGGCAATTCTGCGCCTGTGGCCCGTTATCATCATCACGATAGGTCTCGAGATCTTTCTGGGACGAAAAAATATCTGGCTCTCGGCGGTTGGCGTCGGGGTGGCGCTCAGCCTCCTTGCAGCAGGACTGTGGCTTTCAGGTGGCATACTCGGAGAAGAAGGGATTGTTCCAACAAATGCCCGAATCGTCAGTGAAGAGATAGAACAATCACTGGGTGACGCAGAGACTGCCAATATAAGAATCGATTCTTCCGTCGGCGAGCTTTCTGTAGAGTCACATTCTCGCAACGACAATCTCATCCAGGGTACCATCTCCACTGTAGAGCAAGAGGTCATCCGTGAGCACTATGAACTGGACGGCGATGAAGCTTCCTATTTCCTGGGCAGCGACTGGGCATCTGGTATGCCGTTCCAGATACCTGGCTTTGAAAAAAATCACCTTTCATGGGACATAAGCCTGACCGAGGAAATTCCCTTGAATTTAAACATCTCACTTGGTGTGGGAGAATCAGATCTTGACCTGAGTGATCTTCAGGTCAGCGAGGTAAATCTTGACCTCGGCGTTGGGCAAACTACTGTTGTGTTGCCGAATGGCGAGTATCAGGCCTCAGTCGAGGGGGGCGTCGGGCAAACCACTGTCACCCTGCCCGATAAAGGTCAGATCAAGCTCAATGTCGAGGGAGGTGTCGGCGAGATCGTTATCCGCATCCCCAAGGATATGGCTGCGCAGATTCACGTTGACCGTGGGATCGTCGGCCTGAATATTCCCTCTGGCTATATTCAGAGTGGAGATACTTACACCTCACCAAATTATGATCAAGCCAAAGATCATGTTGAGCTTTACCTTGAGCAGGGGATTGGCAGTATTGCGGTTCGTGAGAAATAACAAAACCTGAGACATAAGACTTTAGACCTTAGCCATCAGCAAATACAGGTGGCTGAGGTTTGAAGTCTAAAGTCCGAAGTCTAAAGTCGAAGTCTTTTTAAGGTATCATCCTTTTTATGAAAGAACTCCAGGAACGTTTCCCTGTTTTAAAGAACATCACTATGCTCAATCTCAGCGGGGTGCTCACTGCACTGGCTGTCGCGATCCCCAGTCTTTTCGATTATTTCACCGAGGCACATGAATATCGTTGGCTCGCGCTGGGGCTCTATTTTATCTTTGCCTTTTTCCTTGCAATACGTGATCAAGCCTTGAAGCAAAGTCATTTTCCAGCCAGTCTTTATCTGGCGATACAATCTATTCTTGTTATCAGTCTGCTCTCATTCCCTCCTCACCACCAATATATCATTATTCTATTCTTTATCCTGAGCGCAGAGGCAACCACCCTGGAGCCTAATAAAAGGGGTTATCTGTGGATATTATTATATGTTCTGATAACAACAGGCGCCCTGTTGCTCCTTGAAGGACCGCAAGCTGCTTTATATAGCCTCCCCATATACACTGGCGGCTATATTTTCTTTGGCGCTTTTTCAGCATCAACTGCTCGTGCCGAAGCAGCCCGGGCTGAGAGCCAAATACTTTTGGAAGACCTCACCGAAGCCCATCTCAAACTACAGACCTTTGCTGCCCAGGCGGAAGAACTTGCCGTTTCAGAAGAGCGAAATCGCCTGGCACGTGAATTACACGACACACTGGGACATCGCCTTACCGTAGCGATCGTTCAACTTGAAGGCGCAGAACAGCTAGTGG
>JACNJN010000222.1:23744-46285 GCA_014382535.1 Candidatus Desulfolinea nitratireducens | reverse complement strand
TTGCCGGGAATAATTCTCCGGCTATTTCGTTATCTCCTTTTAGCGGAAACTAAAGTTTATTCAGGTTTGATTTATCATTTACTCCGCCGATGCCTATTAGTAAAGCGCCAATCACCCACCCCAGGCTTATAAAGCTTCCCGGGCCCAAGATTCCCAAAATTTCCAACGAGCTGGAAATATAATCGGAGAGTGAAATTGCCACGAATCCTGCGAACAAATAGTTGGCCGATACACGAGGGATAATATTGGTCAATAAAACATTTATGTAAATTATTAATAGGATCAAATCTGCTATCGGGGCACTGAGAACGAGAATCAGTGCTAACTGGATTGCAATTGTATTTGAGATCGGCGGGGCCAGTATTAGCCATGCCAAGGCTGCCACCGCGATGGATGATATCAACACGTCAAGTATGAAACGAAAGCGCGTAGGGGCCGCGTGGCGCCCTCCGGTTGGAAGCCGTAAGAGCGCATAAGCCGTAATAAGATATCCCACGAGATTAATACTTACAAAATATGGATTAAATAATTGAGAGGGACCAAGGATCAAATTTAGAAATAACTTGGTCAAAGCGGCGAACGTCCAGATCAACAGGGCCACCGCCAGCATAAACCAGGCATGCCTGGCAACATTTATAATATTAGGGAGCGAATAGAAAATCAGCACCGCAGCCGCAAAAGTAGAGATCATGACGGCCAGGCTCTCGATCCATATAATCGCAATTGCATCTTGCGAAAAGGAGATGAGCAACACAGCATATAGCCCCATAAACAGGAGAGATTCGATCAAGACCCCTTTTCGCTTAAGTTGCCAGTTCTTAAGTTGGCTTATTATTGATCGCACTCGAGGTATATTTCCATTATTCGTAATCATAGTATTCAATGATTATAACAATTTCTACCCTTAATGATAATAAAAAGCTGCGCAAATTCTGCGCAGCTTTTTATTCGAAGTGTTATCAGATATGAGTATCCGGTTTACCCATCAAAATAGACTGTGGCTGTGGGTGATGGGCCGGGTGTTGGTGTATTTGTAATCGTTGGCCCACCAGGCGTGTATGTAAGAGAGGGTGTGAATGTTGGTACCGGAGTCAGCGTTGGCAATGGGGTAAAGGTTATCGTTGGAGTAAGAGTAAGCGTACTGGTTGGGGTTGGGCTCGCACCAGCGCCCACGACCAGGGTATTACTATCTCTTTTTGAAGGTGAGGCATGGACGGAATTTATTCTCGGAAAGGCAAAACCACCAGGCGGCAATGCGGCTGGATCGATTGTAATTTCAAACCAGACACTGAAATCCCAACCCGGGCAGGCATATGCATCATCAACCTGATTGTAATCCTCGTCAATGGTTGGTGAATTCTGCATGTTATTGGTACAACCCAGGTCATTCAGATTGTGATCCATCGAAGTATCTGTACTCACGACCATACTGGCATCACCGGTGTAAATAGCAGTGTCAGCAAAAGTACCGCTATCTGTAACACCACCAGAGGCCCAACCGCTGGAGGCGGAGGGGGCTTCGGTCAACAGATCCATCTTGGCATTGAAAAATGTGCTCTGAGATCCATCGGCATTCACACCGACCATATCAAAGATAAGGTGATCTGAGTGGTAGAGATCTCTGAATGTATGGTCCGCATCACAAACTCCGTCAGCATCTTTATCCCTACAACTTCCGTCTTTATTCAGCTTTGCATCCGGCCAATCAGTTTGTGTACCTGATCCATAAGTATTATCATTGAAGTTTTTGCTGAATTCAGCCAGGACAGTGACCGATCCATCGGGGTTGGTTACCCAGGTTACCTGCAAATAAACGTCGGGATCATCGGTACCGACATACCAGATCTCACCTTCGCCACCAACATTCACATAGGGGTCGGAGCTTGGGGGGGTCGGTGTCGGGATTTGAATTGTAGAAGTAACAGGTTTATAGAGGATACAGCCATTGGTAAAATGCAGTTCCAGGCCAAAATCAGAGGCCGCATAATCAACATCAACCCAGTTATAGCCTAGACTATCTGCAAATCTGGCTTTAAAATCCTTGGCATCACCTTTTACCAAACTTTTACTATGCCCAGCGCCTGAGTCAGTAGTAGAATACAGATCTGCACCCTGATAAATTATTGTCTTATCAAACTTCAGCTCTATTACGTTATTTGTTGGATCGTAGTCATTATAATTATCCCAAATAAATATTGCCTGATCAATATATACATCAGCTGCTGAAGCATTTGCTACTTTCATTTTTATCTCTTGGCCATTTAGTACCCAGTCAGTTGTGAAAGAAAGCCCGGCGCAGAATGGATTCGGGGTCATTGTTGGAGTTGGTGTAAAAGTTGGAACAGGGGTAAATGATGGGGTTGGAGATGGCGTGTTTGATGGGGTCAGCGTATCAGGGATGATGGGCACATCAGCTCCGTCCTTCACTTTTGAAACACGGAATGTCTCCACACGACCCTCGCGATAAGAGGCCAGATGAGCCATCGGCCAAACATCATTTAAAAATGGGGTAATAAAGGGGTGGTTGAAGTCCACGGCGATATAGATCATATCCCCGGGTGTTCCAGCGTCCATTATCGTAGTGCCAGAATCCTCACAATCACCGTATGAAGAGCCCATTTGCGGTTTGGTATAGACATAATCCTTGGTGTTATCACCATCTTCATCCCGGTTGGAGCAAACGATCACATTGATATATCGGAGATCACTCTCGCCCAACCCGGGGGTTTCATCATTAAACAGCGCCGTTTTCTGGCTGTCAGCAAAATTCAAGATTGATTCCAGGCGGGCCTCTTCCTGCTCCGCAATGGTGTCACAGGCTATACCTGAAGCATCCAGGTCATCACAATAAATTTGCTCATATTGACCGGTGACAGCGTAGCGGGTGGTTTGTCGAGCCAGGTTCTCAATTGAGAGCCAGGCCTGAAAGACCAGTGAAAAATCAACGATCCCAAAGATCAACATCAGTAAAATCGGCAGCGCCAGTGCAAACTCCAGCAGCGCTTGTCCACGGCTTTTTATGGCCTTGAATTTATTTCGAATACCTGGGTGGTTTTGTTTTTTTAGGTTCATTTTTATCATCCTTACTTTGAAAGGCGTGTCGCTATCCTGTCAAGGATTTGATCGAATGCCGCTTGCAAATCGCCTGAACTGGCTGACTGAATATATAATCCGGCCCCAACCGCATCTGAAGCCGCATAAGCCAAGAGGCGCTCACCGGCACCTTGACCATCAACGATTGGCAGACTGGTTACCACTTGATCCCCCAGCCCGATCGTGAAAATGGTGGCATCCTGATTTATGCCAACATAGTCGAACATATCCCGGGCGAAATCATCGGAATTATATTTTCGATCAGTCGAGTCATCTAATTCCCCCCCCGGCCCTCCGTCAATCTTGGGTTTGAGACACCAGGTATAAGAATTATCAAAACAGTATCGCTTCCAATTTGCCTCCAAATTGCTGCGGCAAAATGGATCTCCCCACCAGACATCCGGGCAATAAGAGCCATTCAGGGAAGAATTGGCTGCACCATCCGTAAGCAGGACAACTACCCAATGTGCTTCCCTTCTCCCATCACTTGCCAGCAAATTCCCGGTATCATATACACCTTCACCAATATTTGTTGTGGTGCAGTCTGTTGGATTGCCGGTTGCAAAGAAATGAGGGCAATCCATACCCTGGTAAATGGTAGATATGTATCTGCGGCAGGGGCCTGGCCAACCTGCGGGCATATCGTCGCAGTCACCAGTCCAAGGTGAAGGGGGCTTGCGAGGATCATATACCTTCATACCCCCGATTGCGTTTCCGATAGCGGTCAAATCATTTGAAAAACCACCCAAATCATCAACATCTGCTGCTTCTGCTTCAAATTCTAAATCAACAAAATCATAGATCCTTGCTTCCCGATCAAAAGCTATTACAGCTACACGATCATATGGAAAGACTAATTGAGACACAAAATAATCAGCTGCATCTTTTACATCATGAAAAGGATAGCAAGAATTGTCCAGATTGCAAACAGAGGGATCATTATCCGCCTGTCCTGCGCCCCCCGTATCCCTGGCCATTGAATCTGAGGTATCAATAACCAGCACCAGATCCATCGAGGCTGCCTCTCCGGTTGCAGAGGCAGAAATAGAAACATCATTAATCCCGATCACACTTAAAAATGCCAAATCCACCGTTCCAGTGGCATCTACACGGACAAGTTTCCTCCCTCCCTCCTCCTCTCCAACACATAATTCCGGATCTTCGGGAAGTGATAAGCAGGTGTCCACTTGGGAAACCAATGTAGGATCCGCAAGCGGATCAATGACCCCATTTAAAACCAGGAGTTCATAGGCCGAATCTCTCAGTTCGTCAATATCATATCCCTGACGGAAATTTGAGGCTGCTGCCAGTGCTGCTGCATCAACAGCGCGGCGCAATCTCCCCTGGCCAACAAATACCAGGCCAGTATCAATCGCCAAACCGACAAAGGCCACCAGGCCTATCATGGCCATGGCAACAATAATGATCACCTGTCCACGCTCAGGATTATTTGCAGACACCAAGGGCTGAAGAGGGTTTTTTATAAAATTATTTATTCTAATAAATATTTTTTTCATCAAAATACACCTTAAGGCTTAAATCTTGGCAGCGGCATAAACACATAGGTATAAACCGGGATCGGGTCTGGCACAATGTCTGAAAAGATGGGAATCTTCAATTGTTGAGGGTAATTATAAAATATCTCGATCAGGAAAATTCCCCGAGGGAGGGTAGTTCCATCCACCACGAGCGCTTGAATATCTGCATCTGAGAATCTTGAATCCTGATTAGCCATATGTTTATATCCATCAGCGAATACAACGAGGGTATCAGGATCTATTGGATAGCGTGCAAAGGCATCATGGGGATTAGGATCAGAGGCTTCCTTACCTACAATGAAATATGAAATTACGATGTCATCCCCAAGAGATTGCTTCAGTTCCAGGGGAGCCATTACTTCCGTGGCAATTCTTATTGCTTCTTCTTCAAATGCAGGAAAAGGATCTTCTTCAGGATCATAATCGCTGATAATACGCGCTGCTTCACGCGCACCATCCACCAGATTTAAATATTCATTTAGCAAGGTGCCAAACTCAACTATGCCAAGAATAAACATCACCATGAAAATAAGAACCAGCATTAGCTCAACAAAGCTCTGGCCCTTTTCCGTTTTCTTAGAATAATTAGTGGTTTCAGACATGATAATTGGTTCGTCCTTTTCTATGGATCGACTTTTCTCTTCATAAAGAATACAGGAAAGGTTTGGCAGGGTCAACCAAAAAAAGAGCTTTGTATCCAAAAAAAGACCGGTTTTTCACGAAATCTGGACTTTTGCCGTATGTTTCGACGGTTTATCAGGGCAAAAATACTATAAACTGATCGCTCGTTATGGGACACATAGCGATTTTCCATTTCTTCAATTAGGGTATAATCGCCCTGCTTACGGGACACATCCCCTAAGCGGGAAAGATAGCGCATGATCCTTAACACCCCTTTAGAGGTGTCGAAGGATGACGAGGAAGAGGGTTCCCCATCGCAAGATGGGAATAGCCCCCTCACCCCCGCATCGCTCCGCTTGCTCCCCCTCTCCCGCATGGCGGGAGAGGGAGGTTCGAGTGAAACGAGAACGGGTGAGGGCGTGAAAATCGACAGATCAGCGGAAGCCCTCCGGGTGTGCCACCATCCGACCACCTTTCCCTCCAAATAGAATTTTGCAACAAAACCGCCCGGGTAACCTTGCGGACAAAATGCATAGAGTGGCGTTGATAGGTACAAGTTGAAAAGTTGCAGGTTGAAAGTTCAAAGGCTTAACAAGTCAACTTTCAAACCTTCCAACTTGCCAACCTTAAACCTGTAACCTTCAACCTTTGACCCAAAATGGAGGACTCCAAATATGTGTGGAATCGTAGGCTATATCGGTCCGCGTGATGCGACACCGATCATTCTCAGCGGCCTGAAACGGCTTGAATATCGCGGCTACGACTCAGCCGGTGTGGCCGTGCTGCAAAATGGAAATATCGAAGTACGCCGTGAAGCTGGCAAGCTTTCCCGCCTGACAGAACTCGTTGGCAAATCCCCTATCTCTGGTCATATTGGCATCGGTCACACTCGCTGGGCAACGCATGGTGCGCCCAATCAACAAAACGCGCACCCGCATACCGGACATACGGGCAAAGTTGTCGTAGTCCATAATGGGATCGTCGAGAATTTCCTTGAGCTGCGGGATGAACTCAGCTCCGAAGGGGTGGATTTTGCTTCGGATACAGACACGGAAACAATTGTCCACCTGGTGGAACATTATCTTGCCAGCGGACTGAATCTAACTGAGGCCGCACGCGCTACGTTCAAACAAATCAAAGGCGCAAATGTGATCGTCCTGATGTCTGCCGATGAACCAGATAAAATCGTTACCGCACGAATCGGCAATGCGGGCGGCGTAGTAATCGGCTTTGGGGAGGATGAAATGTTCGCCGCCTCAGACATCCCAGCCATTCTCGAACATACCCGCGAGGTCGTTTTTCTCGAATCGCACCAGATGGCAATCATTTCACGCTCGGGTGCAGACTTCCAGACCTTAAACGGCGACAAGCTCAGGTTACGCCCGCAAACGATTGCCTGGGATCCGGTCGCCGCTGAAAAAGGTGAATATCGCCATTTCATGCAAAAAGAGATCCACGAACAAGTCCGCTCACTGACCGATACCCTTGCCGGGCGGGTCGATTTTGACGAGGGGCGCATCCGCCTGCCACAACTCAACCTGACCCCCGAACTTGCCGAGCGCATCCAAAAAATCTATATCGTTGCTTGCGGTACGGCGGCTTACGCGGGCATGGTCGGCAAATATCTGATCGAAAAAATCACCCGCATCCCGGTTGAGATCGATATCGCTTCCGAGTTCCGCTATAGGGATCCGATCGTGGACGAAAATACGGTCGTTTTAGCGATCAGCCAGTCTGGCGAAACCGCCGACACCCTGGCCGCAATGGAAGAGGGACGCAAAAAAGGTGCGGTTTTATGGAGCATCGTGAATGCGATCGGCTCACAAGCCATGCGGATCGCGGATGGCTCGATCTCGATGCAGACCGGACCGGAGATCGGTGTAGCCTCGACAAAAGCCTTCACCGCCCCGATCGTGGATTTATACATGCTTGCCATTCTATTGGCAGATTTGCGCGGGACAATTGATGAGGCCTCCCGCCGTCAATTGGTCGCTGATCTGCGCCTGGTGCCTGATCTCGTTGGACAAACATTGGCCCGCGAAGACGAGATTGAAAAAGTTGCCCATGCCCTGAAAGATATCAAGGGCTGCCTCTATCTGGGGCGCGGGATCAATATGCCCATTGCCTATGAAGGCGCGCTGAAGCTGAAGGAAATCTCCTATATCCACGCCGAGGGCTACCCCGCCGGGGAGATGAAACATGGTCCAATTGCCCTGATCGACGAAGAAATGCCTGTCGTCTGCCTTGCACCGAAAGACCCCTGGCACGAGAAAATGATCAGCCAGATCCAGCAGGCAAAAGCACGGGGCGGCCCCGTCATCGCCGTGGCAACCGATGGTGACCAACTCGTCGCCGACATGGCCAACCATGTCCTCTGGATCCCTGAAACTCCATGGCTGCTCAGCCCGGTGATCACCGTGATCCCCCTGCAGGTGTTGGCCTATCATATTGCCTCCCTGCGCGGGCTGGATGTAGATCAGCCTCGCAATTTGGCAAAAAGTGTTACTGTAGAATAGGGATTTGTTATAAGAGGAACCCGTTCCTTCAAAAGGAACGGGTTCCTGCACTTTGACCAAGCCTGGAGAGAATTTAAGGAAGAGCAAGATTATTTATTGTCATTATTCGCTGAATTCTTAATACCACGCTATAATCCCATCCATGTTCCTCCCTACTACTAAAGAAGAAATGACCCGCCTCGGCTGGGATGCGCTCGACATCATCATTGTCAGCGGCGACAGCTATATCGACAGCCCCTTCATGGGAACCGCTGTGATCGGCAAGGTTTTAATGGATGCAGGCTATCGCGTCGGGATCATTGCCCAACCAAAGACAAATTCTCTTGAGGATATTGGTCGACTTGGTGAACCGGAACTCTTCTGGGGGGTGACGGCAGGCAGCATCGACTCGATGGTCTCCAATTACACTGCGCTCAAGAAAAAACGCCGCACCGATGACTACACGCCCGGCGGAGAAAATAATCGCCGTCCCGATCGGGCAACGATTGTTTATACAGGGTTAATTCGGCGTTATGCAAAAAGCATAGGAAAACGCCCCCACCTAGCCTCCCCCGCGAGCGGGGGAGGGACAAGTCCCCTCTCCCGCTCGCGGGGGAGGGCGGAGGGTGAGGGCAAACCAATCGTCCTCGGTGGGATCGAAGCCAGCCTGCGCCGGGTTCCTCATTACGATTATTGGACCAACAAAATCCGCCGCTCGATTCTCTTTGATGCAAAGGCGGATTATCTGCTTTATGGTATGGCCGAAAAGGCAGCGCTTGAATTTGCTGCCGCCCTGCGCGATGGCAATGATCCGCACGAGATCCGCGGATTAAGCTATATATCCAAAGAAAAAAGAGATAATTATCTCGAAATGCCCGCCTACGAAATTGTCGCTAAAGATAAGTTGGCCTTTATCGAGATGTTCCACATCTTCTACAAAAATAATGATCCGATCCCATCAAAGGGACTGACCCAGGCACATGGTGACCGCTGGCTGGTCCAGAATCCGCCCGCTTTTTATCTGGAAGAGGCTGAGCTGGATGCGATCTATGCTCTCGAATACGAGCGCGCCCAACATCCCTATTATGCAAAACACGGCAATGTGCGCGCGCTGGATACGGTTGGATTCTCCATTCCCACCCATCGCGGCTGTTATGGGGAATGCAATTTTTGCGCCATCGCTGTCCACGAGGGGCGCACGATCCGCTCACGGAGTCAGGATTCGATTGTCTCGGAGGCAAAAGAGATCACCCGGCATCCCAAATTCAAAGGCTATATCTCCGATTTGGGCGGGCCGACTGCGAATATGTATGGCTACGAATGTGATAAAAAATTGAGGGCTGGCAACTGTCCAAGCAAGCGATGTCTCAGCCCGGGAATCTGCCCCGTGATCAAGATCGATCACCGCCCCCATGCCGAAGTTTTGGAAAGGGTAAGTAACCTCGATGGTGTCAAAAAAGTTTTCGTCGCATCCGGTTTACGGTACGATATGATCCTGAGCGACACCGAATACGGCGATGATTACCTGCGTCAGGTCGTCACCCATCATACATCTGGTCAGATGAAGATCGCTCCCGAACACTCGGAAGATCATGTCCTCCAAAAAATGGGCAAGCCCGGCACAGCATCTTTGGTTGCCTTCAAAAAACGTTTCGAAGAATTCAATCTTAACGCCGACAAAAAACAATTCCTGACCTATTATATGATCGCCGCCCATCCCGGCTGCGACGAACGCGATATGCGCAGGATGAAGAGTTTTGTCAGCAGCGAGCTGCGGATCTCACCCGAACAGGTGCAGATTTTTACACCAACTCCCTCCACATATTCAAGCGTAATGTACTATACCGAAATGGATCCATTCACTCTTGAGCCGCTATTTGTGGAAAAAGACCCTCATAAAAAGCGCAAGCAAAAAGAGATCATGACGCAAAAAACTCAACGTCAGCATCGAAATTATAATAATACCCTTTCACCACAAAGGACACGAAGGATCACAAAGTAAAAGAATCACTAAGGTTTTTTCTTCGTGCACCTTTGTGCACTTTGTGGTAAGAAAATAATAAATCTATGTCAAAAAAAATCACCCGTCGAGACTTCCTTCGCCTGAGCGGCCTTACCCTCGGCAGCAGCCTTTTGGCCTCCTGCCGTTATCCTTTCGGGATCGGCGACAACCGCCCCAATTTTCTAATCATTCTTACTGACGATCAGCGTTTTGACACCATGCAATATATGCCCAAGACCCAGGAACTGATCTTTGATCAGGGGGTCACCTTTTCGCGCGGCTATGTCAATTCACCACTTTGTGGACCGAGCCGAGCCAATATACTTACCGGAATGCATGTTCACAACCATCACGTTACCGATAATAAAAATGAACTCAAGGTAGGCACCTTTGTTGAAGATTTACAGGCCAATGGCTACTTTACCGGATTGGTTGGAAAATATATCAACAAATGGAAGGGTGAACAGCGTCCCGAATACGATTATTGGGCCTCCGTTTTCAGGGATGATAGTCGGTATTACGACATAGATCTCAATATCAATGGAACCTGGCATTGGCAGATCCCCGGATATATCACCGATATCACTCGTGACCTTGTGCTTGATTTCGTTCAAGAAGCATCGGGGAAGCTCAAGCCTTTCTTCCTCCTGTTCGCGATGGATGCGCCGCACAGCCCCGCCACCCCTGCCCTGGAAGATGAGGATCGCTACCCTGACCTGCCTCCGCACCGTCCCCCAAACTTCAACGAAGCCGACAACTCCGACAAACCAGATTCGGTCAACTGGCGTCCCCTCTTTAAAGAAGCAGGTATCGAAAATATCGAAGAATTTCGCCGCAACCAGATCCTGACCCTCCTCTCCGCTGACCGTGCCATTGAGGCGATCATCAATAAGCTTGAGGAGACCGGGGAACTTGACAATACCGTCGTCATCTTCCTTTCTGATAACGGAAAGCATTGGGGTGAACATCGCCTGGAATCAAAGGGAACGGCCTACGAAGAATCAATTCGAGTCCCCTTTGCGATCCGCTATCCACCCCTCATACCTGTACCCTATATTGAGGATCGTCTTGTTGGCGCAGTAGATATCGCCCCCACTTTCTATGAGTTAGCCCGCCTACCCATCCCCGAAAACCTGGATGGCCTTTCACTTGTCCCCCTCCTGGCTGGTGAGGAATGGCAGCGTGAAGAAATATTCATAGAGTGTTGGCCCTCCCGCGGCCACTGGGCTGCCATTCACACCGGGCGCTATAAATATATAGAAACGGATGGGCACTCAGCAGAGTTTTACGATCTGGAAGAAGATCCTTATGAACTGGAAAACCAACTTGAAAACCCCGATCATCAAGATATCATCACAAAACTCAAGGATATTTTGCAAAAGGAAAAAAACTAGGATAAGTGTATAATTTTGATATTGAAAACTTGGGAATCATTAAGGAGATTCGATGAGTCAAGCAATCGTGACAGCATATGCGCTCTACTTGCGCGGAGGCCCTGCAAAGACCTACGCTGCTCTCGGTCTTCTTTTTAAGGATGAGCGTGTCGAAATTCTTGGTAGTTCACCCGATGGACGTTGGGAAAACATACGAACAGCCAACAATACTCAGGGTTGGTCTTCCCGGAAGTATTTGCAAATAATTGATGAAGGCCAAGATGACCCAACGCCGGTAGCGGGTAACTACAAGGTTACGGTTAGCGCCCTTTATCTGAGAGAGGGCCCAGGCACCAGCTTCAGGTCAGTGGGATACCTCATCCGCGATGAATTGGTAGTATCTCTCAGTGAATCCCCTGATGGAAATTGGAAACAGGTTAAACGCCTGAATGGAACCGTCGGTTGGTCATCGAGTAAATATCTGCTCAACCTGGACCCTGATCCCATTCCCGAACCTGAACCAGAACCAGAGCCTGATCCCGAGCCAGAGCCAGAACCAGAGCCCGAGCCCGAGCCCGAGCCAGAACCTGAACCAGAGCCTGAACCAGAGCCCGAACCTGAACCAGAGCCCGAACCCGAACCTGAACCCGAACCTGAACCTGAACCTGAACCTGAACCTGATCCTGATCCTGAACCAGAGCCCGAGCCCAACCTGGAAATTAGATATGAAATCATTGCCTCTGCCCTTTACGTTCGCCAAGGGCCAGGGACCTCCTATCCTGCGCTTACCTTTGTGCGCAAAGGTGATATTGTCAGCAAGTTGGGCGAGTCGGCGGATGGGAGCTGGAAGCAGGTACGTCTGAATAATGCAATCAGTGGATGGTGCTCAGGCAAATATTTGCTGGCACTACCCGGAAATCCGCCCCCCTTTGAGCCGACTTCCGATAAGGGACAATTCCGGGTCTCTGCTGACCTGCTCCATTTACGCAAGGGCCCAGGGGTCGGTTATGCATCAATAGACCTTCTCCGCAAAGGGACAATTGTTGAGTCATCCGGTCCCACAGCGGATCTGGAATGGCTCCAGGTTCGTCTCGCAGATGGGCAAAATGGGTGGTGCTCAAGTAGCTATTTATATTGCCTGGGTGGTCTTGAAAACGACCCGGCCAATAAAACCACCATGGGCTTTCATCGTTGCATTACTAATAAAATCACAATTTATTCTGGACCACTTACAAGTACTGCTGTGCTGACATCTCTGGTAGAGGAAGAAACTGTCAATGTGCTTGAGGTAATTGGCGATGGGGAATGGAAGAAAGTAGTTACCGCTCGCGGCTTAATTGGCTGGTGCGATCCAAAATATCTGGTTAGCCTGGGAGAGGTAGCGATCCTGCAAGAGAATGAGGAATTTCCCTGGATGCCAGTCGCATTTAACGACCTGGGGCAACGCGAGCTCCCTGGACCAAAGGATAATCCCCGCATCCAGGAATATATGGCCAGTACAAATTTAAGTGAGTATTCATCTCTTCCCGATGAAACCGACTGGTGCGCAGCATTCGTTAATTGGACCATTGAGCAAACTGGCATCTCGACAACTGGCTGGGCGACCGTCTATCCATGGATGACATGGGGCGATGAAATAAAAACCCCACGACGTGGTTGTGTGGTCACATTTCGATGGGACGGTGGCGGGCAGCATGTCGCTTTTTATTTAGGTGAATGCGGCGACCATATTCGCGCAATAGGAGGCAACCAGAGCGATGCGGTCTGGATCAAATCCTATCCAAAACGGAATGTAGTTAACTATCGCATTCCAAAAGGCTGGGTTAAGGCTTGATAACAATCGCAGGAAAAATAGCTCTCACACTTTAGGTTGCGTTTAATTCAAATCCTGGCGTGCGAGAAATAACACAGCGAGTAAAATTAATAATCCCCCAAATAACTGGCTGATTTCCAAACGTTCGCCCAGCCACCAGGCTGCCAAACCAACGATAATAAAGGGTTCAGTAGTTGAAAGTATGGCCGCATTGGTCGAGCCGACTTTTTTCATCCCTGCAAAAAATGCTCCCAATGCGATGATTGAGCAAAGCACTGTTGCAAGGATCGGAATCCAACCCAAAATTTCATCCGGACCTTGAAAGCCTTGTAAGGCAACAATTCCCCCAATAGAAAATCCCGTTGACAGCATAATCACTGTGGTTGCACTGCGTGGATCAACCCCTGCCATCAACTTATCGATTATGACAATATATCCAGCATAGAGGATTGCAGCAGTTAGCGCAAGGATTATCCCCAAAGATAATCCATCTCCATCAGGCTTTAATGTAAATGCTGTCCCCATTAATGCCAATCCCAATGCGCCAAGTTTGGCTTTGCTCAGACGTTCTCGATAAGCAATTGCGCCAATTAATGCCACAATCGCCGGGTATAGATAGAGTAGCAGTCCGACCAATCCGGCCGCCGTCATGGAGAGCGCTGTGAAATAAGCCAGGGTTTGGAGAACATACCAGATACTTCCAATGAGGATCAACAGGAGAAGTGTTTTACCTTTTGGAAAAGGAATCCTAGCCACCAACATCCATATCAGCATGATCAATCCTGCGATCAGGAAACGTAAAAAAAGCAATGTGATCGGTGTCGTGCCCGCCTGATAAGCCAGGGGAGCCAGGACTGCCATCGTTCCGAAGGCAATGGATGAAATGATGATCAGGATTGCGCCCTGGATTTTTTGCATTGAAGACAACTTCCTATTGAATTTTGATTTCAAAACTCTATATCATATTTATTCCAAGTGTAATTTATCCCACCGCAAACACACAATAGGGTCTTCCAATCTCATCTCCCTCCAACTTGGCAACTTGTGTAACATTCTGAGAAAGCATTTCATTTAGCAGAGATGCATCCATTTGGCAAAGTTCGGGATGCTCACGAATGATGGCAGCATAGGGACAATGCCCAAGGATAAGGCGGGGTCCGCGTGCATGGGCTTCCCAACGAGATTCATAGCCAAGTTCATCGAGACGTTTTACCGTTTTTGTTAATCGAATCATCGGAGAGGCGACTTTTTCAAAATCTGGAGATTTTGGATTCCGGTCAGTCATATTTGCGAGGCGTTTGGCAAGATTCTCCAGATGCGTCGCTTTTTTCTGATCACTAACAGAGCCAAGCCACTCATCGAGGAGATGCCCGGATAACGCCGGCAAGCCATCCCCAAGGATGCCTCTCCCCAGACCATAGATGTTAACCGGACGTCCTCCCTGTTTTCCCGAACTCCCCTGGCCAACCAGCTCGATCTGTCCGTTCTTCTGCAATATGGAGAGATGATGACGGGCGTTGGCCTGGGTCATCCCCAGATCCCGACCGATCTCTGATGCTGAAACGGCGCGCCGCTTGCGGATATAGGCAAAAACCCGTTGACGTGCTGTTGTCATAGGCATTTTCCAGACTCTGAGTGAAATAACTGGCCTAAGCGAGAAATGCAGTCGAAGAACGGATTTTGTATAATCGCCCTTCGACTTTCCTCCCTGTCGGCCTTGCCGCTCAGGGACTGAATTCTCTTGTCATAAAGACAGTGTGATTATACTCCTGAATACGGTTTTGCAAATATATATTTACGTAACCCAGTTGACCTATAGGTCCTTGGATACTATAATCGCAGCTAATTATGACGATACTTGCGATGAAGAAAAATGACTGATCCACTTACCTGGGAAGGAACCTATGCTATCGCCCTGGCCTTGAAAGAGGCCCATCCCGATATGGATTTGGAAAAGGTCTCGCTGGGTATGATCGAAGCGTGGACCCTGGAACTCAAGCAATTCGAGGATGATCCTGCACTCGTCAACGAGGATATCCTTTTAGCAATTTACCAAGAGTGGTTCGAAGAAATTCTTTGAGCTAAAAAATCGCCCCCCTTTATCCCCGCCGTTTTCACCGACAACAAGGGGAATGAGGGGAATATGAGGAGAGTTTTCATGGAAAATAAGGATTTGAACTCCCCGGGTTATGAAATCCCTGATGATATAAAGGGCTCGGTCTCGATCACATCCATAGACCGTATTTATAACTGGGGACGGCGCTCATCCATCTGGCCGCTGATGTTTGGCCTGGCCTGTTGCGCCATCGAAATGATCTGTACCGCTGCCAGCCGCTATGACTTCTCCCGCTTCGGGATGGAAGTAATGCGCCCCAGCCCACGCCAGGCGGATATGATGCTTGTTTCTGGCACGGTGACGAAGAAGATGGCACCGACCATTGTTCGTCTTTACAATCAAATGCCTGAGCCAAAATATGTTGTCGCAATGGGCGCTTGCGCCTCTGGCGGCGGACCGTTCAAAGAAGGCTATAGCGTGGTTTCAGGTGTAGATAAGCTGATCCCCGTGGATGTCTATATCCCCGGCTGCCCACCCACCCCACAGGCATTGATCAATGGCCTGATCAAACTTCAGGAATTGATTGATACGCAATCCATCAAAAAGGTTCGCTGGTATCAAAAAGGCGAATTGGCGGCTGTCCCGATTCCGATCCTGGGACCAGACCTGATCTACCAACGCGATATTCCTGCGATTAGTGATGCAAAGAAGGAGGCCTGATCATGGTGACCCCTGCACAAGCCCCCACGCTAGATCTCGTTACCCGTTTCCCCGAAGGCGTTGTCGCCGATGAACGCGAAGGCTACGAAGGGTATCTCGTCGCTGCCGACAAACTGGTTGAAGTTGCAACCGCACTCCGCGATGAATTTGGCTTCGACTATCTCTCCTCCGTTTCCGGTGTTGACTATATTGCCGAAGAGATGCTCGAAGTTGTCTATCATGCCTATAAAACCATTGGCGGACCCGGCCTTGTTTTCAAGGTTCAGGTTGCCCGCAAAAAGGCCGAAGTACCTTCCTTGATGGATGTCTACCCCGGTGTTGATTTCCAGGAGCGCGAAGCCTGGGATCTGATGGGCATCAATTTCCTTGGACACCCCGATCTGCGCCGCATCCTGCTTTGGGAAGGTTTTGAAGGCCATCCCCTGCGCAAGGATTGGAAGGAAGCTTATTACGAAGCCGATGTAAAGCCTTTCAAATCACGCTGGCCCGAAGGCAATTTTTTCCGCTCCGAAGAAAAAGCTACCTATCAGGCAAACGTCCAGTATCCCGATAAATTCGATCCCGAAAAATGGGTTCCCGAAGGCGAAGATGCCCTCTATGGCGCCCTCGCAAAATACGAGGATGTTGATAATACCGGCCTGAAAACTGATCATATCACCATCAACCTTGGCCCGCAGCACCCCTCCACCCACGGTGTATTCCGCATCGCCACTATCCTTGACGGTGAAACCATTGTCAGCCTGAAACCCGTCATGGGTTACCTGCACCGCAACCATGAAAAGATCGGTGAACGCAATACTTATTTGCAAAATATGCCTTTCACCGACAGACTCGATTATCTCTCCTCAATGAGCAATAACTTTGGTTACGCTCTTGCCGTCGAAAAGCTGATGAATATTGAGGTCCCGGAGCGCGCAGAATATATTCGCGTGATCATGGCCGAGATGACCAGAGTCCAGAATCACCTCTTCGCCATCGGGATGTTCCTCAACGATATCGGCGCCTTTTTCACTCCATCGCTGTATGCGATTGAAGAACGGGAATTGGTCCTGGATATCTTCGAGATCGTCTCTGGATCACGGATGATGTGCAATTATTTCCGCTTTGGCGGGCTCGCACGCGATCTTCCGGCTGGATCCCTCGAAATGATCAAAGGCCTGGCCTTTGAGCGTTTGCCCCGCCGTGTGGACGAGATGGATCGTTTCCTCAGCGATAACGAAATCCTGCGCTCGCGCTGTGTTGGACAGGGCGTCCTCTCCGCTGAAGACGCGATCAAGTACGCGGCAGCAGGCCCAATGTTGCGTGCCTCCGGCGTCCCCTATGATATCCGCCGAGCCGATCCCTATAGCATCTACGACCGTTTCGATTTTGATGTAGCTGTCCGCTATAACGGCGATATTTACGACCGCTATATAATTCGCATGGATGAAATTCGCCAGTCCCTGCGCATCATCCAGCAGGCTGTTGAACAAATCCCCGAAGGTCCTATCCAAACCGGCAAACCACAGTATCAGGTGCGCGTTCCCGCTGGTGAGGCTTATGGGCGCGTTGAAGGTCCGAAAGGCGAGCTTGGCTTTTATGTCGTTTCTGACGGAAAACCGAACCCTTATCGCTACCACGTCCGCGCCCCATCCTTTATTAACCTGACCGCATTTGGTCCGATGTGCACTGGGCTGAAAATTGCCGATGTCGTCGCCGTGCTTGGCTCGATTGATATCGTGCTTGGCGAAACAGACCGATAGGAGAAGAAACCATGTATGGAAAAGGTATCCTGAAAGGTTTAGGCGTCACCTTAAAACGCTTTGTCAACACCTATCTGGAAGATATCAAATGGCTTGGTAAACGTTATTACACCGCCGAGGGAATCGCCCATCGCTCCAGCAAGAATGCAAACGGGATCTTCACCATTCAGTATCCTGAAGAAAAATTGCCTGTGCCGGAAGAGTTTCGCTATATCCCCTTCCTTGTTTTTGATGAGGGTGAGGATGGTGCAGAAATTATCCGCTGCACCTCCTGCGGAATTTGTGCCAAAGTCTGCCCGCCGCAGTGCATCTGGATCGTGCGTTCGAATGACCCGAAAACCGGCCGCCCCATTCCCGATCCCGCAGAGTTTGTCATCGATGTGGATATCTGTATGAACTGTGGTCTCTGTGCCGAATACTGCCCCTTTGATGCGATCAAAATGGATCACGATTACGAGATCGCTTCCTATGGGCGCACGGTCTTCGACAAAGAGCAGTTGATGAAATCTGCAACCTACTATGATGAAATTCGTCCGATTAACAACAGCATCGAGGAAGCTGCCCGCAAAGCCAAGGAAGAGGCCAAAGCAGCCATGGCAGCGGCCAGGGCTGAAAAAGCTGCAAAGGCAGCCGAAGAAAACTAAGTCACTGATTTTCTAAAATAAAAGGTTGAAGGATTTTTCTCAAACGATATCCTTCAACCTTTTTTCTAACCTATTGTTAATGCCTCTGACTATTATTAATAGGGCTTAATTGGTAGAATATCAGAACAATAAAATTATCTAAACATCATTCAATAAAAGAAGGTAGTCATGACAGAAAATATCACCAAAGAAGCAGTATTGGCCGCACTAAGCAATGTGATGGACCCCGACCTGCACCAGGATTTGGTCTCCCTCAATATGATCCGGGATGTGGTTATCGAGGGGAATACTGTAAATTTCAGCGTATTCCTTACGACCCCCGCCTGCCCGTTAAAAGGCAAAATCGAGGCTGATTGTCGGCAAGCAGTCAATGCGATATCTGGTGTAAAAGAAATAAAAATCAATATGAATGCCGATGTCCCCAACGATGGGCGTTTGCGCGGATTAGTGGATGCGCCGATTCGAAACGCGATCGCGGTCGGGTCCGGTAAAGGTGGCGTGGGCAAATCGACTATTGCAGTTAATCTCGCTGTTGCATTGGCAAATAGCGGTGCGCGCGTCGGCTTACTTGACGCAGATATCTACGGCCCAAATATCCCAACGATGATGGGGGTCGAAAAATTGCCTCCCGCAACCGATACAAAACTGATTCCTGCCGAAGCACATGGCGTCAAGGTGATGTCGATGGGCTTCCTCGTCAAACCAGGTCAACCACTGATCTGGCGCGGGGCAATGCTCCACTCCGCCATCCGACAATTTCTAAGCGATGTCGAATGGGGCGAACTGGATTATCTGATCATCGACCTGCCCCCGGGAACGGGGGATGCTCCGCTCACGCTGGCGCAATCTCTCCCGCTGAGTGGCGCAATCCTGGTGACGCTTCCCCAAGCTGTCTCGGTGGAAGATGCAAGCCGCGGGCTGGGGATGTTTCGCACGCTGGAAGTCCCCCTGCTCGGTGTGATCGAAAATATGACTGGCGATGTCTTTGGTCAGGGTGGTGGGAAATCCTTCGCTGAAGCGGCTGATATCCCCTTCCTGGGCTCTGTGCCCATGAATGGCTTTGTCCGTTTGGCTGGCGATCAAGGTCTACCTGCCATTATCGCAGAACCTGATTCTGATGCTGCAATCGCAATGCAGGAAATTGCTGAAACTGTCGCAGCCGCTGTCAGTGTGGCCGCATTACAAGATAGCGGCGATGCTATGAAAATCAGCATTTCAGACTAATTAAAGCCAGAATAATTAAATCATAAGGGCGAGGTTTCAATACCCGCCCTTTTCTGCTTACGGTATAATAGCTCCCATGCAATCAAACATCATCGGTATCCGATTTACAAAAATTGGTAAAATTTATCATTTCGACTCCAGTGCTGTGCCAGATATTAAGGTCGGCGAGCACGCGATCGTCGAAACTTCCCGCGGAAAACATCTTGGTGAAGTACTTCAGCGCTTTGAGAAAAGTCCGCCTCCCCCAAAAGGAGGTTGGAAAAAGGTCTTATCCCTTGCCACCCCCCGAGAATTACTTCTCAACCAAACATGGCATGCAAAAGAGACTGAAGCCATGATCAATTGCCGCGAGGCAGCCAGCAATTTAAAACTGCCCAATGTAAAGATCGTAAAAGCTGAATTTAACTATGATGGTTCACGCTTGAGCTTCCTTTACAGCAGCGAAGGCGACGAAAAGGTTAATCTTAACAATCTGCGAAATTCCATGGAAAAGATTTACTCAGACCAAAAAATTGAGATGCGCCAGATTGGCCCTCGTGATGTTGCGAAAATTCTTGGTGGTTTAGGCGCTTGCGGTCTTGAACAACGTTGCTGCTCAAAATTCCTGACAGATTTCAGTCCAATTTCAATAAAAATGGCAAAAGCGCAAGGCATCTCCCTGGCACCCGCAGAAATCACTGGTATGTGCGGGCGCTTACGTTGCTGCCTGATATTTGAATATGAAGCTTACGCCAAAGCCCGCAAAACCCTGCCAAAACGGAAAAAGCGCGTCATTACCCCCAAGGGTGAAGGTCGGGTTGTAGACCTGATGCCCCTAACCGAAACGGTTGTTGTCCAGCTGGATGATGAAGTACGGGGCGCAAGGCATCAATTCCATCGTGATGAAATTGAACCCTGGGATGAGCGTGAAGCCCTTCGCCGAAAAGCCGAAGAACCTTGTGGCAAGGACTGCGACTGCGGGAACAAAAACGAAAAACAAGAAACCCAGGCATGAGCAATCCCACCCCGGATAACTGGGAATCCCCACAAAAGATACTCGTAATCCTTGCCCATCCCGATGACCCTGAATTTTTCTGCGGCGCCACTCTCGCACGCTGGGCTCAGGCGGGACACGAAATCCATTATTGCCTGCTTACCTGTGGAGATAAGGGCAGCGAAGATCCAAATATTTCCACGGATGACCTCTGTCAGATTCGGCATAAAGAGCAGGAAAATGCGGCAAAGATCATTGGCGCAAAATCCGTCAGTTTCCTGGATCACCCGGATGGTTATCTTGTTCCCGATATATCATTGCGCCGGGATGTCGTACGCGCTATCCGTCAATATGCCCCCGATGTGCTCGTCACCTGTGACCCGACCAATATCTTCCCAAGCGAGGGATACCCCCTCAATCACCCCGATCATCGTGCTGCTGGTCAAGCTGTGCTGGATGCAGTCTTTCCCGCATCAGGCAGCCATCTCTTCTTCCCTGAACTCCTCGCAGAGGGGTTAGCCCCCCACCGCCCCAACGAAGTCTGGATATCAGTCCCAAACCAGGCCAATACCCTGTTGGACGTAACCGACACCTGGGACAGGAAAATTCAGGCGGTACTTAAACATAAAAGTCAAATAGCTGATCCGGAAGCCTTGATCGAACGAATGAAAAATAGTTGGAAAACTTCAGACAGTACCGAAGAGGCACCCCGCTACGAAGAAGACTTCCACGTTATCCGGTGGAGTAGATAATCATCAAGATCGCGCTCAAGGATATTCCTTGAGCGTTTTTTATATGAGGTAAAATGTCCGATTTTCAAAATAAAGCTCAAGACCTATTTGTCTATACGCAAACGATGCGCCGTGACTTTCATAAGCACCCGGAGTTGGGTTTCCAAGAGGTACGCACAGCAGGAATTGTCGCCAATGAAATGCGCGAACTTGGACTTGAAACAACAACCGGCATCGCCGGGACAGGCGTCGTTTCCCTTTTGGAAGGAGGGAAACCGGGACCAGTATTATTATTACGCTTTGATATGGATGCCCTTCCCATTGATGAGGAAACGGGCGCTGAATACGCATCCACCACCCCCAACACCATGCATGCCTGTGGGCATGATGGTCATGTGGCTATCGGCCTGACTGTTGCAAAAATGCTCAACGAGGTACGAGATGATTTGGCCGGAACCGTAAAATTTGTCTTTCAGCCAGCAGAGGAGGGTGTGATCGGTCAAAAGGGTATGGGCGGGGCAGAACAAATGATGGACGAGGGTGTTTTATCAAACCCCAAAGTGGATTATGCCCTCTCCCTGCATTTGTGGAATTCAAAGCCTCTTGGCTGGCTGGGCATCGGCACAGGCCCGCAGATGGCGGGAGCAGAATATTTCAAAATCACGGTTTATGGGAAGGGGGCACACGCTGCGATGCCACAGGCTTCCGTTGATCCGATCCTTGCTGCATCCCAGATAGTGAACGCGCTGCAGGGCGTTGTTGCCCGAAATGTAGATCCGCTGAAACCAGCCGTTATAACGGTGGCAAGCATACAGGGGGGTGAGGCCTTCAATATCATCCCTCAAAAAGTGGAGATGACCGGTACAATCCGCACTTTTGATCCTGATGTCCGGGAGACAGTCGTCCAACGTTTTGAAGAAATTGTAAAAAATACAGCCAGCGCGATGGGATCCACTGTTGATCTCGAGCTGAAACGGATATCCCCGGCCGTGATCAATGAGAAAAATATCACAGAAAGTGTGCAGGCGACAGCCAGAATGCTATACCCTGAGACAGAAATTGACAGCGGCAATTATTTAACAATGGGTGCAGAGGATATGGCTTTTATGATGGAGAAAGTGCCAGGTTGCTATTTCTTCCTCGGATCAGCAAACCCCGATAAAGGACTGGATTACGATCATCATCACCCCAAATTTGATTTTGATGAGGCCGTCCTGCCGCGCGCAGCAGCGTTGATGGCCGCGGCTGCTGCAGATATATTGAAGTAGCTATTACGCGAATATTTTCATGACTTATCGCGGGAGATATTTCAGGCACTGGCAATAGAGGCATGGAACGCAAATTGAATATGAGGCCATACAAAAAGTGGTGCGCCGTTTAGGCGCACCACTTTTATTTAGCACAAAAATACTACTTGTTGCTAGTTATGCTGATGTGAGCGTGCTATTAATCTCTGTGAATACGTTACCAATGATTGGGCCGAGGATGAGCAAGACGGCCAGAACAACCACTGATA
>JACNJN010000222.1:0-23368 GCA_014382535.1 Candidatus Desulfolinea nitratireducens | reverse complement strand
ATTTTGTCGACCAAGGTGAGGTATGCCTGGAATTCAAATTATTAACTGAGCCCTAAAAAAAAAGTGGTGCGCTTTTTAGCGCACCACTTTTTCTATTGCAGTAAACTTCTTGAAATTATGTTGATTATGATGTGAGAGTGCTATTAATCTCGGTGAAAACGTTACCAATGATTGGGCCGAGGATGAGCAAGACGGCCAGAACAACCACTGATACCAGGACTAGGATCAAAGCATATTCTACGAGACCCTGGCCTTTTTCTTTCGGTGAGAACAACATATTAAGTACCTCCATATATAAATCTTGATTCGATTGGGTAAGATATTCTCATTATATATATTTTCGCCAAAACTGCAAGTTTTTTTAATTATTATTACTTGCAGTTTTGTAAGGTTACATATATACAATGGGGTAATAAAATCAATTTTCCTCAGCGCAGAAAGACCACCAGGGGGGCAATTATCGTTGAAATAAACCTGAATCCTACACCCCTCACTTTATAGGTTGAGTATGCCAACTCCTGGTTTGGGAGTAGTGGATAAAGATTAAATACAGAAAAATATTAAAAAAAGTGGTGCGCCTAAAACGTGCACCACTTTTTCTATTTCAAAAAACTTCTTCAAATTATGTTGGTTATGATGTGAGAGTGCTATTAACCTCAGTGAAAACGTTACCAATGATTGGGCCGAGGATGAGCAAGACGGCCAGAACAACCACTGATACCAGGACTAGGATTAAAGCATACTCTACGAGACCCTGACCTGTTTCTTTCGGTGAGAACAACATGACACATACCTCCATTTACACACATAATTCAATTGGTTAAGGTAAATTAATTATATGCGTATTGGCAATATTTTCAAGGATTTTTTTTAACAATTCTTTCAAATTTGAAAGGTCGCATTTTACGGAGGTCACCCTACGCATTCCAGTCATCCAGACGCTCGCGCAGCTCGGCAACCCTTTCTCGCATCAGCAACGCCCCGATCCCAAAGGCGATCAGGAGCACACCTGTACAGCCGATCAGGATGATGGTCGGGATGCCCTCCAGCAGGCCAAAGGTGATTGTCAGCACGCCAACCACGAGGAAGATGATCGGGGTGACCACCAAGCTCCGAGAACGGTAAACGATCCCGTAGATCAAAACGACCAACGCTTGCAGGAAAAGGACCACGAAATAGATCAACTCCTCTTCGGAGACCATCTGAAAATAGGTCGTGCTCAGGAGGGTAATCTGCGAAAGCATCCCCGTGATAAATGCTGCTGTCTTGCTGCCACCCCGCACAAGGAGATAATGCATCAGCATCCCCAGAGCGGCGGCGACAACTGAGTAAAACTGGGGCTGATCGATTTCAAAATTGGCCAGGATCATAAAATAAGCCAGCAGATAAAGAGCATTGGCGGGAAAGCCAAGCCAGAGATTTTTCTTGCGAAAGGCTTCAATGGTAAAAAGCACGGCGGCGATCACGACCGGGATACTTGCCGCGAGACCTGAATCTTCAAAGGGCGCACTCAATGAGACGAGTACGCCAAGCCCCAGACCGCTATATCGATATACATTTCCCCAATTCACCTTTTCGATCCCGCGCTCCAGAACCACTCCGATCAGATAGAAGAAGACAGACAGGCTAATCAGGGGCGTTAGCCAGGTTTCTGCGTCCTGGTCACGAAGGATATAGATCACGACCAGCAGGATCGCTCCATTGGCGTTATAGGCATATTCGGGGAAGTAGCGCAGTGCATATCCCATTGCAATGATGGCATAAAGACCAAAAATAAAGGCAGCCTTGCCAAGATTTGCATCCGTCGCGGTAAATAAAACAACGGTGTTGACCATTAACAGCAGCGCCCCCAAAAGGCGGGGGGGCAGGCGCCATGTGAGGCGATCTTTGAAATCGTTTTTCAAGAAGAGATCGGGGAGCAGAAGCAATAGACTGGGGATGAGTAATTTATAACCGAGATACAGATCCCACGAGCGGGTGGCATCCAATCCAAAGAAGGTGAAATAAGCAGAAAGGGCGGCAACCAGGGCCAGAGACCAGGTCCACAGGCGAGGCCTGTATATGCTCAACACAGTATAGAGGATCGCCGCACCAAAGAGGACATAGAAACCAAGCGAGATGCTTTCATTCAAACCCCAAAGTGCGGCCACACTTGCCAGCGGAATAGCACCAAAGATCAGCGGCGTTCCAAAATCAGTAAACTTACCCTCTTCAAGAGATTTCAGACCTTCTCCGCTCAGTGCAAAAATTACTCCCCACACGAAGAGGACGATGATCTGCGTGGTTGCACTTGAATTGAATGTATTTAGAAATAGCCATGAGAGGGGCAGCATGCAGAAAACCGCCAGGAAGCGGAAAATGAGGCTCTTTTTGAGCCAATCGCTGGCGAGGTAAAATGCCCCACCAAGATACCAAATAGCGGTCGTTGCCAGCCACCAGGTATTCTCAAAATAGCTTTCGTTGTAGTGAATGAGAAAGGCGACCAGCGATATTAGGAGAAGAATCCCTTGCTGAAGCTGAGATATCCAAAAGAGGGGAAAAGTGAACTTTTCATCCTTCCATTTGCCAAGGAGTTTGGTCGCAAAAATCCCCAGTAGGCCAGAGAGCGAAAGCATGAGAAGATACAGGTCTATGGGTGGATCTTTGAATAAATCGGCAAAAAAGAGCAGGCTGATCCCCAAAGAAATGAAGGCTGTCAAGCAAAAAAAACGCGAGCGAAAAAACCAGACAGCAAAAGCCCAGATGAGGGTCATCAAGGCAAAGACGGTCATCCAATAGACTGTCTCTGCAGATCCCGGTAATTTTACCGAGTCAGCAAGAACACCAAAATCGATCGGGAGCAGCACCGAGAAAATAATAAAGAAAGCAAAACTGGGTTGGGGTAATTTCTTTTTTATAATGATCGAGCCTCCCCCAAAGATCAGCGTAAAGAAAATCAATATTGGCAAACGAAGTTCTTCAATTGCGGCAGCAAAGATCATCGCCGCAGCAATCACAAAGAAAGCTCCCAAATAGAGGGCAACCTTGATGCTAGCTTCACTGAAGAGTGTTTGCGCCAGAGTCGCTTTCTCTTTTGCCTCTTTTGGCTGGGCCTCGGTAGGCGTTTGCTCAATGGGTGTTCGCGCAAAATCAAAATCGTAACGTTGCTTTAGAATTTGAGACTGGCCTTCGTTGAGCAGACCATCTTTCTCCCATTGGATGATTTCCCCCGCAATGACTTGCCTCTCCCGCAGAGGCATGCGGCTATTTCGCGCCCGGATTTGGCGATTAAGGGGAGATTCCAATTGCTCAAGGGCCGCTGATCGAACAGCCTTGCTGCGATCATTTATCGCCATTTTTTCAAGTTGGCGCAAAATAGTCTGGCTGCTGTATCCAAGCGGGCGGAGTGCGTCTATGCTCTTAAGGCGCTCTTCAGCCTGGGCATGAACCAAGCCCTGTTGAATTTCAACAAGGATCGTTGATGGATCGGGAACGGGATTTTCAAGTTCGGACATGGGTCACCTCTCAGAAAACTTGTCTGTCAACACCCTTTATGCTACCATCAAAAGAGTTTATTTGAAAAGGAGCAAAAGAAAGAATGAGCGTACTGACACTATTAACCGACTTCGGAACACAGGATGGCTTTGTGGGAGCGATGAAAGGAGTGATCTGGAGCATTTGCCCGGATGTAAAAATTGCAGATATTTCTCATCAGATAAAACCCCAAAACCTGCAACAAGGCGCGATCATCCTTTGGCGAGCTGCCCCCTTCTTTGGGGAAGGCACTGTCCACGTTGCGGTTGTTGACCCCGGCGTGGGAACTCAGAGAAGGGCGATCGCGGCCCAACTAGGAACACAGTTCTATGTCGCCCCCGATAATGGCTTGCTCACGGCGCTCATACAGGATGCCGAATCCAGGAATCTGCATCGGAAATTCGTTGATCTAGATCAGCCTAAATATTGGCTAAACCAAGTCAGCGGTACCTTTCATGGACGCGATATCTTTGCTCCCGTTGGAGCCCACCTTGCTGCGGGGGTGCCACTTGAGAAGCTTGGCACGCCCATCAATGATCCTGTTCTAATGACGCTCCCGAAGCCTGAGAAAACAAAGGCAGGCTGGAAAGCAGAGATCACGATCATTGATGGCTTTGGCAACCTGCGTACAAATCTACTTGCCGATCTGATTGAGGGTGAAGCGCGTGTTCGGATATTAGGTGAGAAAATTGACGGGATCGTAAAATCATATGGGCATCGTAAGATCGGCGATCTGGTGGCTTTGGTTGACAGCGAAGGATATCTTGAAATCGCGGTTGTAAATGGCAGCGCGGCAAAACGATTGGGTGCAAAAACGGGGGACGCTGTCGAAGTGACGGTGAAATAAATCTTATGGATAAAATACTGATCACCAATCTACATGTACTCGCTATTATTGGCGTCTATGAGCATGAACGATCAAACCCGCAGGATATTTTGATCAACATCACCTTATTTACAGATACCCGCCGGGCCGCAAAAACAGATCAACTTGAAGATTGCATTAATTACGATGCCCTCTCACAGAAGATCCGTGCGCATACAGAAAGCATCCAGAGAGAAACCGTTGAGGCATTGGCTGAGGATATTGCCGGGATATGCCTGGAGGAGGCCAGGGTGAAGAAGACCCTTGTCCGCGTCGAAAAGCCCGAGGCCCTTGATTATGTGGAAAAAGTAGGGGTTGAAATCGAACGTCCTTAAATGGAAACCGGCCCACATCCACGCGTGAGCCGGTTTTTTATCCCGATTAAAATAATTATTATAGTTGTAACGAAGATGCGCCACGGGAAATATTATCCAAAAATTCCTGGCGTGTGGCTAAATTTGCCCTGAATGCACCATGCATGGCAGAGGTGGTCATGCGGGCATTATTCTTTTTGACGCCACGCATCATCATGCAAAGATGCAGGCCTTCGACAACGACCGCAACACCCTGCGGGTTTAATAAATCCTGAATAAAATCTGCAATTTGACGAGTCATGCGCTCCTGAACCTGCAAACGCCGCGCAAACATATCAACGATGCGGGGAATTTTAGAAAGGCCAATTACTTTTCCATCCGGAATATAGGCCACGTGGGCGCGCCCCATAAAGGGCAGCATATGGTGTTCACAAAGGCTGTAAAATTCAATATCGCGAACAAGGACCATTTCGTCATATTCAACCTGAAAGAGGGCACCGTTGACAACCTTATCGGGGTCAATATTATAGCCAGAGAGAAGTTCCTCATACATTTGGGCCACTCTCAAAGGGGTGCGTCTTAACCCCTCTCTGGTGGGATCTTCATTAACAGCGAGAAGAATATTTTTAGCTGCTTTCTTGATCGCATCCTGATCAAAAACAGGGTTGTTATTTTCTAAAATTTCATCCATATCAATTTATATTCAATATCTTAGATAAAAACTGACCCAAATATTGGGCCAGTTTCTCATTATAAGCCTTGCTTACGTTTTACGCAATTTTTGGGTCAATAAGCCCATAACTTCCGTCGCGACGGCGATAAAGTACATTCATCGCATTCGTTTCACCGTTATAAAAGATAAAAAAATTATCGTGTCCAAGGAGTTTCATTTGTTCAAGCGCTTCTTCTTCCACCATCGGGTAGACGGTAAACCGTTTCCGCCTGGCGATCCTCATCTCATCCACTTCTTCATCTTCATCGACTACATCCGGAGCTACCTCAGCTGCAGATCGGCCATCACCCCGACCGCGTTTTTGCTTACCTTTGTAACGTTCAATTTGGCGCTGCATTTTATCAAAGGCAGAATCAAAGGCGCCTAAAATGTCATCTGAGCGTTCCTCAGTTCGCAGAAGAAGACGACGGCCTAGAACAGTAATTTGTGCAATTTGTCGATCCATTGCACTTCGCGCTGATTTATCATTAGAAAGTTCTACGCGAATTTCTTCGATTGCCTTGAGATAACGATCCAATTTTTCTGCCTTGCTATAAACATAGTCATGAACCTTATCGGTTACTTCCATATTTTTTCCGATAATTTTTGTTTCGTTTGTCATCGTACCTCCTGTTTTAGAATTTCCTAGACTGTCATAAGACCGTGACGCGGTAATGCTCTGGCCACGGAGAGGGCATAAACCTCGCGAGCGCCACCATTTATTAGCGCCTTAGCACAGGATTTCAGGGTTGCTCCCGTTGTGGATACATCATCTAAGACCAAAACACTTTTTCCTGCAACTCTCTTACTATCTGCAACAAAAGCGTCACGCACATTATCTTCTCTCCCATTAGCAGAAAGCCCCACTTGCGAAATCGTTTCCTTCGTTCTTTTTAAGGAGCGTGGGACATATTCCCAGCCTTTGGCAAGAGCCAGGGGTCGAGCTATTAATGCTACCTGATTATACCCTCGTTCTTTTAATCGCTTTTTCCCTAAAGGCACAGGGGATATAATCTCAATCTGCCAATCCAGCTGATTTATATAAGCCAGCATCTCAGCAGCAAGAGCATCGCCAAGACCAAGGTCCTGACGATATTTAATACGGTGTAATGCCTTGCGGATCGGCCCTTCAAAAACTGACCATGAGCGCAAAGCAAGATAGGCAGGTGGTATTTCTTTGCAAGACGGGCATATCCCGGTTTTGGGTTGGGGCAAACCGCAAACGTCACAAATTGGTTCGGGAATTAGCAAACTGTTTTTTCGGCAATTCTCACACCAACGGAAACCGTTTTTTTCACATCCCCCGCAAACAGGTGGGTAAAACAAATCTATCCCTCTCCAAAAAGAGCGATATAGATGATATCCTAAACCAAAAGATTTATTCAAATGAATTTATTGCCCGAGGCCCCCACTCCCACCGAAGGTATTCGCCATTCTGAAAGCCGCAGGCGCCAATAAGACGATAAAAATGGATGGGAATGTTAAAAATGCCATTGGGATAATCATTTTCACAGGAGCCTTATGCGCCTCCTCTTCCGCCCTTTGGCGACGTTTAACACGCATCTGCTCTGATTGAATGCGCAACACCTTTGCCATACTTACACCTAGCTGCTCACTTTGGATCACAGCAGCGACAAAACTCGTCATCTCTGCAAGCCCAATTCTTTCTGCCATATCCTTTAGAGCGTCACGCCTTAATTTGCCAAGTTGTACTTCTCTAATGGCTCTTGAAAATGAAAGAGAAAGTTCGTTTTCCCATTTATCGCTTACTTTTGACATTGCTGCATCAAATCCCAACCCTGCTTCAACACAGATAGTGAGCAAGTCGAGGGCGTCTGGCATTGCCTTGCGAATCTCGTGTTGACGTGAGTTGATCTTACCTTGGAGCCAAAGTTGAGGAAAGAAAAAACCGACTATTGCAAATAATGGAACAATCAGGTAAGGATTAATATTTATGGCCGATGGAGGCGCAAATAAAAATATAATAAATAAGAATCCTCCCAAAACACCAGCGATTACAAAACGAGATGCCAAAAATGTAGATGCTGCCATTCGAATTGGATTTCCTGCCAATTCTATCTTTAGTTCGGTGTCTTCAATCAGGTGTTGCGGTGTAAATCGTGTTGATATTTCCCCAACCTTCAACAGAATAGGAACGATCACGCGTTCTTGAAAAGGTTGAGATAACTCAATTTCTTCAAGGGACGCCACCTCACCTCGCTCGCTAAATTCTACCAATCGCGAGGCCAGTAAATCATCTTCTCCGGTCGATGATGCCTCGCGTTGTCCTGCAATCACCAAGGCAACAATTCCTCCGACGACTAGAAAACCAATAATTATCCAAACCATATTACACCTCGATATCCGCTATGCGCATCATCACAAAATACCCTATACCAATTAACATAAGCCCGCAGCCAAGCGCTCCAAAACCAGGGGCTCTACCTGCATCAAAAATACCTCTCATATACTCGTTATTGAAAAACCACAGAAAAAGAGCTAATGCGATAGGAACAAATGAAAGGATTTTTGCAGAAGTTCTGACTTGCGAAGTTAAAACCTGAATCTCACCCTTAATTCGGATGCGTTCGCGAATTGTGAACGAAATTGTATCAAGAATCTCTGCAAGATTGCCGCCAACCTCACGTTGGACATTGATTGCTGTAACCATAAAGTCCAGGTCCGGGCTTGGAATGCGGCGCAACAGATTATCTAAAGCTCTTCCCATGGGAACACCCAATTGCATTTCTTGCACAACACGTCTAAATTCATCAGAAATAGGCGGAGGGAGTTCTTTACTAATTGCTTCCATCGCCTGCATCGTAGAATATCCAGCCCTTAAACCATTTACCATCAGGTTTATCATATCTGGCAATTGGCCATCGAAATTCTTAAGTCGCTTTTTTTGCTGATTTCCTACATACATTCCAGGTGCAAATCCGCCAAGAACTCCCCCAATCCCAAAGGAAAAAATACTTCGCCCACCTAAAAAGCCGGCGACCAAGGCGGAAAGGGTAATTGATATAACAACTAAAGCAAAATATTCAGAAACCTTAAACTGTAGATCAGCGCGCGCCAATGACTGCTTAATTTTGTCTCCCCTTGAGGATTTTTCAACGCGTTTATTAACCCATTCTGTTAATACAGACGATTCATCACCCTTTCTACCTTCATTGCTCTCTTCCAAATATTCTCCTAATCTACTTTCAACCAAATTCCCCTCGCTATTAGAAGACATTACAATTCCTGCTATAAGTAAAATTAGCAAAATAACCGCTGCAATAATAAAAAACCAGGTGGTAGTATCAAGATTCATGAGAAGATTCCGCTATAGGGATAATGAGATTAATATCGTTTTCTTTCACCAATGCCAAAAATAGATGGGGGCAAACGGATGCCACTTGCCTCAATTTTATCCATAAATTTGGGGCGTAAACCCGTAGGTCTTAACCTCCCGATCAATTTTCCTTCTTCCATGCCAGTTTGCTCAAAAGCAAAAATATCTGTGGTTGTAATTACATCACCTTCCATGCCGCTTACTTCGGTAATATAGGTTACACGTCGAGAACCATCACGCATACGCTCCTGATGGCACACCAGATCAATCGCCGATGAGATTTGCTCACGAATCGCCCTGACAGGTAAATCCATACCGGCCATTAAGGTCATTGTTTCGAGGCGAGAAAGCGTGTCACGTGGACTATTTGAATGGGCGGTGGTCATTGACCCATCGTGACCCGTATTCATAGCCTGCAACATATCAAGGGCTGCTTCGTCACGAATCTCTCCAACAATTATTCTATCCGGCCGCATACGTAAAGAGTTAACGACCAGCTGTTGAATTGTAATTTCACCACGTCCTTCGATGTTTGCTGGGCGTGATTCAAGCGTAACAACATGCTCCTGCCTCAATTGAACCTCAGCTGCATTTTCGATCGTCAGGATTCGCTCGTCTGCAGGAATAAACGCCGACATTATATTTAATAAAGTTGTTTTTCCAGAGCCTGTACCACCAGAGATAACAATATTTAATCTGGCTTCAACACAAGCCTTCATAAACTGCAATGCTTCTGGTGTGATCGAACCAAATTGGACAAGCTGCTCCATAGTAATTGGATTCTTGGAGAATTTACGGATGGTTAGTATTGGTCCAACAAGAGATATAGGGGGGACGACAGCATTTACACGAGAACCGTCAGGCAGGCGCGCATCCACATAAGGACTTGTTTCATCAATTCGCCTACCAAGTGGAGCAACAATTCTGTCAATGATCCGCATCACATGATCATCGCTTTCAAAAGTTACTGGCACCCGATGCAATTTACCTTTTCTCTCAATATAGATGTTTTTTGCGCCATTCACCATGATTTCAGTAAGACTGTCGTCTTGCAATAGAGGCTCTAAAGGACCAAGCCCCAAAATTTCAGCAGTAATTTGTTCAAATAACCTATGCCGTTCGGGCCTTGAAAGCACAATATTTTCTTCGGCCAAGATTTGTTCAAATAAATCTTGAATCGATCCGCGAACCTCATCAGTCTGAGAAATATCAGTTGATGGATCAATTTCTGCAAGCAATTTATTTTGCACACGAGTTTTTAGATCATAATATGTTCCTGATTGAGGAGTTGTATTCGGAGCATTTGCACGCCTTGCCTGTAACGATCCCAGGCGCGAGGGGGTTTCAGCCCCTTGTTGTCCCCCTCCAGATTCTTTCTTTTCAGAGGATGACCCTTGCCCCTGTTCAATTCTCTTTAGTAAAGACATTGGTTTTCTCCAAATTAATTAACTCCCATATCACCTTCTGTTTCAATCGATGCAATTCTGGAGCGGACTTTTCCAGCCAAAGAAAGAATCCCTCTACTCGCAGGCTGTGTTTGATTCCCTAAAATAAAGGGGACACCTCGATTAACTGATGGAATAACAACACGGTCGTCAAGAGGAATTATTGCCGAAACCTCTACTTTTAAATTTTCACCTATTTTTTCAGGCGTAATCCCGATCCGCTTATCATATCGATTCAACGCAAAAACAATCCGTTCCCTCTCAACACCCATTGAAGATGCTAAATCAAGGAATAGTCGCAAATTTTTAATTGACGGGATGTCTTGTGTCGCGACAATAACTACTATATCACTTTCATCCAAAGATGACAAAACAACATCCGTGAGCAATGAGGGAGTATCAACAATCACATAGGCATATAAACGGCGAAGATATTGCAATATTTGCGTAAATTGTCTTCCAGATACTCCCTCTGCCTGCTCGGGGCGCGGAGGGGCTGATAAAACATGTATGCCAGAATCCTTATGCTTGACCATAACATCGCCAACAATTTCAGGATCTAATTCGTCAACTATTGGGGCCAAATCCAATATTGTATTTTTTCCCTGCTCATTAATGAAAACAGCCACATCGCCAAATTGCAAATTCCCATCTACAATTACTGTGTGGGTTTCATTATTGTGAAGGGCAATGCCAAGATTGACTGCCAAAGTTGTACAACCAGTGCCCCCTTTTGGGGAATAAATAGTAATTATTTTTCCCTGGGATGAAGAAAAGCTTGAAACGGAGGGCAATCCACTACTTGTTAGAGCTGCTGTTCCTCCCCCTCCTTTGGCTTTCTCCATATGCGCCATTTTCCCCGCCCGACGAATAGCAGATATAAGCTCATCACCCATTGGTGGTTTGGTAAGGAAATCACGAGCGCCTGCTAACATGGCACGCCGCATGTAGTTCGGATCACCCTGCACAGACAATATTACTACCTGCACAAAAGGCTTTTTCTGACGGATTGCCTCTGTAGCCGCAATGCCATCCATATCTGGCATATTTATATCCATCAGAATAACATCTGGCTCAAGTTCTTGTGCCATATCGATCGCTTCTCGACCAGTCCGCGCTACACCAACAACCTCGACATCAGATTCAAACTGAAGAAGTTTGCGAACATTCTCTCTGGTTTCAGCTACATCATCAACAATTAGCACACTGTATTTATCACTTGAAGCCATTTAATCTCCACATCACTAAATTGTTCTGAGATAGAAAATCCATCATGAATTATTAGGGAGTCGGTTCAGTAGTATTTCCTAAAGCAGGGTCTCCTAAAGCATCAATGCGAGGTTCAACTGCATATGGCAATTTTGCAGGCACAGGAATTGCATATTGACTAAGGAGAAATTGCAAGGTGGCAGCTTGTGTTTCAACCCTGGACGTATCTTTTGCACCTCGTAAAGTCAATGTCAGTTTGGCGCCTCCATACAGCATATAAGTCAAGGATGTTGCGTCCTGAGGTGAGACAACCAACGTAACAATATCAGGAGTAACAGGTGCTGGGGGAGCAGTATTCTCTCCCGGAGCAGGAGGCGGAGCATTCTCATCTGTATCTTCAGCAACAACTTGATCGGTTACGGGAAAATCTCCAAGCTTTAGCACAGCGACGTCCTGAATAACAGTTTGACAAACAGTACGCGGACGCTGATCTTCTTGAGGGACGATGTATACCGGTTGTTGCAAAGTTGGGTCAAGTTCAATTCGACCTTGCGGAGAGCCTGCCGCACCTATGGATGCCGAGAGACTTGGGGCTTCAAAGGGAAAGCCTGCAGCAAAAACAGATGCTGTACTATTAGGTAGTTTAGATTGGAAACCAGAATCAATGTCCACAAAAATGAAGCATGCAATCACATTCACATGAGCACCATCAGCAGCACCATAGGCGACAGAAGATAATCTAGAGACAGGTATGGCGATGGCTGTCATTCCAGGAGATATTAAATTGGCCCACTCGGGACCAATTGAAGCAATATCTCCCGTTTCGCCAATCATAGGTTGTGTAATAACTACGCCTTGCGCAATTGGATATTTCGCAATTTTCCCCACAACTTGCAAATCTCTTTGATCATATCGGAACATAACCCCAAAATCTGTTCCCTCTGGCAATGATATGCTCCCCAAAACCTCATCCGTAATTTCAGCCCCTTGCGGAATATTTTGTTTAGCAATGACAATATCAATTAAAACAGGCGCAGGAGCAGCTGCCTCCTCAGGTGCAGATCGGCTTCTCAAGAACAAATACGCTCCAGCCAGGACAACCAAAAGGAATAGTGCCAAGTAGATAAATATTCTTCCGCGACGCATAAATAGCTCCTCTCATTACTTCGGACACTTGAATAGATTTATTAAATAATACTCAAACAAGTACGTGAATTATACAGGATATTTCTTTAATTATAGTAGTAGAAAGCTGGGACAGCGCTAAAAAACGGTTTACTGCTATGCTACTGCAATAAATTTCTTAATTTTTCATATTTTTTGGGGGGTTACATATAATTTACCAGACTCTGGCCCTTTTCTTTCGGTGAGAAAAATTTAGTGGCATCACACCTTATTTATTCAATTCCTATAATTAATCAATTGTAGACTGATTATATTATTAACTAATAGGAATATATCCTAGAGCGACAAAGTTGATATTCTGGACCTGCTAATTTACTGCTGGAACAGAAAAGGCAACTCGGGTGCCCTTTCCTGCAGAGCTGTCAATATCAAAGCTTCCTCCCAACATTTCAACACGGTCCCGAATAAGTTTCAATCCCAAACTACTGCTATGGTCAATCATATCAATGTCAAACCCCTTCCCATTATCATCAACACTGACTTTTATTAGCTTATCACCTACATCAATAAAAACCTTAATAACAGTGGCGTGACTATGTCTGGAAGCATTACCCAGAAGCTCTTGCAAAGCACGAAATACCATCACTTCAAGATATGGTTCTAATCTTCTCTCTGTCCCAGAGACCAGGAGATTCATATCCATTCCTGATTGCTCCTTATAAGTATCCGCATAGCGGCGAATAGTGGGGATCAGGCCCAAGTCGTCAAGCATCATTGGGCGAAGTTCAAAAATAAAATTGCGAACTTTTTGAAAAGTACGCATTGCAGACGCTTTCAAATTGTTCAACTCCTCTTTTGCCTGATCAATATCCACAGAGAGGAGACGCATTGCTATTTCAGCCTGCAAAATAAAATTAGATAGTGCTTGAGCTGGTCCATCATGCATTTGTCTAGCCAAACGCTGCCGTTCAGATTCTTGAGCATTAACAATCATCTCAATGTTAGACGATTCACTCCGTGTGTTACCAACTGCTTGAGAGACTTTCTGGCTGCCACCACTTACTAGATGCAATACTTTTTTATAACGCCCAAGAAATGTTTTGTCATTTTCCAGTTTATCTAACTGACCACGCATTACTAGAAGGCGCTGCTGGGCATCCAAGGCTGAATCATAAGCCATACGAACTTCTTCAATAGACAAATCGGATGAATCTGATTGAATTTGCTGCAAATGCGTTGTAATGGCCGTATTTCGTTGCGTCAACTTACCTACTTCATCTTGACTTTGTTCAATCATTAAGGTTACTTCCCTTAATGATTTTTCTGTTTCATCTATCTCAGATTGAATATCAAGAATTTGGTCTTCCTCTAAATTTTGGTCGGTATTAGAAACAACCATATTAGTTTACTCCTAAGCATCCTGCTCATTATCATTCAATTGCACCCAACCTCGTTTCAAAGCGTAAACAACGGCTTGGGTACGATCATCAACACTAAATTTCCTAAGTATCGCGGTAACGTGATTCTTGACTGTTTGATGGCTAATTCCCAACAATATCGCAATTTCTTTATTACTCATTCCACGAACAACACAAGAAAGAACTTCCATTTCCCGTTTTGAGAGAGGGTGGAAAGGCATTCCTGGCTCACTATACGGGCGATTAGTTTTTGCTATTTGACTTTTAATCCAGGCATCCAATTCTTCACGAGTAAAAACTTGCTCAGCTACAACATATTTTCCTTTGAAAATTTCCCGGATGCTATGGATCAAGCGTTTTGGGCCAATTTCTTTCGCGCAATATGCAGCTGCTCCAGCAAGAGCAGCATGTAAAGCCTGCTCAAGATCATCATATCCTGTTAACAGTAAGACTCGTGTCGGGAGCTTATCTTGTACTATTCGATGTGTGATCTGTTGGCCATTCATACCAGGTAAATTAACATCAAGAACAGCAATGTCAGGCGAAAGTGTCCGAATCATTTCTAGGGCCTCTTTCCCTCCAGATGCCTGTCCAATCACAGTCATATCTGGTTCCAAAGAAAGCGCATCCACTACCCCCTGACGAAACAAGGGGTGATCGTCAATCACTACAAGTTTGATTTCTTCCATAGCTCTCATCTCAATTATTATCGAGTATAGCACGGAGCATTCATTGAAATATGACAACAAAATTCAAATTTATTACCGCACCCACTGATAAATAATCATATTTTCTCCACCAATAGCTGGGCTAAAATGGCCACCTGTATTATACACAAGAGGTAGCCCTTCTGACAGGGTTTCGTACCAAGAGGGAAATACGATAAGATAATCAACATTTCGTTTGTCCATATAGTCAGCGAGCTTAATTTCATCGCGTACAAAAGGGATTACCTCCGGGGAAACCAATCCGGCCAAATCTACCAGCTCACGCCCGTCAAAATATCCCAGGGCACCAATATCATGTGCAGCAATCAATGCGTCTGGCGGGATATGCTCCGAGACCCACTGGGCAGTAACTACCATTTCACTCTCAATAAATGCGACATCTTCCGCAAATGCATTCGCCCCCATCACCCAAAAACCGATCCAAACCAAAAGAACAGACAAACTCCACGCAGGAGCTACTACCCGCCCCCAACGCTTGGAACGAACTTCCATAATGAGTTGGATGGTCCCCCCCAAACCACACAGGAAAAAAATCGGCATGGCGGGCATCATATAGCGTCCATGCTGGTAAATAACAGGAAGTTTCCAGGCATAGATTGCCGCATTGCCTAAAAACCATAACATCCCTACCAGAAGGCCAAGGTCGCGGCGTTGCAATGCCCGCCAGCCAAAAACAAATATTCCAGGCAACAGCAAGGCTCCCGCACCAATTAACGGTAAATTTATTTCTGCCAAGAAACGCTTCCAAAGGGGAGCAAGCTCACGCAAGAGCGCATACTCAGCCTGTTTGGCATAAAAAGTATTCGGCCATGGTGTCCCCGTCAAAGAAAGATTGAAAAACAAATATAAAGAGAGAAAAATACCAAAACCCAGCGCAATGCCAAACAAATTGCGAAATATTTGTTTACCTCCGCCCTTTGATAATACCGCAACCACAACAACCGGGCCCAAGAGAGTGATGCCTCCAGGACGTACCCACAAACTGAGACCAATCAGCATGCCAAAAAGTAGAAAGTTCCGTTTCCCAGTAGCTAATAGAACCAGGACGGTGGTAATCAGGAGTGCATATAGGAGGGTTTCCATACCAGAGACTGCTGCCCAAACGAGATGCCACTCCCCAATTAGAAAAACTCCCACCCAGGGAAACGTGCTGTGGTATTCAGGGACTGTTTTACGTAGAAATCCCTCGCCTACTTCAGCCAGTCCCAATAATAAAACGCCACCTAAAAGAAAAGACCAGAAAAATGGAGAAATTTTCAGTAAATAACCAATTGCGAGCAACGCCGACCAAAGAGGCGCCGTTGAACCACCTGAAACTTGCCCCCGCCAAAAGGCCCACTCTCCCCAATACGCTAAGTTACGCGCATAGGTTTGATGGATCCAGGCGTCGTCAAGTGGAAAGCCGATCCGAAATTTCAGGCTGCTGGCAATTAAATAGCCCCCCAAGCTGAACACAGCAGCGAGCACTAAAATTAAATTACGGCTGCTTTTTGATGACAAATATTTTCGCTCCTTCGATTTCTTTCAAAAATAACAAGTCATGGTGCGTGGCAGGTGCATCAAAAACAGGGATCAAACCCTGCGTAACTGCCCCCGGTTCAAGAATTAGGTAACCTGCGTCATACCGTGTCGCAATATCGAGAACTGTTTGCGCATCTCCATCTGGAAGTGCAAGGGCGCCACGTCCACCGGAGAGATAATAACCAGGGGGATTGGAGACGATGACTGCTGTGTGCTCGTCATCATTTTTCTGCGCCGATAGAACCTTTTCAATAAGTGCGTAACGGGGCACCCCCCGGTTTTGGGCTTGCTTCCGTGCCGAGGGAGAGATGACACGCCCCCAAAGAATAGTCAGCGTAAAGATCAGCGAAATCACAACGATACCCACGCGAAAGACTTGCCATGCCTCCCGCAAACGCCAACCACGCAGACGCGATATCCAAATAATAGCTTGCTCTAACCCAACTGGAGCAAGCGCCCACCAAAGGGACTGCAATGCCGCACCTGAGTGAAAAAAGGAGCCGCGTGCCCCGGCAAAGGGGAATATGATCGTCATAATTAAAGCGGTAGTTAGCCATGCGAGAGAACCAATACGGATAAGTTCATTTTTGCGATAATGCCAGGCACCCCAAATGATAAATGGCAAGAGAATAATTTCACCCTGGACGCCGAGTATCGTTCCCAAATTGAGTTTGAGGGCCCAAAACCGCGCTTCAAAGATCGCAGACCAACCTGAGGCTAGCCAAGTTTCCATTGTTAATGATCCAGCAGGGTACGAGAATATTTGATTATAAGAGGTCAGCCAGAGCATTTGGCCGCCACCGGGGGCGAGGATTGTGCCAAAGACGTCGAGGTTTCGGAGGAACCAGGGGAGTGTTGGGAGGAGATAGCCAACAATAAGAAAAAGAGGGAAGAGAAAAGAGGAAAAGGATTGTTTCTGGACAGAGTTTCGATAGGAAATAATGAGCGACAAAAAAGCAAAGATGAGCCAAATCACCCCATCGGCGCGGGAGAGATGCATAAGACCTGCGAGAAAGCCTAAGATCAGTGATTTGAGCCAGATTTGGCGGATCTTGAGAGCAAGGAGGAAGCCCCCGCCGAGAAGCATGTAAAGGGTAAAGGTATCTGTTGTGGTGAGAAAGGGAGCGTAATATCCGCTGAAGAGTGCGAGAAAGGCAGCGATCAGGGACAGGTCACGACGGGATGTAAGGCTAAATGCCAGGGCGGCGGTGATTAACGGAATCAAAGCCGAGAGTAGGATAAATATCCATTGCGCGGAAGCAAAGTCAAATCCGCGGGCGATACGCATCCCCAAAGCGGAGAGGATTGAAGCTAGCGGCATCCAATATGCGTGAGAGGGATGTGGTAACCCCTCCGGATCATCCAGATAATTCCAGAGGAAAGGCTCGGTAAATCCCTTTCCCTGAGCAAGTTGAAGACCGGTGACGTAGTAATAGTCTCCATCCAGGTAGCCAGGGGTAGATTGGAAAGAGGCAATACCAATCGCCAGGCCTAACGCAAGAATGAAAAGGAGAAGATATGTGCGATTTGTCATTTATAATTTCGGGATATTTCGTCCACCCACGTTCTTGGTGGGCTGATATACCACCACCGTAACCAATACAGAGCAATAAAAAGGAGAAGGGGCAGAAGGAATGTCAGCAATTGAAGACCGTGAGAGGCACGGTTGAAAAGCCCCCAGGAAAACAAAATAGAAATCGCAACAAGGGGAATGCCCCATTTGGCCTGGCGAGACCAACGATCTTCTGCAATTTTGAATACAAGCGCCAGGGGGAAAAACAAAATTGAATAAAATATCGGGGTAATGTGAATATTTAGAAATGGGGTTATTGCGAGACTAAGGCTGGCAACCCAAAAGAATTGTTGAAAATCACGATCACGCGCTGCGCGCCACTCGAGGAAAAGAATAAGCAGCAATATCCATTTGATGATATTCGCTATCAGAATACTGTTGGCAGGATTCCAGATTTGGATGATCTCGCTAAAAAGAAACCCCTGCGCACCACGCGCATTGGCAACGATAGAGCTGGCAAAGGGGGTGAACCATTTGGGTACAAGGACAAAGGATGTGCCAATGAGGGCCGTCAGACTCATTGTCAAAATACCAAAAACACGCCACTTTCGGGATTTGACCAGCCAAAAAATAACCAAAAGAAAAAGTAGCCCGCCAATTTGCCATCGGAGCACTCCAAAGGCAAGCAGGAGCCCGAGAAAACTATCCCAGCCATTCCGAGTAGCCACCAGGATCAAGAGAAGGGTGAGGGCACTAAATATTGCTCCACTGCCTTCAATGAGGGGATATAACCCATAAAAACTAATAAATAATGCCAGAAAATAGATAATTTTATTTGTCCGGGAAGTTTTCCATTCTGATAAATAGATGCTTAAAAACCCCACTACAAAGAGCGCAATTTCGGCAAAGCTCATCCAGAGCGCGCGGGCAAGATCGTAATTTTCGATCAGGCCAAAGGGAAAATAGAAAGAGAGAATATAAAAGGGAATATCAAGACGATAAGGGTATTCGCCATCGCCCGCAGGATGTCCATAAATCGCGATTTGTGTCTCACGGGCTGCATCAAGGGTATATGGGTTGGTTTGTTCGACTAAAAAACTACGTGCCCCTATCCAAGGGACCAGGAAGCTCTCGCCATCAGGTAAATGGGGAACAATTGTAAAATTCACCCAGAGTAAAATACCAAAAAAGAGAGAGAAAATAAGCAAGATCGTGGTGTAGGCTAGTATTTTTTCTTTCAAAAAAACTCCTGTCAAAGACAGATAATATTATAGAGCAAAATGTTGGATTTTGATTAAATTAAAAATGGGCGGAATAGCTCCACCCATGTACAGGGTAAATATTTTTTACGGCATTAAAATTGGCAAACGACCTGGGGAAATTTGATAGTCAGCCTCAAGTAATTCCCGATTGAAAAGTTCTCCATCTGTATGGGCAGGGGAACTTGTAGTGAGCTTTACGGTCAGGCGAGTGGTATGAATCTCAGTAATCTCGTCTTTTTCAACATAGCTACCTTCGCCTGGCTTCATCGTCAATGGGAGCAGACTCAACATTTTCAGGCGAGATTTAACATGACCAAAAACAAATGTCAATTTCCCATCAAAGGGATCGGCATGAGGGGCCATATAAAAGAGACCGCCTGTTTGGGCTCCATTCCCAACTGTGACAAGCGTTATTGGGCCGGTATACTCGCCATCATCCCATTTGAGTTCAGCCTGCCAACTTGTGCCGCGCTGGATGGCAGATAATGCCGCATATAAATAACGCGGTATTCCTTTCAACCAGCCAATTTGCTCCTGCAAAACAGTGACCATCGGCTCAAGACCAATGGCTGCATTATTGGCAAATGAACGTCCATTTACCGAACATAAATCCATCTGGCGAATTTTTCCAGCAGCAATGATTTTTGCCGCATCCTTCAAGTCTTTCGGCATATTTAAATTGCAGATCAAATCGTTTGCAGTTCCCATCGGGATGATGCCAAAGGTAGATAAAGGCTGACCCTCAGCAGCTGCATTTGCCAATCCATTAACAACCTCTCCAATTGTGCCATCGCCCCCGGCAGCAATAATTGGAGAAAACCCTTCTTTAACAGCTAGCTCTGCCAGCTCTGTACAATGATCGCGCCCTTCAGAAACGTCCAATTCAAACGCTACGCCGGCATCCGTGAGAGCAGATGAAGCTTCTGGCCAGCGTTTTTTTGACCCCCAGCGCGCAGAGTATGGATTAAGAATTACTTTCGCGGTCATAGCATTTCTCCTGTCAACAAAATCAACTACAGTATAGCTCAAATGGTTTTCTCAAAGACTGCAATTCTAATTCTCATTCGCAGAAAGCTCATTCAGATAATTAACTTCTTCATTTGATAAAGTCAGTTCGACAGCACCCAAACTATCATTGAGTTGGGAAATGGAGTTTGCACCAATTATTGGGCTCGAAATCGTCGGGTCTGCCAACTGCCAAGCTAAAGCAACCTGTGTCACAGTAGCATTATGAGCAGCAGAAATATCATCCATTTGTTCAAGCAAACGCCAACTCTTATCCGTGAAATATTGCGCCACACCTTCTGCGCGCGCAGATGTAGCTTTTTTATCTTGCCTGTACTTTCCGGTCAAAAAGCCGGCCGCGAGCGGGCTATAAGGAATTACACCAATATTTTTCTCACGGCAGATAGCCGCCAATTCGCTCTCATATTCGTCTCGATGAACTAAATTATAATGCGGCTGAAGAGTTTCAAAGCGTGCCAGGCCAAATTTCTCCGATACTTCCAACGCTTCAAGAAGTTGAGTTCCCGAGTAATTTGAACAACCGATAGCACGTACTTTCCCGGCTTTTACAAGATCATCAAGTGCACGTAAAGTCTCTTCGATCTCAACCCTGTCATCGGGCCAATGTGTTTGATAGAGATCAATATACTCAATCTGCAAACGCTGCAGGGAATTTTCAATCATATTCAGGATACGTTCTCTTGACAGCCCCTCGGTAGGTGGATCTCCCATCATGCCCCGCACCTTTGTGGCGATGATCAGATTCTCGCGCGGGATTTGGGCTTGCTTCCACCACCGACCAATGATCTCCTCCGAGATGCCTCCCGGGTTTCCGTCAGCCCAGCGAGAGTAAATATCGGCAGTATCAAAGAAATTTATGCCCGCCTCATAGCCGGCTGAGAGAATCTCAAATGAAGTCGCCTCGTCTGCTGTCCAGCCAAACTGCATCGTCCCTAAACAAAGTGCAGAAACCTCGATCCCCGTGCTGCCAAGTTTTCGATAATTCATTACTCCACCTCAATATAAATTCGCTTATTGATCTTTCCTTTTGATTTATAGTCCGCTACACGCAGCTTTCCCACTTCGGATGTATTTTTAACATGAGTGCCACCATCAGCTTGTAAATCCAGCCCAACGATCTCGATCGTGCGGATTTCGGTAATCCCCTCTGGCAGGAGGTTGATCTTCGTCCGAATCAAATCTGGAACCTGGAAGGCTTCCTCACGCGGCAATACCGCGACTTTCACATCGTGCCCTTTTTGGGCTTCAATATTAATTGCTTTTTCAATTTCCCTGACCAATTCACCGCGCATGGTCTCAAACTCAAAATCCATCCGTCCCTTGAGAATTTCCATATTACCACCGGTAACCAGGGCACCGTAATCTCGAAAGACAACCCCACAAAGAATATGCATTGCTGTGTGTGTGCGCATGAGTTGATAGCGGCGTTCCCAGTCAATCGAGCCATGAACAGTTGCTCCGACCTCGGGCAAATCCACATCCCCACCGAGAAAATGAAGGGCATCAGCACCTTTCTTCTTTACCTTCGTCACCGTGTATTCTGTCCCGGAAATGGTCAGCAAGCCAATATCACAGGGCTGTCCTCCACCTCCAGGGAAGAAAGCCGTTTGGTCAAGCACCACCGCGCAGGTTTCCGCATCCACATCCACTATTTTCGCATCAAATTCTTTAAGATAGCTGTTAGCCTGGCAAAGTAGTTCGGTCATGGTGTTCTCCGGGAATATTAAAAATCTCTGTTAAAATTCACCTATCTATTTTACTTGATATCGAGGGACTTTATGGAAAATACCAAAAATAATCAATGGGCAAGCTTGATTTTGGGTGCAGCTATCCTAATGGGAGGAATTGTTCGCCTGACCCCGGCACTGCTATCTGATTTTCCAATCATCGATGGCGGAATGTTCTATACAATGATCAAAGATATACAAGCAAACAATTATGCATTGCCTTTTTTTACAACCTATAATAACCAATCCATTCCATTTGTTTACCCCTTCCTTTCATTTTATATTACAGCATTTATCTCTGACATAACTCACATATCTGTGCTAAACCTTGTGCAGTATCTCCCTGCCATTGTCGCAACCCTTTCTATCCCGGCTTTTTATTGGATGGCAAAAAACTCATTGCAATCCTCTCAAACGGCTGTTTTGGCCACTCTGGCTTTTGCCTTCATCCCGCGCACTTTTTCATGGTTTGTTCTTGGAGGTGGAATAAGCCGATCTATTTATCAGCTTTTTATCATTTTGGCTGTTTCAGCCGGGTACAAATTATTTACAAGCAATGAGAGAAATAACAAATATCTCATTTTAACCATTCTTTTCAATAGCCTGACCGTACTCAGCCATCCCGAAGCAGCCATCCATGCAATTTCAATCGGGGTACTTTTAGTACTATTTTATGGAAGAAATCGTCAGGGGCTTGTTTATGCCTTCGCGATCGCAATCGGTGTTTTATTTACTACAGCCATATGGTGGATGCCGGCATTGTCGCGGCACAGCATGGCCCCCTTCATCTCAGCCATGCAAACTGGTGGTCATTCACTACTTTCATTTTGGGGAGCTCTTGTTCCACGTTTTGCCTCAGAACGGAATATCAGTATTTTCACTGTATTTGCCCTGCTTGGGATTGCGAGACAATTCCACAAGCGTGATTATTTTCTCATCGCATGGTTTGTATTACCCTTTATAGTCGAACCACGCAGCGCGTCAGCTATCAGCGTTTTTCCATTGGCGCTTTTATCTGGTATCGGTTTCGCAGAAATTATCATACCTGCACTTGCCAGTCATCTTAGACCCCAAGACAAAAATACTGAATGGACATATTATTTTCAACGCAGTCCCCTACTTCGGATTTCTTTGATCTATATAATTTTCATTTCCCTTGTGGGATCTTTTACCACAAGCCTGGATATTGCTTCCCATACTCTAAGCCAACCAGATCGAGAAGCGATGCAATGGGTTAAAGAAAACACGCCTCAATCCAGTCAATTTATAGTTTGGACTGGTTCAGCTGAACCATTTTCTGACCCTGTCCAGGAATGGTTCCCTGCGCTCACCAAACGGACCTCCCAAAACACAATCCAGGGACAGGAATGGATATTAGGCAAAAAATTTCAACAATTTCAGCAAAGCCTGGACGAATTACAAGCGTGTCTCGAGATCAATTGTGTCGACGATTGGGCAAAAGTAGTTGATCGAAGTTACGATTATATTTATGTACGCCAACCTTCCTTATTGGGAAAAGAAATTGAGTTATCAATTGAACCTCATATGGTTTATCAAACCGATTCAATAACAATCTATACCTTTGGAAAGAAAAATAACTAGCCACCTGACACTTTAATAATTGAATAGTTGATCGGCATCAATTCTCCAATA